>DCDI01000061.1 GCA_002316345.1 Phyllobacteriaceae bacterium UBA1059 | reverse complement strand
CGCCGAAAAAACCTGTCGTCATGATGATCCTCCCAAAACCGTGCCGCGTCTTGGCTCAAGCAGCCTTGATCGCCGGATAAAGGCTGCGATAGCGCTCGTAAGCGTCCTCGAAGGCCGGCCGCAAAGCGCTGTCTGGCTCAACGGTGAGGTCTGTCGCCGGCGGCGTGCACACAGCCAGTGGATCAGCGCCGGTCGCGGCAATCAAGCCAAGGCGCGCCGCGCCAAACGCTGCACCAAAGTCGCCATCGGCAGGGATATCGACCGGGATCCCCAAGGCTGTCGCAATGACCTTCAACCAATAATGGGAGCGCGATCCGCCACCAATTGCCGTAACACGGCTAAGCTCCGTACCGGCCACACGCAGCGCTTCAAGACTATCGCGGAACGCGAAGGCCACGCCCTCGAGCACGGCCTGGGTCATCTCGGTCGCACCTGTTTCCTGCTCCAACCCTGAGAAAACGCCACGGATCAAAGCATCATTATGCGGCGTGCGCTCACCCGAGAGATAAGGCAGGAAGGTCACACCTGTTGGCGCCCGCAGAGTGTCGCCCAGAGGCTGCGTCAGCTCGGCAGCTTTCTTGCCCGTGATACGCGACAGCCAGTTCAGCGAATCGGTGGCCGACAGGATGACGCCCATCTGGTGCCAGGTATCCGGAAGAGCATGGCAGAAGGTGTGCACCGCGCTTGAAGCGTTAGGGAGATAGGCAGCGTTGGACGCGAACAGAACGCCTGAGGTGCCAAGCGACACGAAGGCCGACCCCGGCTTCACAGTCCCCATACCGCAGGCGGACGCTGCGTTGTCGCCCGCACCACCCGCAACAACGACGGTGCCGCCGATACCCCACGCCGAGGCCAGTTCGGGACGCAACGTGCCGCCGACTTCCGTGCCTTCCACGAGAGCGGGCATGTGGCCTTCATCGAGATCGGTCGCCGCAAGAAGATCCGACGACCACTTGCGATTAGCGACATCGAGCCATGCCGTTCCCGCAGAATCCGACATCTCCGAAATGGCTTCGCCGGTGAGCCAAAGACGCAGATAATCCTTCGGCAGGAGAACCTTGGCGACCTTAGCGAAAACGTCCGGCTCGTTTGTCTTCACCCAAGCCAGTTTCGGAGCGGTAAAGCCAGGGAAGACGATATTACCGGTGATGTCGCGGAAGCGCGGATCAGCATCCAGCGCTGCAGCTTCCCGATAAGAGCGCGTGTCGTTCCAAAGAATGCACGGGCGCAAGACCGCACCGGCAGCATCGATCAACGTCGCGCCATGCATCTGACCCGACAGACCTATGCCCTTTACTGCGGAAAGCTCCGCCGGATGCGCAGCCTTAAGCGTGCTGATCGCTTCTTCAGTGGCTCGGATCCAATGGTCCGGATCCTGCTCCGACCAACCTGAATGCGGCCGCGACACATCGAGCGAACCATTCGCCGATCCGACAATTCGCTGCTCATCATCGATAAGCAGCGCCTTAACGCCCGACGTGCCGAGATCGAGACCTAGATACATGCATTCCTCCAGCAACTCTCCGCATGAAGCTGGAGAGTTAGCGATAAGCGATGCCTCAAGCGAGGCTGTTGGGCTCTGTCATAGCAAAATGCACGAGAGCGAAAAGCAGGAACCCTGCGCTATCGAACGTTTTCTGCTTCGGAGAGTCCAAGCTCCAAGGCTCGGCGGTATCCCCACCTGAGTAGGAAGCTAGGATTTCAAGTCCGATGAGTGGCAGCTGCCTAGGAACGTATAGGCACCATCGGTCTCAAATACGCCAAAGAATTAGAGAAAGCTAATTTAGATATTCAACTTCAAGTAAGTGCAGCTGAACAAAACAGCAGGCATTTACAACCTCAGGCTCGTACTTGTGCATCTTTGTAGCTGGCATGATCTGCATCATGTCGGCGGAAGCGGATCATCAACAAAACCTCGTTCTAAAATGGAGACAGGACGAGCAGAACGACGCCTTCTTGGCCAGCAATCAGATGCGCTGCTCAGCTTCCTATTTGCAGACATTGCAGCAAGGCATAGCGCAAACATGCATAATCTACATACCGAAGGGTGGCGTACCAAACAGACCCGCCTTGAATGCCTGTTTCGCAGCGAAAGCTGTTATCCACCGTATCGAGGCTGATCCTTGTGATGGCAAACGCGTCATCCTTCATCTTGCCAACATGATGCCTCTTCCATTTCCGACGCCACGTGAATTAGCTGGCGTGCTGCTGGAATTTGGTGAAGCTTATGGAAGACGCGATTATTCGCGCGAGCAGCACGTGATTCGCAAGATCGAGGCGAAACATCTCCAACGTATCCTCTACTATGGAGAGACTGGCACCATGGTTGGTTTTGGCTCTGTGGCCGCAGCAGGTCCGCAGGATAATGATACTCGATCATATTCCGATTTCAGCGATGTCGACCAGCATATTGATGAAGACCCTTCCTATAGGGAGAGACTTGCACGGATTCGGAGCTACCAGGTCCGTCGAGCCACGCTCCGCATCGACCAGCGCCGCTGTATCATCTCACAGTATCATGTCACTTTCCGCGGCCGCCTATTGCGGTTGACGTTGTCCACCTTTGGCCGCTTGCACTTGGAGGCAAGGATGTCGTCGTCAACACGGCCGTCATGCATGTTGCTCTTCATCAGCTTTACGACCGTTTTGCTTTCACGCTCACCGACGACTTCGAAATTATCTGGGCACGCGATGCAGTTCCGGATGTTCTCACCCACGGCTTGAAGATCGGAAAACGAGCCCTCTTTCTTCGTGCTCCGCCCGATATGCCAGACATGACCAACATCCGCAGGCATAGGCAGCACTTCATGGAACTGGAAGAAGAACGCAATTTGAGGCTGTTTTAGACAGCCTCGCTTTCTATAATTGTCGGAGAAAGCCCAGGTCGTAGATTGGCGTCTCCATCGGTCTCGTTTGCTTTTGATCCGCATCCAGCGCCCCATCAACAACTGACCCTTGCCGGTCTGCCAGTGTACGTAAGCAGAGCCTACGTTTTTGAGCGTGGCACCGGTAACAGCAGCGCTGCCACCTAAAGCACTACGACGCGTGACGCACGCACATCTCATGCCATGGTCGGAATCAACCATGATCCGAGCTCCAATCAAGCTTAGTTGCGGTTAGGTCAGGCTTGGTGCTGGGCAGAGCAGAGTGTCTTCGATCGTGGCACCCGCGGCATCGGCGTATTCGAGTTTGGAGATGGTTCGGTGAACGTTCGTGGCATTGCCATATCCATGATCCGCATCCACCAGAATGGGAAAGCCGGGAGCCGCTTTGGCGAGGCGTCTTGTGAGTTCTGCCAGTTCCGTCCAGTGATGAGCGCTAAGCCATGCGCCTCAAGAAGAGCCATTGCGGCGGCCGAACCGCCAAGCATGCCAACTTCATGTCCGAGAAGATCGGCGCTGCGGACGAAAATGGGCCGAAAACACTGACCGCCCTGCTGGCAAGTTTATTTCCAAGACGTAGCGGATCCACTGAGGCTTGGATGGTCTTGCGAAGAACCGATAGCCGAACGTCCCCTTTCCTGAAGATTGTTCGATAGCTACCGGTCCGCTGTCGACAAAATCCAGATACGACTCAACTGCCGCATCGCATAATGCTGGACCGTCAGCCGAGCATGGTTGCAAGGCACTCACGTAGCATTCTTCCACTGGCTTGGGGCCAAGGTGCGTCATACGTCGTTGAGGTGGCAGGCCGATAGATGCCCTGGCGCCACTTCCTGTTTCAACGGAACTTCCGCTCGGCAACGCTCCATCGCAAACGGACACCGGGGATGGAAGTGGCAGCCGCTCGGTGGATTGAGCGGGCTTGGAAGCTCGCCTTTCACGGGCTTAAAGCGATGCTTTCCCGGCTCGATGCGCGGAATTTCAGCCAAAAGCGCCTTCGTATAGGGGTGGTTGGGACGTCGAAAGATCTCATCAACAGGAGCTTCTTCCACGATACGGCCCAGATACATGATCGCGACGCGGTCGGAGATATGTTCCACGACGCCTAGATCGTGGCTGACGAAGAGATAGGTCAGGTCGAGCTTATCACGCAGTTCCATGAACAGGTTGATGACCTGCGCCTGGATCGACACGTCGAGCGCGGCAACGCTTTCGTCGCAAACAAGGAACTTTGGCTGCACGGCAAGGGCCCGCGCGATGTTGACGCGTTGGCGCTGACCGCCTGAAAACTGGTGCGGATATCGCTTCTTCGTTTCCGGGTTGAAGCCCGCCAATGTCAAATACTTGTCGACATAGGTGTTGCGCTCGCCCGAGCGCGCTAGCCGGTGCGTTTTCGGCGCTTCCCAGATGAGTTCCTCGACCGTCATGCGCGGGTTCAGCGCGGCCATAGGATTCTGAAAAATCATCTGAGTGGCAAGCCCGTAATCGCGCCGTTGGGATGCCGACATGGCGTCTTGCTTAACGCCCTTCCACAAGACGTCGCCTTCGGTAGGTGACGTAATGCCCGCAATAACGCGACCCAAGGTCGACTTTCCGCAGCCGCTTTCGCCAACCAGACCCACGACCTCGCCGCTGCGGATGGTCAAGCTGACATCGTCGAGCGCGTGGACCACCGGCGCCGGTTTCGCAAGCTTTAGCTTGAGCGCGATCTTGGCGGCCAAATCTGGCTTCGGGCCGAAGCGCTGCGAGATGTTGCGCGCCTCGATCAGGGGCGTCTGCGTCGCCGGCATCATGCGACCTCTTTCATAACGGGATGGATGCAGCGGAACGAGCGATCCTCTTCGGGAATGAGGCCCGGCATGATGCGGCACGCTTCAGTTGCCCGATCGCATCGGGTCCGAAAACTGCAGCCTTCCGGCAGACGGTTGATCGGCGGCGTCATGCCCCTGATTTGATGCAGCGGTTCGCCACGCCGGTTTTGCGACGGAACGGATGCGATCAGTCCGGCCGTATAGGGGTGACGAGGATCGGTCAGCACCTTGCCCACTGGGCCGGTTTCGACGAGGCGGCCGGCATACATGACGGCGATGTCATCGGCCAGGCGGGACACGATGGCCAGATCATGCGTGATCCAGACTACCGCGGTGTTGGACTCTTCCGCGAGCCTTTGAAACTCGTAGATGATCTGGCTCTGGATTGTTACGTCCAGCGCTGTTGTCGGCTCGTCCGCGATGATCAGGTCTGGCTGGTGCAGCAGCGCGATCGCAATTGCCACACGCTGCCGCATGCCACCGGAAAACTGGTGCGGATAGGCCGACAGCCGTTCTTCCGGGCTCGGAATGCCCACCAGCCCTAGGGCGTCGCGTGATCGTTGACGCGCAACTTCCTTGGAAACCTTGTCATGCGCCTGAACGGCTTCAACCATCTGCGTGCCGATGGTGCGAACCGGGTTCAGCGTCATCATCGGGTCCTGAAACACCATCGCAATGCGCTTGCCGCGCAGCTGCCGCATCTCTTCTTCAGAACAGCTCGCGATGTCCGTTCCGTCGAAGAGGATGCGTCCCCCTGCAATTCGGCCGGGCCTTTCGAGAAGGCGCAGAATGGAGAAGCCCGTCACGGATTTGCCGGATCCCGATTCACCAACCAGGCCGAGAACCTTGCCGCGTGACACGGTGAAGGAAACGTCGTTGACGGCTTTCAGGCCAGGATGACCACCGCCACCTCCGAACTCCGTGACCAAATTGCTTACCTGCAGCAACGCACTCATGACGCGTTCCTCGGGTTCAGAACATCGCGGAGACGGTCACCGACAAGGTTGATCGACACAATTGTGACCAGCAGTGCGATGCCTGGGAAGAAGCTGATCCAATAGAGGCCGGTGAGGAGATACTGATATCCAGTAGAGATCAGCATGCCGAGCGACGGCTCGGTCACGGACGCGCCGAGACCGAGGAACGACAGTGTCGCTTCCAGACCGATCGCGCGAGCCACCTGCATCGTTGCAATGACGATCACCGGCGCAAGACAGTTCGGCAGAAGATGCTTGAAGAGGATGCGCCAGCCTGGAAGGCGCAGCATGCGCGCGGCTTCGACATATTCCTTTTCACGCTCGACGAGCGCCGTGCTTCGAACGGTACGAGCGTAGGTAGCCCATTCCGCGATGATGAGCGCGATCACGACGTTGATGACGCCCTTGCCGAGAATGGCCAGCATCATCAGCGCCATCAGGATGGTTGGGAAAGACAACTGCAGGTCGACGAGCCGCATGATCACGGTTTCGGTACGTCGGCCCATATAGGCAGCAAACAAACCTGCGGTCGTACCGATAATGGCGGCTGCAAAGGCCGACAGAACACCAACCATCAGCGATGTCCGCAGGCCGTAAAGCATGCCGGAAAGGATATCGCGGCCCTGACTGTCGGTGCCCAGATAATAGACCATTCCGGTCATCGATTCCGACCCCGGGGCCAACCGTCCATCCATGATGTCGAGTTGCATCAGGTCGTAAGGGTTTTGCGGCGAGATCCAGGGCGCGAAGACCGCCAGACCGCAGATCACGATCAGCGTGACGAAGCCGATTACCGCCGCCGGTGACTTGAAGAATTCGGAGACGCCCTTGGCTAGCCGGCCAGGTTCTGGGGCCGCAGCGGGGACGGTTTGATCCTGTACGTTCGATTCCGACATGGGTCAGGCCTTTGCGTCCAGCCGGACCCGCGGATCCAGGATGGTGTAGCAGATGTCGATGATGAAGTTGAGGACGACGAACAGCACGACCATCATCATGAGGTAGGCGACGATCACCGGGCGATCGAGCAAGTTGATGGAGTCGATAATCAGCTTGCCCATGCCGGGCCATGCAAAGATGCTTTCGGTAACAACCGAGAAGGCGATCAGAGAGCCGAATTCCAGACCGATAATGGTGACCACGGGGATCATCAGGTTCTTCAAAACATGCACCCCGATGACCCGGCTTTCACGGACACCCTTGGCGCGAGCGAACTTGATGTAATCCTGTGGCAGAACCTCCTGCACGCCAGCGCGGGTCAGCCTGAGAATGAGGGAGGTCTTGAACAAAGCAAGATTGAAGGCTGGCAGCAGAAGATGCCGCAAACCTTCTCCGGTCAGGAAGGACCACTGCGTTCCCAGCAGTTCCATGGTCGGGCCCCGGCCGTTCGTCGGCAACCAGCCCAGCTCAACCGAAAACACCATGATCAGCATCAATCCCACCCAGAAGGTGGGGAGCGAGAAACCCAGGATCGAGGCCGACATGATCAGCTTCGAGGAAACGCGTTTAGGGTAGAGCCCGGCGTAGAGGCCCAGCGGCAGGCCGACAACAAGGGCGATGCCCAAGGCGGTGATCGCCAATTCCAGGGTTGCCGGCATGCGCTCAAGGATGAGCCCAAGCGCTGGTCGTCCATAAACAAAGCTGTCGCCAAAATCGCCATGCAACAGTCCCTGGAGGAACATCAGGTACTGCTTCCAGATCGGCTGATCGAGGCCATAATGCGCGATAACACGCGCCCGCTCGGCTTGATTGGCATCTGGATTGATGAGGATGTCGACGGGATTGCCGATCACGTTGACGCCGATAAAGACGATAATAGTCATCGCCAGAATGACGAACAGCGCCTGGATCAACCGCCGGATGATGGATGTGACCATGGAACCTCTCTCAGGCGACGGAGATCGCCATTCCATCGCGCTGCGGATCGGCCGCGCCGGTGGACAGGCCGTTTTCGATCTTGATGGCGTGAACCGCCGCAAAAGCGTAGGTCTGCGGTGACCGCGCGATCTTGTAACCTTGTGCGACCAGTTCAGCTTCGACGGAATGGCGGATACGGTTGCAGATATCCATCGTGTTCGAAACGCCGACGATCCTTGGTGCCGATACAGCTTCGAGGACAGGCATGTCGAAGTCGATCATGTTCATCAGGCATTGCGCCACCGCCGGAGCGATATAGCTGCCTCCCGGCGCGCCGATGACGACGGATGGCTTGTCGTCCTTGAAGACGATGGTGGGCGCGGCGGAGCTTGGACGCCGCTTGCCCGGGGCGATCGAGCCGGCCTTTCCAGGCACCGGATTAAAGCGGCTCATCGTCCCGTTATACATGAAGCCGAGACCGTTGGTGATGGCTCCGGATGGGCTGCCCAGCGTATGGGTCATCGCAACGGCATTGCCGTCCTTGTCGATGACCGAGATGTGCGTGGTATCGCGCTGCGAACGGTCGAGACGGTCGACATTGGCAATGTCTCCAGCCTTGATCGCTTCGGCGTGCGCCTGCGCATGGTCCCTCGACAACAGCGTCTCGTAGGGAACATCGACATAGGTGGGGTCGCCCATATGCGCGTCCTTGTCGATCGTCATGCGTTTCATGGCTTCAAACAGGATGCGCAGGTGTTCTGCGCTGCCATGCTGCATCGAGCCGACGTCGAATTCCCCCATGATGTGGAGGAACTCCAGCATCGGGAAACCTGATCCGGGAGGCGGCGATGTGGCGATCCGGTTGCCGCGATACTCGCCCCAGATCGGCGCGACGCGGGACAGTTCGTACTTCGTCAGATCCTCCGACCCGATCAACCCGCCATTCGCTTTGAAGTCGGCGGCGATCTGGTCGGCCAGCTCGCCATGGTAGAAAATGTCCGATCCGCCGCTTCTGGCGATCCGCTCCAGCGTGTCGGCCATATCCTTGTTGACGAGCAAGTCGCCGACATTGCGAAGCGAGCCATCCTCGTGGAAATAAACGCGGCGTCCCGTTTCAGAAAAGCGCAGCTTGTCCAGCGTATTGGCAAAGCCGTCGTTGGACTGGTCCTTCGACCAGTACCAATGCATGTGGTTGCGGATCATGAAGCCGTCGCGCGCGAGCCGGACGGCAGGGTTGATCAGGTCAGCCCAATCGAACGTGCCGTAATCCCTCAGCGCGGTCTCGTAGCCCTTGAGCGATCCCGGCGTGCAGACGGCGAGGTAGCCGATATCAGAAATGTTGCCGTCCAGAACATAGCCAAAGCCATCTCGGCTTTGATGCTTGATCTTGTCCAGCCACATGTCCGGTGTCGCCTTCAATGGCGCACGGGCATAAAACTCCAGGATCTCGTGTACGCCCTTCTTGGGCATATAGACGTGCATCGAGCCAAAGCCGCCGATGCCTGCCATCTGCGGATCGACCACGCCTTGAACGAAGGCGCAGGCGAGAGCTGCGTCAACGGCGTTGCCTCCACGCTCGAGAACCTCGGCGCCGGCTTCAACCGCCTCCGGTTGGGGAGCGACAATCGTTGCGTTCTTCATTTCTGGCGCCGCTCGCTCAGCACTTTCGTTAAGAAGGCTTTGACGTGACCGAGCACCTTGATGCGGTCGTGGGACACGCCCTTCACGACATCCAGGGTGACCTGAACGCCTGCCTCACGGAATGACTGAGCAAGCGCCGAAAGGCGTTCCGGCCGAGTCTGCCCTGCATCGTTGGCGCCTTCCATGTAGTAGCGGCCGCCTGGCTTATGGGTAATTTCCCAGTTTTCCAGGTCGGCGTCCCCTACAACCATCTGGACCGGGATCTTGGCGAGTTCCTCCGGCTTGAACGGCTTTCCAAAGCGGGCTTCCAGATCGCGCACGCCCACCCACCAGTCGCGGGTCGGATCAAGCAGCGTGACCGAACCGGGTGCGCCTACGGAGGCAGCCCACAGCTTTTCTGGATGCAGGATCGCGAAACGATGCGTGAAATGTCCACCGCCCGAAAAGCCGAACATGGCGAAGGTCGACCAGTCTTGCCCGTACTTCTCAGCCATCTCCTCGACCATGGCGATCACAGCCTGATCGTACCGGATGTCCCCTTCTTCCAGGAACTTGTAGCCTGAGCGAGCGCCATCGCCGAAGACTCCGACTGGAAAGATGGGAGCTAGAATGGCGCAATCGTTATAGAGGCCGAATTCGGCAAAGCCGTTCAGGAAATCGAAGGCCGACGTCCGGCTGGTTCCATGCACCGCAACCAGCAGATCAAGCTTGCGGCCTTCGGAGGCCGTCGGCGGAATATAAAGGGCCAGGTGAAGCCGCGGATCGCTCTTGGACGCGAAGATTGCCGTATGGCCATAGTCATAGACGGCCTTCGCGCGGGCAATCGCCTCGCCCGTTCCGAGTTCCTGCATGGATGTCTCCTGGGATAAGCCTGGGATGATCGGGGGCTGCCTGAACGCAGCCCCCGATCAAGATCAGTTCTCTGGCTTCACTTCGTAGGCGAGCGTGTATTTGTCACCGCGCGGAGCGTAGGACACGCTCTTCTTTGCACCGAGAACGACGTTCTCGTAGTGCATGGGAAGGAGCCAGAGGTTGTTGAACGTCTGTGTGGACAGCTCTTCCAGCAACGGCTTACGTTCCGCTTCGTCGAGGGTGGAGCTTGCCTTGGCCAGGACTTCATCGATCTTCGGATCGGAAATGCCACCGCCATTGTACCGACCAGTGCCCTTCTTCTCATCGCGTGTGGCAACAAGGGCGACCGTCGGGTTCGTTGTCTCGCCAGTGTTGACGCCCCAGGCACCGAAGAAGAAACTGAAGTCGCCGCTGGAGTACTTGTCGGAGTACATCGCCCACGGCAGCACCTCGACCTTGGACTTGATGCCGATCCGCGTGAACATCTGGCCGACAGCCTGCAAAATCTCGGCATCCTTGACGTAGCGCCCGGCCGGACCATGCAAGGTCAGGCTGAACCCATCAGGATAGCCTGCCTCTGCGAGAAGCGCCTTGGCTGCAGCAGGATCGTAGGCGACCTTCTCAACCTTGTCCGAATGCCCGGCATAACCTTCAGCAACGAACTGGTCGGCGACCGTGCCGTTCTTTTGCATGATGCGCTCAACGATCGCATCACGGTTGATCGACATCAGCAGGGCCTTGCGGACCCGCTCGTCCTTGAAGGGATTCTTGTCGAGCGGTGAGCCATCTGCTGCGGTCGCGAAAGCAGCAACGTCGCGACTGACATCCAAGCCGAGATACGCAAATCGGGACGACTGCCCATTGATGATCTGCAAATTGCCGCTCGATGCAACACGCTCCATGCCATCTGCCGGGAGGGTCTCGATGATGTCGATTTCGTTGGACAAGAGTGAAGCCAAACGTGCGCCGTCGTCCGGCAGGAAGCGCAAGGTGACGTTAGACCAATGTGATGCGCCAGCGAAGTAGCTGTCGTTGCGCTTGACTGTCAGGTTGCTGCCCGGCTGGTACGACACGAAAGAATAAGCGCCGGTTCCGATGGCGCATTTGCCATTGTCGAAGTCTTGAACCGGAGCGTCCTTGCAATCTGCGCTAATGATGCGGATGCGGCTGACGGAGTTCAGCAGAAGCGGATCGGGCACCTTGGTTTCGATAACGATCGTCAGCGGATCTTTGGCCGTCACATTGGTGATGTTGCGGGTATATGACGCAAAACCTTGGCTTGGCTTGTCGCGGGCACGAAGAAGAGAGGCGACGACATCATCGGCATTGAAGTCGCTGCCATCATGGAATTTGACGCCCTCGCGCAGTTTGAACTCCCAATGGGTATCGTCGACGGCCTTCCAATCCGTAGCGAGTTCCGGCTCATTGCTGGATTTGCCCGTGAGATTGATGAGGCTGTCCCAGATGTGGCGCGACGTGGCATTGTTTGGCGCGGAACTATCCTCATGCGGGTCGAGCGTCGTCGGTGTCGTCGACATGCCGATCGTCAGCGGCGTTTCCTGTGCAGAAGCCATTGCAGGAATAGCGATCGTGCCGAGCAGCGCGATCGCTGCCCGCTGTAAGACTTTGGCGGTCATTGGTTCCATCCCAGTTCTAGGTTCGTTCCGATCTCAGCAGATCGGCTAAAGCGGGTTCCCGACCGCTCATAGGGATGATTGGTAACCGGCGGAAAAGAAGGCTGTCAAACCAGAATCATGAGTGTTACGTACACCGTAACCGGCTTACGATGGCTTTTTCGCCACGATCTAAGTTGACCGAGAGAGACATCATGCCCCTAGAGAAAGCACCGGAAAGCGGCGTTCTTCAATCAGTTAACGTATGTCTCGACGTCTTGTTAAGCGTGGCACAAACTCCTGACGTTCGACTAACAGAGATTGCCCGCTCATTGGGTGAGACCAAGCCAAGAATTTTGCGGATGTTACGCACAATGGAACGGCGTGGGCTGGTGAGGAAGAGCGAAGCTGGAACCTATCGCCTTGGCACGACAGCGATCGTCATTGGGACGGCGGCATCGACGCAGGTTGATCTGGTACGTATCGCAAATCCGATCCTTGAAGAGGTCGGTCAGAAGGCGAATGAAACGACGCAGCTCCGTATCATCGACAACGGTGAGTCCCTCTGCATCGCGAAGTTTGAACCGATGCGGGACTTGCGGGTGCAGGCTATGATCGGACGGCGTCGGCCTTTGAGCGCAGGTTCCTACAAAGTTCTGCTCGCCTTCCTACACCCGCAAGTTCAGTCGCAGATGATCCCGGAAGTGCTTCCTCGGTTAACTAAGCGAACCATCACTGACCGCGCTAAGCTGATCGCGGAATTGGATAAGATCCGAAATCAGGGCTTTTGTGTCAGTTACGGGGAAGTCAGCGAACAGCTTGTTTCCGTATCGGTGCCGGTTCTTGCTTTCGACGGGTCGGTGATCGCGGCTGTCAACGTAGGTGCTCCAGCCTTCCGCACACAAAGGAGCGATGTCGACCGCTTCATCCTGTTGTTGAAAGACGCCGCCCGTAAGATCTCGGCCGGGCTGGGCTGGTAGGCTCAAATGTCGGATGCTGCGCCAAGTATGACAGGCAGTAGGGTCGGCGCATCGGCAGAGAAAGATGGCACGGTGTTAAAGATTAACCCGTGAAGCTACCAAGAAGGCAAGGCTCCAACTGATCCTATGTATGCCAAAACTAATAAAACCAACTAAGCCTACAACGAACAAAGATGTTTACGAGCCGTTTTCTCTATCAGGCGACATCGGGTTCGCCATGTTCGCTGCTGCCCAAGTTAACCTAAGCGGCCAGTTCGCCTTCTTCCATCTATCCATCAACAAATTGGTAGATTTTTAGCCGCAAGGCAATCCTGACTGACTCGATGCAAGTTTGCAACATCTTCAGGGTATTTGACCAAAGGCATCAAGCAAGTCGATCCACAATAGACATCTCAGAAGTCAGATGTTTGAAGTAGTCGCTGTTGTCCTGTGCGGAGTTGTGCGGTGCGTCTTAGGCTAAGACTCGTTTCGACGGTCGCCGTCACGGCGGCGACGTTAACCTGTACCTCTTATGCTTACAGCGGAAACGTTGGACCACAAGCGCGGGCATCTTTGCCTATCGATCGCTCTTATCTTCACTCGGTCGCCCTTAGACCTCCTGAAAGCTCAACCCTCTGGTTGATCATCTCCAGTCGTCCCACCGCGAGTGAAGCGATCGGTCTGGCAATGTCTTACGGTCGAACACTCGGTCCGCTTCTGGTTGTGGAAAGCCGCAACGGTGTGTTCGCTATCTTGGCCGGGACTTTAAAGGCAGATAAGGCCAAAGCGAATCTTGAAGCTCTCATTGGTCTGCGCCTCATCCCGGATGATGCTTTTCTATCAAAGGGCGACAGCCTCCAGAACGTTGTCTGGCATAGCTACGAACCCAATTCGTCGCTCGACCTGATGAACCAGCAGACCTATCTGTCGTCGGTGCGGCGCCTGCAGGCCTCAATGAGCCGCCTCTCTTTCTATAATGGTCCCGTCGACGGACTGATCGGCCCGTCGACGGTGACGGCATTCCGTCGCTATTTGGCAGCTTTTGGAACGCCTCCCGGCGACCTTCTGACAGACGTCAGCTTGGCCGAGATCGAACGCAATGCAGGCGATGGCTTCCGAAGTGAAGAAGAACGCCGAATGGCAAATTCATCTGGCTTCGATGATGCGCAATCTTTTACGGAAGCGCGGAAGGGCGGCTTTCCTACCGAAGTCATCTTCCGGCAGGCCAAGACCCTCGGCTTCTCAACTCAGCGTGACTACGAAGCTGCGAGCCAAGGAGGCTTCAGCAACAACGATGAGTACCTGCAGGCTCAACAAGGGGGCTTCGTCTCCGCCTACCAGATGAAGGCTGCACAAAGAATTGGAGCCCGATCCAAGGCAGAGTACGAGAGCTTCCAGTCATCCGGTTTTGATACGATCGGCGAGTACCGCACAGCTCTACAAGGAGGCTATTCTGACAAGGCGTCCTTCGCGAAGGCGGAGGCAGCCAAGCTCAAGGCTGCGCGAGCTTCTGCTGAGGTCATGCTTTCCGATGCCGAGGCCTTTTTAAAACTTAATCGCGATATACCCAACATCGTGGAAATAGCGGATCGGGCGTCTACCCTTTCGGCAGAGATCAAGTCAGGTGGCGCAGCTTCGCTCGAAGCCTCGACTGCGCGATTTGCCAGCCTGCTTTCGGATGTTCCAGGCTTTCCTCCATTTTCGGAAGTGCGGAAGAACGAACGCGCCGAAGCGCGCAACGCAGAGGTGCTGTCGATCCTTGCTGAGTTGAGAACAACCAAGGATCTCCTGTCTCGTTGGGCGTCGACCCATCTCACGTCGCCCAAGCTGCCGGATGTCGTCGGCGAGCTGAAGGCCGTCGATGCCGTGCTTGGCTCGAACGACCTGGATGCGCTTTCAGAAGCGCGCGATGGGGTGCGTTCGTTGATTACATCGCGCAATCTTGAGGCAGATCTGAACGAGCTGAGAGTTGCGTCGAACGAAGACAAGGGCCAGTCTCCTGCGGCAAGAGCGCCAGTAACGGTCACAAACGCCAACAAGGTTCTCCTTGAAGGCTCCCTGGACGATGTCGCCGTGCTGTACAACGCCAGCCCGACTGCGCCGTCGCTGCTGAGGACCCTCACCGGAAACTACTCGCTTACGAAAGGAACAGCTGCGGTCTGTCTGCTGGGTATGGATCGTACAGCTTCCCTTGAACGCGTGCTTCGTGCCGCTGTGGCGCCTCTGGGTGGGAAGGTGGTGGCGATCAGCGGTACCGCCTGCAGCGCGGAAACCCTCAAGGAAGTTGACCTTTTGCTTATTCAAAAGCGGAAGTTCAGCGAAGCGCAGACAAGCCTAGCCATGGGGATTCTCGACGCTCTTGAACGTGGTGTCGTAAAGCCGTTCGAGCCCATTCAGTTTGCTGAACTAAAGGCGCGGTTGGACCGTGACGACGCGTTTGTCGCAGGCCTTGCCCGCGATGTGCAGCAAGGATCGCGGGAGGGCTATGGCAGCATTTTCTTGGACGGGCGGGCTAATACGATCTGCGCCGTGATTGAACAGGAGCGCGAACTGCACGAAGGCAAGCTCCGCGAGCTTGCCGAGTTTGCCGGGCTCGCTCCTCCATTCGAGGATCGCGTCAGGATCGAGAGTCTCGACGTCGGCTACGAATTCCTGCGCAAAGGCCAGTGCGAGGTTTTCTACGGCAGCAGGGCCTCGCTGAAAATGGTCGTCGATGCGCTGGAGCGCGACGGCATCACGTTCTCCTATGCACCCGTCTGGCTGGAGCAAAGTGAACTGGCAGCAGCAGAGAGCGCTTTGAAGATGGCTCGTGAAGAAGCAGTCCGCGCAGCTGAAGCAAGGCGGGTGGCTCTTGAGGAAGAGCAAAGGATCGAAGCTCAACGCCTCCGCGAGGAACAGGAGACACGTGCTACGAGGCAGCTCGAACTTCAGTCTTCCAACAGGGCCGCTGCTACGGCTGCCATAAACCGGTTTACGGGAGGCCTGCGAGAGGTCGTTCTTCAGGAGCCTGCAAACCGTAGCGAACCGTCGGCGATCGACGTCAAACAGGTCTTTCCTTCATTTACAGGATGGAAGAGCGACCTGCAGTCCAGCGGCTGGGAACCGCGTGATCTCCAGGTGGCAATCCAGGATTACGGCGTGGTGAATTGGAAGGGCCGGAACCTTGAAGCCATTGTTCTTCGGGCGACGGTCAAGCTCGCCAGTGCCGAGCGTGGCGAGTACAGGGACGAATGCTTTCTGCTCGGCGCCGTTCTTGATGAGGAATTTAGTGTGGTTCGAGATCCCGTTGAGGCGGGCTGCGACGAGACCGCGGTTGACGTCTGGCGCACGGGCCATCAGCTCAAGAGCCTTTGGCTTGCCGAACCAAGATAAACTCGCTGCAGAGGCTGCCAGCTGATGATCTATTCGATAAAAACTGCACGAAAATCGTTCACGTTCGTACCCGTGGGTCCGGTCACGAAGAGATCCCCTAGCGCATCGAAGGCAGAATAACTGTCGTTTTGATCAAGCAACCGTTCGGCATCTAAACCTAGGCCGCGCAAGCGTTGGACAGTGGTTCCATCAGCGAATGCACCTGCATTGTTCTCGGATCCGTCGCGACCGTCTGTGTCTGCTGCAAGCGCCGTCACAGAGGGCATCCCCTCTACACCGATCGCCCACGACAGCAAGAACTCGGTGTTGCGCCCACCCCTACCCTTGCCGCGCATCGTGACGGTCGTTTCTCCACCTGACAGCAGGACCACAGGTGCTGATACCGACAGGCTCTTANNGTCAACACGGCGTGTGAACGGCCGACTTCAGATGCCTCTCCTTGCAGGTCGTCAGCGATGAGTGTCGCGTTGATCCCCTGTTCCTCGGCGTGCCTCAGCGCGGCCTGAAGGGACAAGCGGCCTGACGCGACTATTGCATAGGTATCGCGCTCGAAAACCGGATCGCCGGGAATGGGCGCATCGGCAAGCGGGTTCTTGATGTGTCGCATCACCTGCTCTGGCAGCTCCAGGCTGTAGCGTTCGATAAAGTCCAACGCATCTTGGCGGGTAGATGCATCGGGCAATGTGGGACCCGATGCCACCTGACTGGCGACATCGCCGGGAATGTCAGAGACAACCAGCGTGTGCACCCGTGCCTGGGTGGATGCGGCCAGCCGGCCACCTTTGATCGTCGAGATGTGTTTTCGGACCGTGTTCATCGCGGAGATTGGCGCGCCCGAAGCCAACAGTGCCTGGTTTACCGCAATCTCGTCCTCGAGCGTGAGTTCGCCTGCTGGCGCGGGCAGCATGGCCGACCCGCCGCCCGAGATTAGCGCGATCACCAGATCCTGGTCAGTAAGGGAAGCGACCAGATCCTGGATCTGCCTTGATGCAGCGACCCCGTGGGCGTCGGGAAGCGGGTGGCTTCCCTTGAGGATGGTGATGTTGTCTCGCTGCATGCCTTGGCTCTCACCGGTGACGAGGATGCCTTCGAGGCTGCCTTGCCACACCTCTTGCAGGCATCGGTACATAGGAAGAACAGCCTTGCCAGCCCCTACTACCACTGTCCTCCCGATTGGCAGCGGCGGCAGGCTCACTGCGATCGCTGCGCCAGGATTTGCTGCGGCCACAGCCTGCTTGAACAATGCGGTGAGGAACGGCTTGTGCTTCATGACAGGATGCTCACCTCGACCCTAGATCAGGGTTGCGTCGGGATCTCGTTCCATAGCGGCGTGGCGATCGCGACATCTTCGTCGACACTGGCAAAACGGTCTGGCGCCTCCAGGAAGTAGTTGTCGGTCAGATCGTCGTTTACTGCACTGACCTCCCAGACCAGGCAGGGGCCCGCACCCTTTTCCCCATAGAACCGGTGGTGGACGCCTCGGTCGACAGTGACGCTTTGCCCGGGTTTCAGCTTCAACGGTTCTCGTGACCGCAGGTCGATCATGTGTCCGTCCGCTTGAACCCTGACGGGTGCCGTTTCGTCTTCCGGATGGAAGAACTCGATCATAAGGTTACCGCCGCCAGCATTGATGATGTCTTCAAGCTTGAACTTGTGGAAATGGAACGGCGCCTCCTGCATCTCGTCGACGAAGAGCAGCTTTTCGGCGTAGGTCCGCTCGGTGGGATCGCCCAGGATCCCGTTTCGCAGACATAACAGGGTAAGACCTCGAGCGGCGAAGTCTCCTCCGCCAAAGTCAGTTACGTCCCAACCCATCTGCCGGGCGTTCAAATAATGTGCAACCTCTCGGTTTGCTTCGTACTCTTCCAGTTTCCAATATGCCCACGATGGGAGAGAGCGCTTATGTGCCGCAGCAAACGCGGCGGTGTCGGAGATGACGGAGTTGATAGTCGAACGCTTCATAGATTCCTCCTGGTTTGCATGGTTGCCGGGCGGCGTGCAAGATTCAGGCGGCCGGATGCGCGGAGACTGCTGCGTACCGATCCAAGTCGAGGCATTCGATGAGAGCGCGATGCTCTTCGACGATGCGCGATTGATGTTCGGGATCTGATTGCGTGGCCAGTGCATGGACAAGGCCGGCGAGCGCAGCGCTGATGTCTTGCAGTCGAGCAACCAACGGCGCATCTCCGGAGCCGGAGGGAGCACCCTGTTCCACGTAGCCGTCTGGAAGATCCCCCTTGAGATTGGCAACCTTTCGATTCCTGATGGCATCCATGATCTGGTTGATGGCCTGCTTGGCACCGGCAACGCGAGTGGGATGATCGGTATCTGCGGCGGCATGCGGCAGCAGCGCCAGTTTTTCGCCGTGCTCCGGCAAGAGAGACAGATAAGGCACCATGGGCCCATTCGGGCCGTCTGGACCCTTGAAGATGTCGGCGTCGATCGCGACGTGACGGAGTTTCCCGCTCGACAACGCCTCTCCGAGAGCAGGGACGTCCACGAGCTCACCGCGGTCGTAGTTGATCAGAACGGCACCGTCATTGAGTGCTGAAAGCACTTCAGGGTCTATCAGCCCAGCATTGGCGAAGGTGTTGGTAGCCGGATCAAGGCGCCCGAGTCCCAAATGCACCGAGATCACGTCGGCGCCACTCGCGGCCGCAGAAGGGGTCGCCGCATAGTGATAACCTGAACGGCATATCCTTTCCTCGTGGTGAGGCCGAGCATAGACCACGACATCCATGCCGAACGCTTTGGCGAGAGCTGCAACCTCTTGGCCGATATTCCCGAAGCCGAGAATGGCGAACCGCTTCCCCTCGAGCTTCTCTGTCGGAAACCGGACCAGGTCTTTCCCGGTGTCAAAAGCTCCGTCGACAACAAGTTTGTGAAGGGCTTCCACGGGAAGGTCTGGCAAGACCCGCAACAGCGCTTTAAACGCCATCTGGGCAGTCGCACGGGCATTGATGCCGGGCGTGTTCATCAACGGCGCCTCGCCGCCTTCGCCGTTTGATCCGCCCCAGGACGCGGACCCCATGTTGCCGGTCCCAGTGCCGATGCGCACGCCTCCGAGCGCGAACTTCGAGGCTGCGGGAATTGCTGTCGCGGCGGCGATTACGGCGTCATACTGTCCTGCCCCCGTTTCTGCGAAGATTTCGTCTGCCTCACTCAGATGCGGAAGGTAGAAAAAGTGAACGTTGCCATCGTTCGGCAAGTCGCGTTCGGCAACGCCGCCCTCGTGGAAGATCCCACCTTGTTGCTCGACAAATTGGGCGACCTCAGAATGATCCGGCCCCGAACCATCGGTCAGTTTAAGGCCGACAAGATCGATGATGATGACCTTGAATGTGCCCTGACNNTCGGGCGTCTTGGTAGCGCTCATCGTGCAGCCTCTTTCAAGGGAAATGCGGACTGGGCGATCGCGCGCAGCAAACCGGGGCTTGGACGCGCGATACGGGGTGTTGTGGGGAGTTTGTTAATAAGGCCGGACGGACGATGCGGCGGTGGCTGTCGTGACAGGCGCATCCGTAGACAGCATGTCGCGCATAATTGCGCCCTGTGCTGTCCAGTAGTTGGCCAAGATAGAAACGTCCCAACCCACGCAGAAGTGCTTGACGCCCATCTCGATGTACCGGGCAGCCTGGCTGGCATCGCCGATCTCAACGCGAGGATGTAGCCCCTTTGCGAGTGCCGTCTCGATGGTTTTGCGTTCGGCTGAAACAACCTCGGGATCCGTCGGCTGACCGGTCTTGCCAATGCTCATGGAATAGTCCGAGGGACCGAATTGCACCATGTCGATGCCAGGCACCGACAAGATGGCGTCCAAGTCGTCCACACAGGACTTTTTCTCAACCATGATCGCGATGACGACGTCGTTGAGCGCTTCCACGTAGCTCGGCTTGCCGCCCTCCAGGATTGTACCGACATCACGCCGCATCCCAACGCCCATACGTCCCCGGCCACGCGCTCCGCTTGCCATCGTAGTCTCTGCCCGAACGGCATCGACGGCAGCCCTGGCATCTTCAACCGAACGAATGTCAGCGAACAGGACGCTTTGGAAGCCCGAGCCAATCGCACGCATAGCCTGATGGGTATATTGGGTTTGCTCTATCTTCAGCATGCCGCCCATGTTGGCGAGCTCGAAAGCGCGACCGAGATTGTCGAGGTCATGCATGGTGAAGGGGGCATATTCCCCGGTAAATTCGACGTAGTCGTACTGGCCGGATTGGCCGGCAAGTTCGACCACGGTCGGCCATGTCGAGAGGATATGCGTGCCGACCGTAGGCAAGCCTGCCGAAAGCTTTTCTCGAAGGATGTTTCTGCGCATTGGTCAAAGACCCCTGTTTATTGACGATGACGAACGATCGAAGAGCGAGCCTGGTAAGGTGGCTGTCTAACTACGATCACGAGGCCGGGACCATGATGATCCAAATCCAGGCATGGTGGTTCTGTCCGCGGGCTCAGAGGCTCGAGCCAGCGGTTTCCTTGAAGCAGTCGCGAAGTGGTCGTGCAGGCGACGCTAGTGCATGACCTGACCCAGGAATGTCTTGGTCCGCTCCTGCTGCGGGCTAGTGAAGAAAGTTTCGGGATCCGCGGTTTCGACGATTTCGCCGCGGTCCATGAAGATGACACGGTCAGCGACCTTGCGGGCGAAGCCCATCTCGTGCGTGACAACAACCATCGTCATGCCCTCCTGTGCCAAGTCGGTCATGGTGTCGAGAACCTCGTTGACCATCTCGGGATCCAGCGCTGNNNNCGCTGCTGCTGCCCGCCAGACAGCTGCGCAGGGTACTTTTCAGCCTGCTCAGGTATCTTCACTCGCTCCAAGAAGCGCATCGCGGTAGCAGCGGCATCCGCTTTGCTTGCCTTGCGCACCTTGGTGGGGGCGAGCATGCAGTTTTCCAGTACAGTCAAATGCGGAAAAAGATTGAACTGCTGAAACACCATGCCGACCTCCCGCCGGATTGTCTCGACGTTCTGCTTGCCCTCGGTAAGCTCGACGCCGCTGACGCGGATCTTGCCCTGTTCGATCTTTTCGAGCTGGTTGATGCACCGGATCAGCGTTGACTTTCCCGAACCCGAAGGTCCGCAAAGGACGATCTTCTCACCTTTGTGGACGTCGAGGCTGATGTTTCGGAGGGCTTGAAACTCTCCAAACCACTTCTCGACATTGACCATCCGAACGATGGGATCAGCAGTCATCCCTTTCCTCCCACCGCTGTCACGGGCGATCGTTCAGCACAAAGGCGGGAAGTGGCGAGCCAACCCACTTCTGGGAAAGTGCTTCCAGTTCCCCGTTGCTTTTCATCTCCGTAATCAAGTCGTTGATGAAGGTGAGGAGTTGGTCGTTGCCTGGCCGGATTGCGATGGCCTGACGCTGCTCGAACGGCAGCTTGAACTTGACGTCGAAACGGCCAGGGTCGCGTTTGTCGATCTGCATGGTCTGGATCGACGAGGTAGCGACCAACTGCGTCTGCCCCGAGAGCAAAGCCTGAACGACGGTCGCGTCATCGTCGAAGCGCCGGATGTTCACATCCGATGGCGCAACGGACACGAGCACGCCGTCCTGTGTCGAGGCGCGAACAAGCGCGACGGACTTTCCGCTCATGTCCTCCGGGGCCTTAACCAAGACGTTCTTGTCGCCGAAGACGACCTGCTCGATGCCGGCATAGGCCTGGGTAAATGAAACCTGCTTGGCGCGCTCCGGTGTCACGCCCATCGAGGAGACGATGACGTCGATCTGGTTAGACTGCAGGTAGGGGATGCGATTCGGACCGCTAACCGGGACGATCTCGATCTTGACGCCGAGTTTGGCGGCCAAAGCCTTGGCAACATCGACGTCATATCCCACAGGTTCGCCATTGAGATCGATCGAGCCGAATGGCGGGAAGTCCAACGGAGTGCCGATCTTGACCGTACCACGCTGCTTCAGCTCCTCGACGGTTTGAGCTTCCGCGGATTGCACACCTATCATCAGGGCAAGGCACGCCGCGGCGGCCGCAAAGGTCTTCTTGACGTTCATAGTCTCTCTCCTCCTCTTGAGATCCATGTTTACCTCGCCAATGCTTTGGAAAACTGCCGCTCCATCCGCTTGGCGAAGAGGGACAGTGGCCAGCAAAGGGCGAAATACATCGCGGCGACGACGGAAAAGACCACCATCGGCTGGAATGTCATGTTGTTGACGACTTGGCCGGCGCGGGTAATCTCGATGAAGCCTATGATCGACGCCAGCGAGGTCCCCTTCAGCAGCTGGACCAGAAAGCCAACGGTCGGGGCCACTGCAATGCGCGCTGCCTGGGGCAGGATGACAGATACATTGCGATCCTTGTAACCCAGGCCCAAGGCCCAGCTCGCCTCGAACTGGCCGCGCGGAACTGCCTCGATGCATCCTCGCCAGATCTCGCCGAGGAACGCACTGGCATGCAGCGTGAAAGCTGCGGCGGCGGCAAACCACGGATCGATCTTGAAGCCGAACAGGTTCAGCCCGAAGAAGACCAAAAAAAGCTGCATCAACAGCGGCGTGCCTTGGAACACGCGGATAAGTGCGACTGCCGGGTAACGAAGCATAGGCAACGCGGATGTTCTGGCCAATGCCACCACAAGGCCGCCGACCATGCCGCCCGCAAATGCAATGGCAGTCAGGGCAATCGTCCAACGGAGAGCCAAGAGGATGAACCAGAACTCTTCGAAACCAAACGTGCGGAACATCGACCTACCTCGCCATCGGGTAGTTGAAAGCCCAGCGACCGAACACGCTGAAGATGAAGGAAAGAAAGAGCGAAAGCGCGAAGTAGATCGCCGTCACCACCAGATAAACTTCGAAAGCCGCAAAGGTGTTAAGCTGGATGTTGTTTCCGGCTGCAGCGAGGTCTGTGGCCGAGATCACCGAGACGACGCTGGACGTGAGCATCAGATAGACGAACTGGCTTGTGAGTGCCGGATAGATAGCCCGGATTGCGGGCTTGAAGATCACATACCGGAATACCTGGAATCCCCCTAAGCCTAGCGCCTTCCCGGCTTCAATTTGACCCGGGTTGATGGCCAGGAGCCCGGCGCGAACAATTTCGGCGGAGTAAGCTCCGACATTGACCGACAGCGCGACAAGGGCAGCAGAGTTCGGATCTAACCTCAGACCCACGGACGGCAGGGCGAAATACACGAAGAAAATCTGGATAAGGAACGGCGTGTTGCGGATCGCTTCGATATAGGCGCTCGCCAACCAGCGGAGGGGTGCGGCGCCATAGATCTTCGCAGCAGCAACCGGAACTGCGATCAGGCTGCCAAAGACGATGCCGCCAACCGTAAGCTGCATGGTCAACACGGCGCCAATGAGCAGCTGGTCGAAGTTTTCGAAGACGGGCGCGAAGTTGAATGTGTACAAAACGCCTACCGCCCGACGCGTAGAAATGACGCACCGGCAAAGCACCGTGATACCTTGGTCCAACAAGGGCTCGAAGTTCTGGCAGTTTTGGCGTAACTTTGGTACAACTCGACAACCTCCCAGTGTCTGCAGCCGCATCTGGTTGGACCAGATGCGAACCGGATATCTTGATATCTGCTTCTTTGCAAGGCCTTTGGTCGCATCTTGTTGAAGTTGGTCCAACCACGCGACGTTGATCTGGCCCAACCAGATATGAGTTTGAACAATGAGCAATGCGGCAGAACCTACACATAAGACACCCGAATTCCCGCATGGTCGCTCGGTCGTTAACCGCCTCGTGGACGATATCCGAGACTTGGTAGAAACCCGCAGACTGCAGGTCGGCGATCCCTTTCCAACCGAACGAGAGCTTTGCGCCTCGCTGGGAGCCTCGCGAAATACAGTTCGTGAAGCCTTAGTGGTGCTACGAGCGTTCGGACTGGTGGAGACACGGCCAAAGAGCGGTGCCATCGTAGCGGACGGTCACGCCGAAGCCGTCCGAAGATTGCTGTCCTTCCATCGGGGCCTTGTGTCAGCGGAAGGGTTCCGAGACGTACAGGGCTTTCGACGCATCGTGGAGACCGGCGTCGGCGAGCACATCATCATGCATGCTTCCGACGCAGATTTCGCTGCCCTGGACGCGGTGAACGACCGCATTCTTGGACTGCGTGAACCAGATGACCTCGTGCGCGCCGATTACGAGTTCCACGATGCTCTCGTTGAACTCGGGGGTAATCGAACTGTGCTTGCCACCTATAGGATGCTGCGACCGGTCATCGAAGACATAATGAGGATCGGCAAGTCGGTAAGGACGGTTAAAACTGATGTGCATGCAACCCATGCCGAGTTGGTCGATGCATTGCGGCAGCGAGACCGCATCGCCTACACCTACCTAGTCAGCCGTCAGATGAACTACGGGCTTCGGCATCTTTCGCAGCAATCGGGCTCAGAGCCTGAGCGCACCTAGGACAAGCCATTTAGCGACACAGAAGCTCCTTGCTTGGCACTGAACCGCCCTCACTGCCAGTTCCGTGCTGGCTTCCAGCGTAGCTTCAGTTCGGTCTAGAGCGGCTACTCCATCCCTCCATCTCCGAAAGCTGACGGTCGGCCACAAGCCNNTTGCCGACTATCCCTCCCGGCGAGCGGTTATAAGGATTCTTATGCAGGGCACGGGGCGCGTCGTTCCCACCATGTGCTGAAACGATTACGTCAGCAGGGGCAACAACTGGGTCCCCTGGCGTTTAATTTCGGCGAGGTATGGGGTGTCCGAGAGCACAAAGTATGAGATGCCGAGATCTTGGTACTTGCGCAGCGACCGCGCCACGTCTTCGGCGGAACCAACAAGCCAGGTGGTTCCGGCGCCGCCTCCGCCGAATTTACCGGGAGCCGTATAAAGATTGTCGTCGAGAACGTCGCCTTGGGCAGCAAGATCCAGCAGACGCTGCTGGCCGACGGCGACCCCGTGGCGATGATCCTGCCAACTGCCCGCCGCACCCTCGGCCATCTTGGCCACCTTAGCTTCTGCATCCGCCCAGGCCTGTTCCGTGGTGTCACGAACGAGGGTGGTGATCCGCAGCCCATATTCCAGGGGAGGCAGATCACGATCGAGCGCTTTGCCGAGCGTTCTCAGGCGTTCGATGCGTTCACGCACACCATCCAGCGGCTCACCCCAGAACAACTGCACGTCGGCTTCGGTTGCAGAAACTCGCTCGGCGGCCTCCGATGCACCACCGAAATACAGTTTGGGATGACGACGGTCGCCCAGCGGGACAAGCCGCGGCGCGACGGTCGAGTTGGCCACCTGAAAATGCTCGCCGTTGAAGGTCACGTTTTCTTCCGTCCACAGCCTGCGAACGAGCCTCATAAACTCCTTGGTACGCGCATAGCGTTGCGCCTGATCGCCTTCCTGGTCGCCATAGGCGGCAAGTTCATCCGGTCCCGACACGACATTGACGCGCACGCGCCCGCCGCTCAGATGATCGAGCGTTGCGGCGGATGACGCGAAATTCGCCGGCTTCCAGTAGCCGGGCCGAACCGCAATCAATGGCTCGAAGCTGGTGGTGCGGGCGACAAGCGCGGTCGCCAGGGTGAACGTATCGGGACGTCCCCAACCTGTGCCGATCAAGGCGCCTTTCCAGCCATGCTCTTCCAGCGCCTTCGCCTGAGTGGTCAAGGTGTCCAGGCTGTTGTGATCCGGATCGGACGCATCGCCGCGATGGCCGGCTTTTGTATCGTTGGGAATGTACCAGAGGAATTCCGAAGGCTTGTTCATGATCCGTCCCTCACCTGATTTCGCAACCTGCCTTCATCAAGCAGGATCCTGACCGTGTTTGCAGCGTTGCGGCGCATCTCCACGGCGGCCTGATCGGAATAAAAGGCGTTGTGCGGCGTGATAACTAGGCGCCCGGCCAGCCAGTCCTCGCGATCGCGCCATGCGGTCAGAAGGGGATGGTCGCCGGGCGGTTCCTTCGCCAGCGTGTCGATCGCCGCGGCAGCCAGATGTCCGCTCCGCAGTGCTGCCTCGAGCGCATCGAGATCGTCCAGCAATTCGCCGCGCGCAGTGTTGACGACGATGGCGCCAGGCTTCAGCCGCGCAAGACCATCGGCATCCAGCAGGCCGCTGGTTTCCGCGTTCGCTGGGCAATGAAGCGTGACGATATCCGACCGGGCAAGCAAAGTCTCAAGGCTTTCCGTCCGCTCATAGCCGATCGCCTTATCGTGCCCCGGCGGCTGGCCGGGATCATAGCCCAGAATATGAAAGCCAAAGGGCTTCAGCCGGTTGACGACCGCCGTGCCGATGCGGCCAATGCCGATGACACCGACCGTGGCCTTATTGGAGCGCGACAGCGGCTTGAGGCTGTGAACCTGCCATCCCGTGCGATGGCCGCGGGCGCGCGCATCGTGTTCCCAAAGTCGGCGATGCAGCGACAGGATCATCGCCATTGCATGATCGGCGACTTCTTCGACCCCGTAGTCCGGATTGTTGGCAAACGGGATGCCGGCCTTTGCCAGCGCCGCCAGATCGATCTTCTCATAGCCGACGCCGTAGCGCACAACGCCTCGGCAGCGCGAAAGATGGGCAACGCTTCGTGGTCCGATCTTCGCGCCCCACACCATCAAGGCATCCAGCCGTGCAAGGCGCTCCGGGTCGAACTCGGCTTCGTTTGTGGTGGCAAAGAAGTCGATCGCCACGTCAGGGCCGAGCGCGTCGGCTTCGATGTCGGGAACCCCGATCATGTGATCGGTGATACCGACCACATATTTGGTTGATTGTGTCATGATCGTCGTTTCTCGCAGCGCTAGCGCGTCACGCCCCATTTCGTGACGGTTCGCTTTTCCAGCTGGCGGAACAAAACGTTTTCGACCAGCAGGCCGAACAGAATGACCATGATCAGCCCTGCAAACACGCGGTCGGTGTAAAGCTCGTTGCGGTTCTGGAAGATGTACCAGCCAAGGCCGCCCTTGCCGGACGAGGCGCCGAACACCAGCTCAGCCGCGATCAGTGTGCGCCAGGCGAACGCCCAGCCGATCTTCAGTCCCGCGATGATGGACGGCAAGGCCGCCGGCACCAGGATCAGGAAGACGTAACGTAGCCCGCGCAGCCCATAGTTGCGACCTGCCATCCGCAATGGTTCCGGCACGCCGGTGAAGCCCGTATACATGTTCAATGCGAGCGGCCACAACACCGAATGAACCAGCACGAAGACCAGGCTTCCCTGCCCGAGCCCGAACCATAGCAGCGCGAGTGGCAGCAGCGCGATCGGCGGCAGCGGATTGAGCATGGAGGTGAGCGTCGAAAGGAGGTCGCGACCGATCTGTGTGGAAACGGCCAGCGAGGTGAAAACAAACGCCAGAACGACGCCGGCCGCATAGCCCTTGATCAAAACTTCCAGGGAATTCATGGCCCGGCCCGGAATGACGCCATTCAAGACATCTTCGCCGAGAGCCTTCATGGCCGCGCTGAAAGGCGGCAACAGCAGCGCATTTCCCTGGATCCGCGCCCCGATCTCCCAGATCAACGCAAGACAAATCAGGATCACGCCCTTGCGCAGCCACGCATGCTGCCAGAGACGCTGATGCAGCGGCAGAACCTTGTTTATCGTTGCCTCGGCGATCGGCTCGAGTGGCCGCTCATATTCGGGCCGCACCGGAGGAGCGAGGCGCGTATCGGCTGGCCGTTTGACGCTCAGAATATCACTCATGGCTTACTCCATCCGCCCCGGCTTCTTCAAACAAAAGGCCGTGGATGCGGTTCGCGGCCGCCTGGAACGCGGGGCTTCCGCCGCTGGTCAAATCCCATTCATGGCTGTTGATCTCGGCCCGCATCCGACCCGGATGGGGCGACAGGAGAGCGATCCGATTGCCAACGACCAGTGCTTCCTCGATGGAATGGGTCACGAACAGCAGGGTGAAGCGCACCTCTTCCCAGAGCGCCAGAAGCTCTTCCTGCATCTTGCGCCGGGTCAGCGCGTCCAGGGCCGCAAAGGGTTCGTCCATCAGCAGCACACGCGGTTCCATCGCCAGCGCGCGGGCAATCGCCACGCGCTGCTTCATGCCGCCGGAAAGCGTGTTGGGGTAGGCATCGGCAAAACGGGTCAAGCCGACCTTCTCGATATAATGCTCCGCACGCTCGGCAGCCTCCTTGCGGCCGAGGCGGCCAGAAACCCGCGCGGGAAAGGCGACGTTCTCGCGAACGGTCTTCCACGGCGGCAGTTGGTCGAATTCCTGAAAAACGACAACCCGATCCGGTCCCGGTCCATGAACCGGATTGCCATCCAGCAGAATGCGCCCTTCACGCGGTGCGATAAAGCCACCCACGGCCTTCAACAGGGTGGATTTGCCACAACCCGACGCGCCGAGCAGGATAAACCGGTCAGCCTCCCAGACATCGAAGCTGACATTTTGTGTGGCACGCACCACGCGGCCTGGCATCTGGTATTCCAGCGTGACGTTTTCGACGGATAGAAGGGGTGCGGAAGGCGGAAAGCCGATCGTTCCGCCGACGTGCCGGGATGGTGCAGTCATAGCGTCCTTTTCAGTGCCGCCGAATACGATGATCCAGGCGCCCTGCCCTCAGCAGTCGCCTGGATCATGAAGCTTGAACTAGGATCGTGTCAGCCGCCGTTCTCGCCATGCGCTTCTGCGAAGAAATAGTCCTTCCAGGAAGCGGCCTGGCTTTTCAGCACGCCGAGTTTGTAAAGCTCCGACGCATAGATGAAGGTGTTTTGCGGAACGATGGTGAAATCGTTCTCGGGATCGTTGATGATTTCGAGAACCAGTTCCGGCGATAGCTTGGATTGTTGCTGGCGAATAAAAGTATCCGCAGCCTCTTTCTTGTTCGCGTTGATCCATTTTGCCGCCTCACCCAAGGCTGCGTAGAAGGCCGCATAGGTCTTGGGATTGTCGTCGTGGAACGCCGTGCTGGAATAAAGGACGTTGAAGGTCGCCGGACCGCCCAGGATATCGTAGGAGCTGATGACCTTGTGGACGGCCTTGTTGCCTTGCAGCGCCTGATAATAAAACGGCGCAGAGGAAAAATGCGAGTTCACTTCCGTTCCGCCGGAAATCAGCGCCGCGGTCGCATCCGGATGCGGCAGGCTGATCGAAATTTCGTCGAGCTTCTGAAAATTCTCTGCTCCGAAAAGCTTTGCCGCCTCGATTTGCAGCGTCCGTGACTGGAAGCCGACACCGGCCGCAGGCACCGCGATCCGGTCCTTGTCACTGAAATCCTTGAGCGTATGGACGTCCGGATTGGTGGTCAGCACATAGTTCGGCAGAGAACCGAGCGCCGCCACCATTTTGACGTCGCCCTTGGTGCGGTCCCACATGGTCAATGCCGGCGGCACACCTGCCGAAACGATGTCGAGATTACCAGCCAACAGCGCCTCGTTCATCGCGGTGGCGCCGGAAATGCTGGCCCATTCGACCCCGATGTCGACGCCAGCTTCCTTGCCGTGTTTTTCGATCAGCTTTTGATCGCGTACGACGTCAAGGATCAGGTAGCCAATGCCGAATTGCTGAGCGATCCTGATCTTGCCCTCCGCGGCCGCCGGTCCCGCCAGCAAAGCCGCTGCGATGCCTATCGCCGCGCCAAGCCCTTTGTGACGCGCGAAGCTCACACCCAATGTCGAAAGGCCAAGTGCCTTCATGAAAAGTCTCCCGCGGCGAAACGAAATAAGTCAATCGGATGAAGCCGGTGCCTCCTGAGGAAGTCCCGGATAATCTGCATCGTCCCCAAAGGCGGTCCGACTGGATACAAAGCTAGATTTCGCAGCTAAATGCATCAACACAGCCATGTTCTAATCTGCCAGCCGGATTGAGAGCATCATTGCTCGGATGCCGCGCAATGGCGAAAATCTCCACACGATCTGCGCTCCGGGGCCAACGGAGATGCTCAAGGCGGATAGCGTCTCAGCCAGATTACAGGGCCATTTGCCGATCAGCTTTACACACCGGCTAGAAAGTCGTACCGGGCGAAGTTGACTTGTTTTTAGACATAGTCTCATCTTGCTCATTGGGTGGGCGGATCAACGATGGGGCACCAAAAAATGGCGGACACTTCCTTGCGAGGGCAGCGCTCGTCGCATGATGGCCGCGCCAGCCGGCGCGGCGTGGTCCGACAGGTCCTTGATGGTCTTTATCTCGGTGCGGGCTGGCTCGCGGCTTTGTTCATCTTTGCTATTTTTGCTTTGATGATGGGCTTGTCGCTTGGCCGCGTGGTCGGCCTGGATATCCCGGCCGGCGATGATTTCGCTTCCTGGAGCATGGCCGCGGCCTCGTTCCTCGGAATTGCCCACACATTCCGGTCCGGCGAAATCATTCGTGTCGGGCTGCTCGTCGATAGGCTGACGGGACGCGTTCGCCGTGTCGCGGAACTCGGCTGTCTTATCCTCGGTACGCTGATCGCGTCCTATTTCGCTTGGTACGCTACGGAAATGACGATCTTTTCCTGGCGGTTCAATGATCTCGCGCAGGGCGTCGTAGCGCTGCCGCTTTGGATTCCCCAACTCGGCTTTTGCGGCGGGCTGATCCTGTTTGCCATCGCGCTTCTGGATGAAACGATCCATGTCGCACGCGGCGGCATTCCCCATTACGACAAACCGCCACCGGCGACCGCAGAAGAAGCGATCGAGCGCGCGATCCAGAGCGGGGCGTAAATCGGGATGGACGCGCTTCAACTCGTCGAAATCGCTGGCCTGATCCTCGTTGCAATGCTTCTCCTTCTGGCCGGCGGCCTTTGGATCGGCCTGGCATTGTTGGCCTGCGGCTGGCTCACCATGCAGTTCGTGTCCGGGGGCATACCAATCGGTTCCGTGCTTGCCACGAATGCATGGAGCAACAGCGCGTCCTGGACCTTGGCAGCCCTGCCACTTTTCGTCTGGATGGGCGAAATCCTGTTTCGCACCAAGCTGTCAGAGGAGCTGTTTCGCGGGCTCTCCCCATGGCTTGGCTGGCTTCCCGGTCGCCTGATGCATGTCAATGTCATCGGCTGCGGCGTGTTCGGGTCGATTTCCGGCTCGTCGGCGGCCACTACCGCAATGGTTGCCAAGATCGCGCTGCCCGAACTGAAGAAGCGCGGTTACGACGAGATGGTGAGCCTCGGTTCGCTGGCAGGCGCCGGAACCCTCGGCATCCTGATCCCGCCCTCGATCACCATGGTCGTGTATGCGGTGGCGGCGAATGTCTCGATCATCCAGATCTTTCTCGCCGGCTTCTTGCCCAGCCTGATCGTGATGGGGCTTTATTCCGGCTACATTGCCGTATGGTCGCTTCTGCACCCGGAGAAAATGCCGCCCAAACCGCCGAAGATGAGCTTTCGTGAAAAGCTCAAGGAGTCGGCGAACCTCATTCCCGTAACGCTCCTCATCATCCTCGTCTTCGCGACACTTCTTTCCGGCGTGGCATCGGCAACGGAATGCGCGGCATGGGGCGTGGCTGGTTCGCTCGCCATCGCTGCCTGGTCGCGCAATCTCACGGCTCGCGCCTTTTATGACAGCATCATGGGTGCGATGCGGCTGACCACCATGATCATGCTGATCCTGACGGGCGCCGGCTTCATGTCCATCGCCATGGGATACACCGGCATTCCCAACGCGCTGGCGACCTGGGTCGACGGGCTGAACCTGTCGCCCTACGCGCTGNNGTCGTGATGTACATCCTGCTAGGCACCGCCCTGGATGGTCTTTCGATGATCGTGCTGACCACGGTGGTCGTGCTTCCCATGGTTCAGCAGGCGGGTTTCGACCTCGTTTGGTTTGGCATCTTCCTCGTTCTCGTGGTTGAAATGGCCGAGGTTTCGCCCCCCGTCGGTTTCAACCTCTTCGTGCTGCAAACAATGAGCGGGCGCGACAGCCTGACGGTGGCGAAAGCATCGCTGCCGTTCTTCTTTCTTCTTGTTGTAACGGTTGTGATCATCACGGTCTTTCCAGACATCGTGATGCTGCTGCCACGCCTTGCATTCCCCAACTGACCCTCAACTCGAAAGGATCGCAGATATGCATCGCTTGTTGTCTAAGCTGAGCTTCGCAACGGCAGCCTTCAGCCTTGCCGTCACAGCCGCTTCCGCAGCTGACCAGTGGGTGCTTCCTTCCGCCTATCCGCCGTCCAACTACCATGTCGAGAACCTGTCGCAATTCGCCGAAGAGGTGAACAAGGCGTCGGGCGGAGAGCTGACCATCACGGTCCACCCCAACGCCTCCCTGTTCAAGGCGCCCGATATCAAGCGTGCCGTGCAAACAGGCCAGGCGCAGGCCGGCGAAGTGCTCCTGTCGCTGCACGAGAACGAAAACCCCTTGTTCGGCATCGATGTCGTACCATTCCTGGCAACGAGCCTCGATCAGTCGAAGAAACTCTGGACGGCATCCCGCGACAAGATCGGTCAAGCGCTAGCCAAACAAGGCGTGACACTGCTTTACAGCACACCATGGCCTGCCCAGGGCATCTTCGTGAAGAAGGAGCTGACCAGCGTCGAGGATCTGCGGGGCACAAAGTGGCGCGCTTATAATGCCGGCACCTCGCGCATTGCCCAGCTTGTCGGCGCGCAGCCCGTCACGGTTCAGTCTGCAGATCTACCGCAAGCTCTGGCCACAGGCACCATCGATGCGCTGATGACCTCGAGCGCGACCGGCGTCGATTCCAAGATCTGGGAGTCGTTGGACCGTTATTACGACACGCAGGCCTGGATCCCGCGCAACGTCGTTTTCGTAAACACCGCCTCCTTTGAGGCCCTCGACCCTGCTGTGCAGGAGGCCGTGAAAACGGCTGCACAAGCCGCCGAAACGCGTGGTTGGGAACTCGCCGCCGAAAAAACGAAGTCCTATCTCGATCAGATGACGCAAAATGGGATGAAGGTTGAGAAACCCTCGCCTACCCTGCAAGATGGTCTGACAAAGGTCGGCGACCAGTTGCTAGCGGATTGGCTTGCTAAGGCTGGCGATGATGGCAAGGCGGTGGTGGACGCTTACCGCGCCATGTAAGGCCGCGCAGTCAAGAACAAGACACCCGCAAGGAATGAAGCCCGAGGATGTTCAAAAACTCGGGCTTGCAGATGGCCGCTATGATTGGCTGGAGCGCCCCAGTTCAAAGCAATCAGTTAGATAATCCCTTTGGACCGTAACCAAATCAATTAATGCCGGCATAAACCTCTTCTTTGTTCATGCTAGAATTTCGTCGGATCCGGCGCCCATCCTTTGCTTGGTCTAACGCATCTCGCTGATGCTACGCGTCGAGGTAACGCTCTGCCAAACGCGCCCAAAGAGCAGCACCTGTGGTTAAGCTTGCGTCGTTGAAGTCGTACTTGGAGCTGTGCAGGATCTGGGAAGTTTCGCCGTTGCCCAAGCGCAGGAAGCTGCCGGGCTTTTGCTCGAGGAAGTAGGCAAAATCCTCGCTGCCGGGGATAAGGTGGCAGGTCGAGACACCCTCTGTTCCGATCAGTTCTTCGGCGACCTGTCGGGCAAAGGCGGTTTCCTTCTCGGCGTTGACGACGACGGGATAGCCGTTCTCATAATCGATCGTCGCTGTAGCGCCGTGGCCTTCCGCCACGCTTTGCGTGAGCTTGCGGATGCGCTGTTCGAGGAACGCTCGTATGGCAGGGTCGAACGAGCGGACGCTCATCGAAATCGTCGCTGTATTCGCGATCACGTTGGAAGCCTCGCCGGCGTGGATCGTGCTGACCGTCACGACGGCGGTCTGGGTCGGATCGATGTTTCGCGACACGATCGATTGCAGCGTCACGACCAGATTGCAGGCGACGAGAACCGGATCCACCGTCAAATGGGGGCGCGACGCATGACCGCCCTTGCCCGTAATGGTGATCGTTACCGTATCTCCAGCCGCCATCATCGGCCCAGAACGCGTCAGGATGGCGCCCGCAGGCGCGCCGGGATGGTTATGCAGGCCAAAGATTGCATCGATCGGGAAACGCTCGAACAACCCATCGGCGATCATCCGCTGCGCGCCGCTGAAATGACCGGCTTCTTCGGCAGGCTGGAAGATCAGCGTAACGGTGCCGTTGAACCGCTTGGTCCGCGCGAGATACTCGGCAGCGCCAAGCAGCATAGTCGTGTGGCCGTCATGACCGCAGGCATGCATCTTGCCGGGGACCGTGCTGGCGTAAGCAGCGCCGGTGTCTTCCTGGATCGGCAGCGCATCCATGTCCGCACGAATGGCCACGCTTTTCGTGCCCGTGCCGGCGCTCAGCCGCGCGACCACGCCATGACCACCGACATTGCGGGTGACCTCAAAGCCCCAGCCTTCCAGCTTGTCGGCAACGTAACGCGCGGTTTCCGCTTCCTCGAAGGAAAGCTCCGGATGAGCATGCAGATAGTGTCGCGTTTCCGCGAGGTCGGCTTCCACATCGTGGAAATCGGACAAGCGGGCATGAAGATTGTCTTGCGATTGCATTGAATATCCAGACTTGGAGCAATTGAGCCCCGCTGTATCAGCCGGGCAAACGAGGCTTACAGGAAGCGCGACAGGAAGGCCTGGGTCCGTGGATGCTGGGGATTGCCGATGACATCCTCCGGCTTACCCATTTCCACGATCTTTCCGCCATCCATGAACACCACCCTGTCCGCTGCTTCGCGAGCAAAGCTGATCTCGTGCGTGACAACGATCATGGTGAGCCCCTGCTTGGACAAATCGCGCATGGTCGCCAGCACTTCACCCACCAGTTCGGGATCCAGCGCGGAAGTCGGCTCGTCGAACAGCATCAGCTTCGGCTTGATCGCCAAAGCGCGCGCAATCGCCACCCGCTGTTGCTGTCCGCCGGACAGTTGGCGAGGATAGGCATCTGCCTTTTCCGACAAACCAACCCGCTCCAGCAGCCGCTTGGCATTCGCCACTGCGTCGGAACGGCTTTCGCCGTGTACGCCGACCGGTGCTTCGATGATGTTCTGCAGCACGGTCATATGCGGGTAGAGATTGAACTGCTGAAACACCATACCGATCTTGCGGCGCTGCCGGGCAATCGCGTTGTCGGACAGTTTTTCCAGCCGATCGTTGCGCAGGCGATAACCGATCTGCTCGCCATCGACCTCGATATATCCGGCGTTGATGGCTTCGAGGTGATTGATGCAGCGAAGAAAGGTCGATTTGCCCGATCCGGAAGGCCCAAGCACAACCACGACTTCACCCGGCATGATGTCGAGATCGATGCCCTTCAGCACTTCGAGCTTATCGAAGGCCTTGTGAACGTTGCGTGCCCGTACCAAGGGCTTCTGGATGACAGGACCCGTCAATGGCTTGCCTCCTCTGTGGCCGCGGCAATGGGCTTTGCAGCCGCACCGTTGCGCCGGTCGCTCCGGCCGTAATAGGCTTCGATATAGCTCTGGCCGACATTGAGGATCGAGGTGATCAGCAGGTACCATAGTACTGCAACCAACAGCATCGGGATGATCTCGAAGGTGCGGTTGTAGATCGACTGTACGGAATAAAGCAGGTCAGCCATGGCGATCACGCTGACAAGCGAGGTTGCCTTAATCATGCTGATCAACTGGTTGCCGGTCGGCGGCACGATGGACCGCATCGCCTGGGGAATGATGATCCGGCGCAAGGCCCGTGCCCGCGTCATCCCGAAGGCTTCAGCCGTTTCAGACTGGCCGCGATCAACCGACAACAGCCCGCCACGAATGATCTCGGCCATATAGGCTGCTTCGTTCAGCGCCAATCCGATAATGGCCGCCGTCATAGGCGTGATGACGGAGTTCGTGTCCCAGCTCGCCAGGGTTGGACCGAACGGGATGGAAAGCGACAGCTGCGGAAACAGCGTCGACATGTTGTACCAGAAAATGAGCTGCACCAGCAGCGGCGTGCCCCGGAAGAACCAGATAAACAGGGAGGCAGCCGAACTCGCCAGCCGGTCGCTGGACAAGCGAGCGATAGCGATCAGCAGGCCGAGGATCACACCAAGCACCATGGCGATGACGGTGAGGCCGAGACTGACGTAAAGGCCGCTGATGACCGTTGGATCGAAGAAATATTGGGCGACAACTGGCCAGCCGAAATTTTCGTTGTTCGCAACGATCCAGCCGAAGTTCACGACGATCAGCGCGATAATCAGCCACAGAACGAGGCGGCCTGCCCGAAATGGAGCGTGGGCCTGTGCCACATCGCGAAATTCCGCATCGCCCGGAGGCGATGCGTTGTGAATGGTTGGGTCGCTCATTTTGGCAGCTGACCGCCCAGATTGATGCCCGGCTCCCGGATCATGTTGTTCTCGAGGCCCCACTTCTTCATGATGGTGCCGTAAGTGCCATTATCGATCAAAGCCTTCATCGCCTCCAAGAGGACAGGCCCCAACGGCGAGCCTTTTGGCACCACGGCGCCCTGATACAGCTCGTCAAAGCCGTTTTTTTCGCCGACGCCCGTCAGTTCCATCTGCCCGTTTGCCTGCGACACGAAATAGGTCAGCGGCGCTTGCGAGGAAAAGAACGCATCGGCGCGCTTGGAGCGAACAGCCAAGATCGAGCTCGGCTGGTCGGTGTAGGATTGGATTGCGATGGCTTCCTTGCCGTCGGTCTTGCACTTTTCAGTTTGCGTCTGGATGACGCGTTCAGCCGAGCCGCCGGCCATCACGGCGATACGCTGGCCGCAGGCCGTATCGAGCGAAACGATGCCCTTGGGATTGCCCTTCTGTACCGCGAAGACGACGAACTCCTGAACCCAATCAACAAAGTCGTTGGACTCTTCGCGGCTCTTGAAGTCACCAACAGGACCGAATGCGAACTGGTATCGGCCCGAGTTGACGCCTGCCAGCAAGGCGGGAAGCCCGCCGACCGTTGCATGCTCGATCTTGACGCCGAGGATCTGTCCTAGCGCGTCGGTCAGGTCGGCACTTGCGCCGGTCATTTCGGTGCCCGTTACGATTTCGTAGGGCGGAAACGATCCGTTGTTGACAGAGGTCATCTTGCCGGCTGCCTTGATGTCGTCCGGCAGCTTATCATGCAGTGCCTGATTGACTTCGAGCTTGGCAGCCTGGTCTTGCGACCAAGCGGCGCCGGAGTAAGTGGTGCCGGCCAGTGCCAGAGCGATCAGCGACTTGTGCAACATCTTTATTCCCCTTTTATTATCAACTGGCGATTGCGAGATTGAAGTTTCCAGCTTGACGTCACGCCGACTGGATGGGCTGACCGTCAACATCGAAGGCGAAGAGTTCTTCCGGTGTCATCCTGCGTTTCATGATGCCTTGCACATGCAGTTCATGCGCAAAGTCATCGATCATGGGGCGGTTGAAGGCATAGCCACTGGCATCCCACCCTTCGGGTAAGTCCCTCGCGCAATTCAGGATTTCTTCGAACATCCAGGGTGTAGTTTCGGCATATTTGCGCCGCTTGGCAGCCCAAACCCGTTGCGATTGGTCGATCACAGAACTCAATTCGGCGACCGCCCAGGGATGTTCGGCAATGATCGCAGCCTTTACGCCGATAAGGTGCATGCCCGGAACATAGCCGACCTCATCGAAGTAACGGCGCTCATCCTCGCGGAAGTTCGGCAACAGCTGGCGGAAGGGTGAGTCCGGCTCGAAATAGCCCTCCGGCATGAAGGGCGTAAAAATGGCATCGAGCTCGCCTTCCCGCAGAAGCTCGACCATCGGGCGCTCGCCAGGGCAGGCCTCGATCAAGCCAGGACGACCGAAGCCATCGAGGCGATCGACAATCGGATGGGCCTCGGTGAGACGGCCAGCATACCACATCGCATCTTCAACCCCCACGCCCTCGCGGCGCAGCGCTGCACGGGTCCAGGTATTGCCAGAGTCGCGCCAACCGGTAACGCCAATGCGCTTGCCGGCCAAATCGCCAAGCTTGGTGAGGCCGCTGTTCTTGGTTGTGATGACGCAGCGGTGCCGGAAGCCGCGCATGATGAAGTTGGGTATGCCAACGACGCTCTCGTCGCCATCGTGGCGCAGCTGGATATAGCGGCTGAACGACATTTCGGCGGCTTCGTGTTCTGGGCTCTTGCCGAGATGCGACACGAGCGTACCCACGCGATCGACCTGAATATCGAGCTTCGACGACGAGACATCGCCGAGGATCATCGGCGTCATGTAATCCCAGTCACGCAGTGCGATGCGGATGCGCAGTGTCATAGTGGGTACTCTCGTCATAGGGTTCGAGAGGCAAAACCTAAATGTTCATTTACAACTGATCAAACGCATTTACGTTACTGAACATTAGAATCGTTGGGGAGACGGATCGTGTCTGTGGAGGCGGGATGGCTGGCTGATAGGCTGACCGATCGAACAACCCGAGGGATCGCGCTGGAAACCGGTGCGCTGATCCGCACGGGGGCCCTCCCTGTCGGGGCCAAGCTGCCGCCGATCCGGGATCTTGCCTTTTCCCTTGGTGTCAGTCCGGCAACGATTTCGGAGGCATGGAGCGAGCTTCGACGCCAGAAGATCATCACCGGCCGCGGTCGCAACGGAACCTGGGTCAGCGAAGAGCGCTTCGTCGCCAAGCCTGAACGGCTGGCGAATTCGGGCCACTATGGGGCGGACGTCCTCGACCTCAGGCTAGCCGTCCCCGACCCTGCCCTGCTGCCGCCGATCGAGCGGGCTCTGGCTCATGGTGCAACGGCAACCAACCTCAACAGCTATGAACGCATCCTGATCCTGCCGGAACTGGAAACGGAGATCCGCCGCAGTTGGCCCTATGATGCGCAAGCCTTTCTTGCCACCAACGGTGGCTACAACGCGGTCTACACAGCGATCCACGCGCTTGTGCCGCCTGGTGCCGCGGTCGCGATCGAGGACCCCACCGCCATGCGCCTTCTCGACATTCTCGAGCATCAAGGTGCGCGGATCATTCCGGTGCGATGCGACGAACAGGGTCCGCTACCTGCTTCGCTGGAGGAAGCAATGCGCCAGAAGCCCGTGGCCTTCATCTTCCAGCCGCGCCTGCATTCCGTCACCGGTCGCACGGTTACGAAGGAGCGGCTGGGCCAACTGGTCGAAGTGGTTCGAAACAGCGACATCCTGATCATCGAAGACGATGGTGTCGCAGATATTTCGGAAACCGCGCAGCAGTCGGTCGGCAAGGACTTGCCCAACCGGGTCATCCACATCCTGTCCTTTTCCAAGACGCTCGGACCTGATCTGCGGTTGGCGGTTCTGTCAGGACCGAAGTCCATTGTTGAACAGATCCAATCCTATCGCAGTTTCAGCGCAGCATGGACGAGCCGGATTCTGCAAGGCGCCGCAGCCTTCCTGTTGCGCGAGGCCTCCACGGCGATTTTTCTCCAACAGGCGCGGACGATCTACCAACAACGCCGCGACGCTTTGTGTGAACGCTTGGAAGCTCGCGGCATCGTCTGCACGGCTGGCAGCGGACTTTGCACCTGGGTGGCTGTAGAAAACGAACCATTCGCGATCGTTACGCTCGCGGCACACGGTTTAGCCGTTGAACCCGGCAAGAAATTTACGGTGCTGCCAGGAAATCATCTTCGCGTTGGTACAAGTATGCTTTCCCACCGATACCACGACGTCGCCGCGGCAATTGCCCTCGCAGCAACAGGCGGCTGATGACTGAAGCACAACGACTGGTTTAGCGCGGTGGTGTGTGCCACAAAGAGGCTATCAATTTTAATCAAAAGTGCTGCTTTTCCGAGACATCCAGAGACCCAAAACTTTATAAGTTCTTCTTGATCCGAGGGTACAGCAGTGGATGATCTTAAACGTATAATCCTCGAAGTCGAAGTCTGCTTTCGCCCAACGGCAGCTGTCTTGCCTGGACGTCCGTGGCGTTCTGCTATGCAACAAGCTGGCTAATGAGTGACGATTGTTGGTGCGATCCTCAAGGCGCGGAGGTGTACTTGCCCACTGCCGCTCAGTGAGCTTCCACAGCGCCACTAGGAAGCGAGAATGTCTCGGACCCTCGGATATGCCAACCAGTGCTGTCAAGCTTGTCTATTCATAGAACTAGTGCCGACCTCATTCCTTCCAGGGAAGACAGATAAATCGGCTCCCAGACTCTTATATGCCTTTTCAGAAGCATCTGCAGCTCGTAAGACTTTCTATTTTTTACAAGCTCTACAATTTGAAAGTGCTCATCAATCGACAAAAGCTGCTGCTTCTTACCTTCTGCAGTTGTGAGGCCATATAATCGTATGCGGTCTTTAAGATCCGTAATGTACTCAAGCAGTATCTGGCTATGGGCACCCCTTGCGATCTCCCGATGGAACTCCCGATCAGCCTCTATATAGGTCCTATAATCCCCGGCATTTGCCGAGGCCTCTATCGAGACGGCAAGGCCTTTAAGCTTTGCAGTATCCACCGGGCCGCGTTCCAACGCGAGCTTCGCCGATTCGATTTCCAGAAGCTCTCGTAGCTCAAAGATCCTGGAAATCTCTTCCGATGACGGTTCGACAACCTCGAAGCCGCGGTTCCGGTGCGGACGCAGCAAACCCTTGCGAGTGAGTTCGAGAAGCGCTTCTCGCACAGGTGTCGATGAGACATTTAGGGTGCTCGCCAAGCCGGGAACTGAGAGCATGGATCGTGCAGGCATGTGGCCAGAAATGATCTCCGCTCTTAGCCATCTCACGACCTTTTCACGTAGATTCTCGATCATTCCACCCTCGTTGTGACCAATCGATTGTAGCTACAAAATCGGCATCTTGACATCGAGTAAAGGTTGCGTTCCAAGTGACGCTCTACAGTAGCGCATTACTTACGTAGAGGAGCGACGGCGATGTTGAGGCCCGGTTATTGCACCCTCTGCCGATCGCGCTGTGGCACACTCAACGAGGTTGTCGGTGATCGCTTGCTCAGCGTACGACCCAACCCTGCGCATCCCACTGGGAAGGCAACTTGTGCAAAAGGCCGATCTGCACCCGAGTTGATCGATAGCCCGCATCGTCAGCTTTATCCGCTGCGTAGAACGACGCCAAAGGATTCGGACGATCCAAAATGGCAGCGGATTTCTTGGGAAGAAGCTCTTGCTGAGGTTGCGGAAAGGCTGGAAACCTTCAAGGCGCAATCAGGACCAGAATCTGTAGCCTTTGGGGTCACGACACCAAGCGGTACGCCGCTCTCTGACAGCATCGATTGGATTGAAAGGTTCATACGCCACTACGGTAGTCCCAACACTTGCTACGCGACTGAGATCTGCAACTGGCACAAGGACTTTGCTCACGCGTTCACATTCGGCTGCGGCATTCAGCCTGCCGACTATGGAAATGCCGACGTTATACTCCTCTGGGGGCATAACCCAACAAACACGTGGCTAGCACAAGCAGATGCCATCGCTAGGGGACGTCAACGAGGCGCCAAGCTAATCGTTGTTGATCCACGGCCAACCGCCTTGGCCAAGGAGGCTGATGTTTGGCTGCGTGTGCATCCTGGTACAGACGCGGCCCTCGCCCTCGGTTTGATCCGACAGATGATCGAAACGGAGGCTTGGGATCAAGCGTTCACCAGAAGCTGGACAAATGGACCGCTTCTCGTTCGGATTGACAATGGAGAGTTTCTTCGAAGCGCGGACCTTTGGCCCGATGAGGTTGAAGCAGGTTCGTACCTCGTTTGGAACGAGGAAACAAACCAAGCAGAACGCTTCGATCCTGACGCTCGCGACAACATTCACCGGTCAACAAATTGGGCCATGCGCGGAGTTTTCAATCTGTCGTCTGCCGGTGAAGCGCAGGGGACAGAAGGGACGATCTGCTGCACCCCAGCTTTCGCCTTGCTTGAACAAGGTGCTGAAGCTTACACGGTCAATTACGTCTGCCGGGTCACGGGCGTCGACCCGCTAGCGCTAGCGGAAGCTGGGCGCCTTCTGCGCGCAGGGCAACGCATCGCCTACCACAGCTGGACTGGCGTCGGTCAGCATACAAACGCGACACAGACTGAGCGTTCAATTGCGGCGCTCTACGCGCTGACCGGTAGTTTCGATCGCGTGGGCGCGAACCGCGTCCGGCGGGGTCCGCTAGTTCGCCAGGTCAATGCGCTGGAGCTTCTTCCAGCCATACGCGAAAAGGCTCTGGGGTATCGCGAGCGACCGATCGGGCCTCCCGCCCATGGCTGGGTTACCGCTCGCGACCTTTACCGAGCTATCCTGGAAGGCCTGCCCTACAAGGTCCGCGCACTCGTCGCGTTTGGAACGAACCCTCTCATCAGCCACGGAGATCCGGAGACCGGGGACGCAGCGTTGCGTGCGCTGGAATTTCACGTTCATTGCGATCTTTTTCTCACTCCATCTGCTCGGCACGCAGACATCTTCTTGCCCGTCAACACGCCCTGGGAACGGGAAGGGCTGCGGGTTGGCTTCGAGATCAGCGACGAGGCCGCGGCTCTCGTCCAGTTGCGTCAGCGCTTTGTATCCCCCCGCGGAGAAGCCCGGTCTGACAATGACATCGTCTTTGACCTGGCCTGCCGCCTCGGTATGCGGGAGGCCTTCTTCGACGGCAGCCTAGAGGCAGGCTGGGACTACATACTCAACCCAGCCGGTTTGTCGGTGGAGCAACTTCGCGGCGAGCCGGGTGGCGTTGCGTGCGCGATCGACTCTCGGGAGCAGAAATACGCCCTCGAGCACCACGATGGCTCGGCCAGGCTTCGCGGCTTCGATACGGAAACCAGGCGCATCGAGCTTTATTCGGCGACCCTTCACCGTCATGGCCAGCCCGCCGTTCCCGCCTATGTTCCCATCGCTCCGGCAGGGTCCGATCAGCCGCAGCGCTATCCGTTAACGCTGAGCACGGCCAAGAACGGGTTCTACTGCCACAGCCAGCATCGTTCGCTTGTGTCGTTGCGCAAGAAGGCGCCCGACCCCGTTGCCGAGATGGGCCCCGGCCTCGCGGCCATCAAGGGCATTCGAGCGGGCGATTGGATCCTGGTTTCCACTTCGACGGGCGACGCACGCTTCAGGGCGCAAATCACGCCGCAGCTCAACGACAATGTTGTGGTTGCCGAGTTCGGATGGTGGCAGGCCTGCGAAGAGCTTGACCGACCGGAGATGCCATCCACTGGCCCGCTGAACAGCAACTTCAACCGGCTCGTCACCACCGCTGACCACGATCCCGTCAGCGGATCGGTTTTGCACCGTGCCCTTGCATGCGACGTCAAGCTGGATCCACAAACCGAAGAACACCAGCGCGGCTGGCCCGGCCTTCGCGAGTTTCGCGTCTCACGCCTCCATGCTGAAGCAGAAGGCGTGACCGAAGTGCACCTCGAACCTATCGACGCAGCAGGCCTTCCGGACTATCGGCCTGGTCAGCACATCCAGGTCAGCGTTCCCGGCCCCGACGATGGAACCCTCACGCGAGCCTATTCGCTGACAGGCCCGGCTTCCGTGCATGGACGTCACCAGTTGCAGATCGCTGTTCGTCATCAAAAGGGGATCGGCTCAGACGGCGCTGCCTTTGAAGGACGAATGTCCAGCAAGGTGAACACCCATTGGCGTGTCGGCGATACAGTATATGTCACTGCACCGAATGGCAGCTTTGTTCTTCCCCGAAACCATCGTCAGCCGATCATCCTTCTCGCGGGCGGCATCGGGATCACGCCCGTTATCAGCCTGCTCGAAAGCCTCCCTGACGGATGCGCCAACACGATCACGCTGCTTTATGCCAATCTGAACAGCAGGACGCACGCTTTCCGGACCGCCATTCGCCGCCATCAGGCCCGCCTTCCCGGATTGACGGTCCGAAACCACTACGACAGCCCACTTGAAGTCGATAGACTAGGTGTCGACTACGATAGCTGCGAACGCATAACCTCGGACGTCATTGCCGACGCTCTTCTTCGCGATCGCCCCCGCGTCTACATGTGCGGACCGCCAGCCATGATGGATGCGTTCGCGGACGGACTTATCCGCCGCGGTATGCCGAAGTTCGACATCTTCCGCGAAGTGTTTCGGTCTCCGCCCGAGCTACCGATTGACGATGGACGGACATTCTCCGTTCGCTTTCCAAACTCGTCAGCCGACGCGGTTTGGTCGCCTGGCGAAGGAACGCTGCTTTCTTTCGCCGAGTCGCTTGGGCTTGCGCTGCCGAGTGGCTGCCGTGTTGGCCAGTGCGAGAGCTGCGCCGTTCGTATCGCATCTGGTCATGTCCGGCACCTGCATGGACATGAACCGGAAGATCCGGAGACCTGCCTTACCTGCCAAGCCGTCCCAACAGAGGATCTTATCTTGGTCAACTAGCAGCCGACCTAGCCGTTCAGGCGGCGGCTTCTTCAATCCAAAGCCAATAAAGAGGGGAATAAGAATGTCGACACAAAAGGTAGCAGAACCAATCGCTGGTCATCATACTGCGGAGCAGGATGGTGTGCTTGCGCGGCTTGGACTACGTTTCGCCGCTTGGGCGGAACGATGGTTTCCAGACGCATTCGTTTTTGCGGCTATTGCTGTGATCGTCGTCGCTGTTGCCGCAGTGGCTCACGGCCTGCCACTACAAAGCGCTGTTAAGGCATTCGGTGACGGATACTGGACACTGATAACGTTCACGCTGCAACAGGCGGTCGTTGCCATTGGCGGGGATATTATTGCCAGTTCGCCCCCGGCCTCTCGCCTTATTACTCGCATCGCCCGCATTCCGCATACTGGCCGCGCGGCAGTTGCGTATATCGCTTTGATCTCGATGCTGCTGTCGCTTCTAAACTGGGCTATCAGCCTGATCTTCGCCGGGCTTCTGGTGAGGGCGATCGCGCGGCGTACAGATATCCGGATGGACTACCGTGCAGGAGGCGCCGCTGCGTACCTTTGTATGGGCGCGACCTGGGCCATGGGGCTCAGCTCGGCCGCTGCCCAGCTTCAGGCCAACCCCACCAGCATGCCGCCGTCGCTCATGGCGATCACCGGGATCATCCCGTTCACCGAGACCATTTTCCTGTGGCAGTCGATGGCCCTGACTGCCGTGCTCATCGTCATGTCGACAATGATCGCATATTACTCCGCGCCATCGGAAGCTGCTGCAAAGACGGCGCAGGATCTGGGCGTCGATGTGCGAACCACCGTAGCAGCGCTTCCAACACGGGAGCAGCCCGGCGAGTGGCTTGAATACAGCCCGATCCTTACATTGCTGATTTGCGCTCTGGGTCTTGGCTGGCTGTACCTCGAGTTCGCTTCGCAGAATCCTTTGCTCGCGATATCAAAGCTCAACACCTACAATTTCCTGCTTATCATCGTTGGCATGCTTCTTCATTGGACGCCTCGCAGCTTCCTGAACGCTGCGGCGAGTGCGATTCCCGCAATAACGGGAATCATCATCCAATTTCCGCTTTACGGTTCTATCGCCGCCCTCATGACGGCTGCTGCCGTAGGCGGCGTTTCACTGTCAGACAGCTTAGCCAACATATTTGTGAGCTTCACGAACTCCGATACGTTTCCGGTGGTGATGGGCGTCTACTCGGCAGTTCTCGGCTTCTTTATCCCGTCAGGCGGTGGCAAGTGGTTGCTTGAAGCACCTTACGTCATGCAAGCGGCAAACGACCTGCAGGTGCATCTTGGATGGGCTGTGCAGGTTTATAACGCAGCTGAAGCTCTTCCCAACCTGATCAACCCGTTCTGGATGCTGCCCCTCTTGGGTATTCTCGGAGTCAAGGCACGAGCAATCGTAGGCTTCACAGCTCTTCAGTTGGTTATCCACACTCCGGTCGTGCTCTTCCTGCTCTGGGCGTTTTCCGAAACGCTTACTTATACCCCTCCAGTCTTTCCTTAAGCGAACTTGAGGCGCTGACGGCGGCTTGAAGTCGTCGTCGTTTGATGCGTTCGAACTGAAGCGTATTCACCTATGTCTACGGCATAAAACAAGGTCGCAAATCGCGGGGTGAGCTAGCGGGGTCAAGCACAGCTATGTAACCGTCGTACCTGCCGTGTTGACGAGGGCTACGAGCATAAGCCTACGCAGATCTCTTCTAATGGCATGCTCCTCAGCGAAATCTGACAGAAATCAGACGATCCCGCTTTGGGGATGGGAAGGTCGAAAGTTGCTAGGCAGCAATCGACCCAAATCTGGCCGTTCAGTAGCTGAACTTCATCGTCCATTTCATTCAAACAGAAGGA
>DCDI01000027.1:25096-29432 GCA_002316345.1 Phyllobacteriaceae bacterium UBA1059 | reverse complement strand
GGCCAACCTGCGCGCTGGTGCCCTCGGCTGACAACGGCAGAAGGAGCGCGACGCGCACCGATCCCTGGCCCAGCACCTCGCCACTGGCCTGCGGCAGCGCGCCTTGCGTGGGCGCCTGAACATTGGCGGGAGCCTGCACCGGCGCCTAGCTCGGCAAACCCGCCGGCACATTGGTCTGGCAGGCGCTGAGCAAGCCAAGCCCGAAAAGCAGGCCAAGTTGACGGAACAACAAACGCGTCACAACAATCCTTTCCGGCTTTGATGCCGGTTCTTAAATCGCGCGGGACTTTGCAAGCTTGCGCGCGCCGTGTCAAAGCTCGGGCTGAAATGACCCTGAAGGAACAAAACCGTGCAGGACGAAGCGGAAGCGCCGAAAAGCTTCATGGTCGGCCAGACCGCCATGCCGGCTCGCCCGCTCGAGCCCGCTCGNNGACACCGATCGGCAACCTTGGCGACATCACCCTGCGTGCGCTGGAAACTCTGGCTGCCGCCGACATCCTCGCCTGCGAAGACACCCGCGTTACCCGCGTGCTGCTGGAACGCTACGGCATCCGCCGCCGCGCTTTCGCTTATCACGAGCACAATGAAAGCGAAGCCACGCCGCGCCTCGTTGAAGCGATTGCAAGCGGCAAGAGCGTGGCGCTCGTCAGCGACGCCGGCACGCCGCTGATCTCCGATCCCGGCTACCGTCTGGTCGGTGCGATGGCCGAAGCAGGCTTGCGCGTCGTCCCAATCCCCGGCGCATCAGCGGTTCTTTCAGCCCTTGCAGTGTCGGGACTGGCGACGGATTCATTTTTCTTTGCCGGCTTCCTTTCGCCCAAGGATGGCGGAAAGCGCAGCCGCTTGAACGAGGTCAAAGCAGTTCCCGGCACGCTGATCTTTTATGAATCACCGCGTCGTCTTGCCGTCAGCTTAGCTGCCATGGCCGACGAACTCGGCGCTGACCGCGACGCAACCGTCTCACGCGAACTGACCAAGACCTTCGAGGAAGTGCGGCGCGGAACGCTGGCCGAACTGGCCGCGCATTATGCCGATGCCGACACGCCAAAAGGCGAGATCGTCATCTGCGTTGCACCCCCAAGCGCGCCCGACACCCCGGAAGAAGCCGACGTCGACGCCCTGCTGCTTTCGCTCGCCGAGGAGATGTCCACGGCGAAGGCGGCAGGGGAGGCGGCCAAGCAAACCGGCCTTGCCAAGGGCGACCTCTACAAGCGCTTGCTGGCCTTGAAGGATGCGCAAGCTTGAAATCGCCTGCCAAGGCAAAGCTCCAGGCTTACAAGCGCGGCCACACCAGCGAGGCCCTAGCCGCCCTGGCGCTGATGCTGAAGGGCTACCGCATCGTCGCCCGCCGTTATCGCACCAAAGGCGGAGAGATCGACCTCATCGCCCGACGCGGAAATCTCATCCTGATCGTTGAGGTCAAAGCGCGAGCAAGCCTGTCGCAGGCTATGGACGCGATCAGCCCGTCGGCCCAGCGCCGCATCGAAGCCGCCGCCGATCTGTGGCTCGCCCGACAGCGCGACTATGCCCGCCTGTCCCTGCGCTTCGACATGGTGGCCGTGCTTCCCTGGCGCTGGCCGATCCATGTGCCGAACATCTACCAATCCAAAAACTAGCCGCGTTTCGTCACCGTCATCCACAACCCGCCTTCCGGCTGCGTCGTCAGCTTCTGCACAGGCCACGGATTGGTCTGCGCGGTCGTGTTGAACTGGTAGCGCGACATCAGCACGCCCAGCGCAATGGCCGCTTCCTGCATGGCGAAGCTCGCGCCGATGCAGGTGCGCGGGCCGGCGCCGAACGGCAGGTATTGGTAGCGATCGATCTTGTCCCGGTTCTCGGGATGAAAGCGCTCGGGCATGAACGCGTCCGGCTGGTCCCAGAACTTGCGGTGGCGATGCACCGTCCAAGGCATCATCAGCACCTGTGTGCCGCGCTTGATCACAAGATCGCCGTACCGATCGTCCTCGATCGGCTCGCGATTGAGCGAGGGTGCCGGCGGATAAAGCCGCATCGCTTCCTCGAACGCCGCCCGCGTCAGCGGCATCGCATCCAGCCAATCGACGGGGTCGGGCCCGGTGGCCACCACCTGATCGATCTCGGCCTCAATCTTCTCCCGCTCCCATGGCGCATTGGCGAGGCAATACAGCGTCCAGCCGAGTGCGCGTGCCGTCGTCTCGTGGCCGGCACCGATAAAGGTAATGATATTGTCCTCGACCTCGCCGCGCGTCAGCCCCTCGGGACCTTCCGCGCGCAAAAGCAGCGTCAGGAAATCCTCCGGCACGCCATCGGGGTCACGCCGCATCCGCTCGCGCCGCATCTCCATCGTGTCGGCAACGATCTTGCGGAAATAAGCCAGCGTCTTGCGGCCGCGGATCTGCGTGAAGCGCGGCAACCATTTCGGCGCGCGCAGCAGGTCGAGCGGATCGACCCGCCCCATCGTCTCGAACAACCGGTCGATCTGCGTTTCGAACGATCCTGGCTCGCCAGCGATCTCTCCGGAAAACAGCGTTTCGGCCAGAATCTCATAGGTCAGCGTGGTCATGTCACGCGCGACATCCACCGGCGCGGTCTGCCCGGCATACTTCTCGGCAAATTCCACCGAGCATTTCAGCATCGGCTGCGCGAAATTCTTGTTGTGGCGCGGCGTGAACACCGGTGCCATGGCCTTGCGCGAGCGCTTCCATACCGCACCTTCAGCCGTCAGCAGCCCATCGCGCAGGATCGGCCGCAGGATGTTCTGGCGCACGGTCGCCATCTTGTAGGTCTTGGCATTGTCCACCAGCACATGGCGGATCAGGCCGGGATCGTTGGCAATCAGCAGCGGCCCGCCGATACCCGATACAGAGATCCAGGGCTCGTTGTAGGAGGGCTCACCCCACAATTCCAGCGGGTTGCGATACACGATGCCGATCATCTGCAAGGTCGAAGGCGGCACGGTGCGCGGCTTGGGCGCAGGCGGCACGAAAGGAGAGGGCTTGGCATCCATGGAACGAACTCCGGTCATGCCGATGATATGGGCGCGACAAACCAGGTCCTCAATGCGCGAGGAAGGTTGCCTTTGCCGCAGCCGGCTTTCGCGGCGTCGCTCAAGCCTGTTGTTAAAAAAGTTTACGTATGCTGCAACCAAAGCCGAACTCCCGAGTTTGGGACCGTGCGATAGGGATGACGACCGAAATGGCATGCAAGGTACTTGTGGTTGAGGACGAGATTTTCGTCGCCATCGAGATCGAGCATGTCGTTGAAGAACTCGGTTACAAGCCTGTTGGAATCGCCGCCGATAGCGAGACAGCTTTCAAGCTGGCTGCCGAAGCCGAAGTCGCTCTTGTCGATCTGAATCTCCGCGACGGAGCGACCGGACCTGAAATCGGCCGTGCACTGGCCGAAAAACACGGCATCACCGTCCTTTTTATGACTGCGAACCCCTCGCAGCTTGGCGAGGGTATTCCGGGCACGCTTGGCGTTTTGTCCAAGCCCTGTGCGGACGATGAGTTGAAGCAGGCTATCGAATACGCAACCGCCTGCCATCGCAAGGCGCAGGCTCAGCCGCCGAAGCGGCTTCAGCTCTTCAGCTGTAACCAAAACCATAGCGCCCAGAGCGCCATGCAGGCTTAGAGCATTTCCGGCGAGAGAAGGATCGCCGAAATACTCTAGCTCTTTCTTTAGACGCAATTTCCCGACGTAAAACCGCTCCGCACTTTTGCTGGAATCGCTCTAGTGCGCCTCATCCCAATTATGCGCCGCGCGGGCATCAACCTGCAGCGGTACGGATAGCGCGACGGCCGGCATTGCGGCATCTTCCATCACCTTGCGGATGATGGGGATGGCTTTCTCGACATCCTCTTCGGCTGCTTCGAACACCAGTTCGTCATGCACCTGCAGGAGCATGCGGACACCGCCCAGCCCTGCTGCTTCCAGTGCGCCATCCATCTTCACCATTGCACGGCGTATGATGTCAGCCGCAGACCCTTGAATCGGTGCATTGATGGCCGCGCGTTCCGAGTTGGCGCGGATCGACGGATTGGATGCGCGGATATCAGGATAATGCGCGCGCCGGCCGAAGATCGTCTCGACATAGCCCTTGTCGCGGCAGAACGCCTTTGTGGCGTCCATGTAGTCGCGAATGCCCGGGAAGCGCTCGAAATAGCGCTTGATGTAAGCGCCGGCTTCCTCGCGGGGGATCGACAGCTGGTTGGCCAGCCCAAAGGCTGAGATGCCATAGACGATGCCGAAATTGATCGCCTTCGCGCGGCTTCGCACATCGCGCGGCATGCCTTCCACCGGCACGCCGAACATTTCCGACGCCGTGATGGCATGGATGTCGTCACCATTGGCGAAG
>DCDI01000027.1:0-25052 GCA_002316345.1 Phyllobacteriaceae bacterium UBA1059 | reverse complement strand
TCGGGATATTCTGAAGGTTCGGCTCGGTCGACGACAAACGGCCGGTCGAGGTCGACGCCATCGAGTAGGATGTGTGCACGCGCCGCGTTTCGGGATGCACATAACCGGGCAGGGCATCGGTATAGGTCGATTTCAGCTTCGTTAGCTGCCGCCAGTCGACGATCTTGCGCGGCAGATCGTGCCCTTCGGCCGCCAGTTCTTCCAGCACCTGGGCGGAGGTCGACCACTGGCCGGTCTTGGTCTTAGCGCCGCCCGGCAGACCGAGCTTGCCGAACAGGATGTCGCCGAGCTGCTTGGGTGAGCCGATGGTGAAACTCTCGCCGGCGGCCTTGTAGATCTCGTCCTCGAGACCGGCGGCCTTTTGCGCCAGCTCGCCGGACAGACGCGACAGCATCTGGCGGTCGATCGCGATGCCGCGGCTTTCCATTCGCGCCAGCGTGGAAACCAGCGGGCGTTCCAGCCGCTGATAGATCGAAACGAGACCTTCCGCGACCAGTCGCGGCTTGAGGATCGACCACAGCCGCAGGGACAGATCGGCTTGCTCGCCGGCGGCTTGGGTTGCGCGTTCAAGCTCCAGCCGGTCGAAGCTGATGCCGGAGCGCCCCGAACCGAGCAGGTCCTTCACCGTCGTGGCGGCATGGCCGAGCCAACGCTGCGCCAGCGCGTCCAGCGTGTGGTTGCCGGAACCGGCATCGAGCACATAGGACATCAGCATGATGTCGTCGAAAGCTTCCAGTGCGATGTTGTGGCGCGACAGGAGCATATATTCGGCCTTGAGGTTGTGGCCGACCTTCAGCACCGACGGATCGGACAAAAGCGGCCCGAGCGCCTCAAGCGCGGCCTTAAGCGAAAGTTGGCCATCCATCCGGCCCGAGCCGAGCAGATCATTGTCCTGCGACTTGTGCCCGGCGGGGATGTAGCCGGCCTGGCCGGCGCCAGTGCCGAGCGTGATGCCGGTGATTTCCGCCAGCATCGGGTCGATCGAGGTCATCTGGAGATCGAAGCCGACGACACCGGCCGCATAGGCCTCGGCGATCAGCGTATCGAGCCCGGCCTGGTCGCGGATGGTGCGATAGGCTGAAAGGTCGATCGTCTGGCCGGCGCCAGCCTGTGCGCGGCGTTCGGCGAGAGCTGCCGGCGTCTTTTCGCCGGAGGCTGCACCGGTGTCCGCTTTTGCGTTGGTCGATACTGTGGTTGGCGTGGCGTCGAGGTCCGGCCCATGCGCGGTCTCAAACCCTTCCAGCGTCACCGTGCCGGCCGTGATGGCATTGGCGTCGGTGCCGGTGGTTTCCGCCACGCGGCGAGTCAGCGACGTGAACTCCATGGCCTTGAGATAGGAGATCAGCATCGGGCCGTTGACCGGCCGCAGCGTCAGTTCATCCAGCGTCTCGGGCAGGGGCGCATCGTTGCGCAGCTTCACCAGCTCGCGCGACACGCGGGCATTGTCGGCATTGGCGATAATGGTTTCGCGGCGCTTGTTCTGCTTGATCTCGGAAGCACGCGCCAGCAGCGTGTCGAGGTCGCCGAACTCTTCCAAGAGCTGGGCAGCGGTCTTTGGCCCGATGCCCGGCACACCCGGCACATTGTCCACGGAATCGCCGGTCAGCGCCTGCAGGTCGATCATCTTTTCAGGCGGTACGCCCCATTTCTCGATGACCTCGGCCACGCCGATCTGCTTGTCCTTCATCGGATCGTACATCTGCACGGATGCGCCGACGAGCTGCATCAGGTCCTTGTCGGACGAGACGATCGTGGTGTCCGCGCCGGCCTCACAGGCCATCCGGCAATAGGTCGCGATGATGTCGTCGGCCTCAAACCCTTCCATCTCAATGCAGGGCAGATCGAAGGCGCGCGTCGCCTGACGGATCAAACCGAACTGCGGGATCAGGTCGTCTGGCGGCGCGGAGCGATTGGCCTTGTATTCAGAAAACAGCTCGTTGCGGAACGTCTTCGAGGAATAATCGAAAATGACGGCGAAGTGCGTCGGCACGATGCCGACATCCGTGTCGCGCGCATCGCGCACCAGCTTCCACAGCATGTTGCAGAAGCCGGAGACAGCGCCCACCGGCAGCCCGTCGGACTTGCGGGTAAGCGGCGGCAGCGCATGGTAAGCGCGGAAGATGTAGCCGGAGCCGTCGACGAGAAAGAGATGATCGCCTTTTTTCATGGGCTAACGCCTAGCGCCGGGCGCGAACCCTGTCCATCGCGAAGTCGGTAACCCCGGGACACCGGCCACCGATCCCGCCAAAGACTATGAGCTGGAACCCTCGCCGAGGCGAGGACCCTGGCTCTTGGCGCGGTCGCTTTCGACATGCTCGACATCGAAGGGCTGCGCCGGCCCGGTCGGCATCACGCCCGGCGTCATCGGGCTCTTGTCGGGATCTTCGTCATCCACCGCAGGCCCGGTACGGCTCGGATCGGCTGGCTTCGCTTGTTCGGGTTTCATGGGTAAACTCCGCTTCGCTCAGCAGGGGAACGCGCGGCCGCGTTGTTTGTTCGCAAGCAGCTGCAAAGCAGTTCAAGCGCTCTCATCATAAGTAACGACGACGTTACGAAGATGTAATCTCCCCGCCCTTGATTGGACACCTTGTGCATCACAAATACACCGGGTCGGCACAACGTTGCCGGATCCGGCCAAGGCCCGTCCCCCGCCTCTAACCGGATTAAATGCGGTAGCCTCATCCCCCTCTCCGGGCTGCCGCATTCTGATACGGCCACCGTGGTTTCCCCCTCCACCACGGTGGCCGCTTCTTTGAGGCGATCTGCCACCTTTGCTTTGCGGGTTCGATCCACTAGGTTCGCCGCACTTTCCAAAAGCATCGGAGCCGTTTCTTGGCCACGCTCGCCCCCGTTCTTGAATCCCTCGACAGCAATTTCGACACCAGCCTCGATCGCCTGTTCGATCTCCTGCGCATCCAGTCGATCTCCACCGATCCCGCTTATTCCGCCGAATGCCGCAAGGCCGCTGAATGGCTGGTGGCTGATCTCACCGCGATCGGCTTCGACGCCAGTGTCCGCGACACGCCCGGCCACCCGATGGTGGTGGCGCATCACGACGGCCCGGCCGGCAGCCCGCATGTCTTGTTTTATGGCCATTACGACGTGCAGCCGGTGGATCCGCTCAACCTGTGGGACCGCGATCCGTTCGATCCTGCCATCGACACGGACGAGAGCGGCGTCAAGGTCATCCGCGCGCGCGGATCGTCCGATGACAAGGGTCAGATCATGACCTTCGTGGAAGCCTGCCGCGCCTATAAGGCGGCACATGGCGCGCTTCCTTGCCGTATCTCAATCCTGTTTGAAGGCGAAGAAGAAAGCGGCTCGCCTTCGTTGAAGCCGTTCCTCGAAGCCTGCAAGGAAGAGCTGAAGGCCGACTTCGCGCTGGTGTGCGACACCGGCATGTGGGACCGCGAAACGCCGGCAATCTCCACCGGCCTGCGCGGTTTGGTTGGCGAAGAGCTGACCATCCACGCCGCCAATCGCGACCTGCATTCCGGCTCCTATGGCGGTGCGGCCGCCAACCCGATCCGCGTGTTGGCCAAGATCTTTGCCGACATGCATGACGAGACCGGCCGCGTCACCATTCCCGGCTTCTATGACGGCGTGGAAGAAACGCCGACCGAGATCCTGAAGAGCTGGGAAACGCTTGGCGAAACCGCTGAAAGCATGTTGGCCCCGATCGGTCTGTCGCAGCCGTCTGGCGAACAGGGCCGTTCCGTGCTGGAACTTGTGTGGGCGCGTCCGACCGCCGAATTCAACGGCATCACCGGCGGCTATACCGGTCCCGGCTTCAAGACCGTCATTCCCGCGCAGGCGTCATCCAAAGTGTCGTTTCGCCTTGTCCACAAGCAGGACCCGCAGAAGATCCGCGATGCCTTCCACCAGTTCGTGGAAGAACGCTTGCCAGCCGATTGCCGGGCGGAATGGGGCAAGGAACATGGCGGCTCGCCGGCGATCCAGCTTTCCTATGACGCACCCTTCCTGTCCAAAGCGCAGGCTGCGCTGTCGGACGAATGGCCCAAGCCTGCAGTGATGATCGCCATGGGCGGCTCCATTCCCATCGTCGGCGACTTCCAGATCTATCTCGGCATGGGATCCCTTCTGGTCGGCTTTGGCCTTTCAGACGACCGCATCCATTCGCCAAACGAAAAATACGACGTCGAATCTTTCCGCAAGGGCCAGCGCTCCTGGGCCCGCATTCTGGACGCACTCGCCAAATGAACACCAAGCCCACCATCCGCTTCCACCAGGGCGACCTGCCGGATCTCCAGAACTACCAGGTCGACGCCGTTGCGATCGACACGGAAACGCTCGGCCTCAACCCCCATCGCGATCGTTTGTGCGTGGTGCAGATTTCGCCGGGTGACGGCACGGCTGACGTGATCCAGATCGCGGCCGGCCAGAAAGAAGCCCCCAACCTCGTGAATCTGCTGGGTGATGCCGCCATCACCAAGCTGTTCCACTTCGGCCGCTTCGATCTCGCCGTGCTCTATCATGCCTTCGGTGTGATGCCGGAGCCGGTGTTTTGCACCAAGATCGCCTCGCGCCTGACCCGGACCTACACGGACCGGCATGGGCTCAAGGACATCTGCGGCGAGTTGCTCGGCGTTGGCATTTCAAAGCAGCAGCAGTCGTCGGATTGGGCCGCTGAAACGCTGTCGCCCGAGCAGATCGACTATGCCGCGTCCGACGTGCTTTATCTCCACCGCCTGCGCGATGTGCTGGCGGGGCGGCTCGCGCGTGAGAATCGCACGGACGAAGCCGATGCCTGCTTCCAGTTCCTGCCGACGCGCGCCAAGCTCGATCTGATGGGCTGGGACGAGCAGGACATCTTCGCGCACTCGTAAGCCGAACTACTCCGCCACAGCGATCGGGCGCTCCGCTTTGGTGCGGTTGTGCTCGATCGACGCCCACTTCGGCCGCTCAAAAAGCCAACGGCCGAAGCCGCTCCATTGCACCAGCAGATACAGGATCACCGGGCCGATCACGCCGGCTGCCGTGACCAGTACGCCCATCGTGCCGACATCCCCCATGATGCCGAGTTTCAACAGCACCGCGCGCGTCGTCGCCATCGGCAGGAAGAAGCCGAGATACACCACGATCGAGTGGGCACCGAGCCAGGTCAACCAACGCATCACGGGTAGCCGCGACAACAGTGTGCCGACCGCCACCACAGCACAGGCGCCGAGGAAGCCGAGGATCAAGCTGACGACCGGCAGTTCGGCCACCCCGCCAATCGCGCCGGTCTGCCCGATCTCATGCGCCACCAGCGGATACAGGCCAGCCGGCACTGGCGTGAAGGTGAGCAGGGCTTCCATGATCGCCCAGATCGCCAGTGAGCCCAGCGCCAGACCCGGCTTCGTGCGCACCTTGTCGGCCAACGCAAAGATCCAGGGCGCCAGCGCATAGCCGGCATAGAAATACACGAAGCGCGAGCAGAACTCGTCCAGCACCAGCCATCCCGTGGTGATTGGCAAGATCTCCAAGGCGGCCGCGGCGAGCAGCACGATCGCCACTGGCACGCCCTTCAACAACCGCGCGACCACGAAGAAGATCGGCAGCACATAGATGAACCACAGCGTGCCGAAGGGCTGCACGAAGGAAACGAGGAAGTTGCTCAGCGCTGCACCCGCGCCTTCTTCCATCGCCATGCCCGGCGCCTTGAAGGCGAACTGGATCGTGAGCCACAGCACGTAGAAATACGCGAAATGCACGACTTTGCGGTCAAGGTAGCGACGCCACGGCCGGTCGATGGTGATGCTGAGAAACAGGCCGGATATCATGAAGAAGTCGGGCATGCGGAAGGGCCGCGCCCAGGTCACGACATGATGCATCCAGCCTTGTTGGCCAGCCGCGAGTTCCACGCCCAGCACCGCATGCACCATCACCACGAAGATGATGCAAAGGCCTTTGGCCGTATCAACCCAGTCGACCCGCTCCACTCCCGCAGCCGCCATTCCAGCCATCTCCTCAGCCATGTTGCGTTGGTGTTTACGCCAAGGGCCTGAAAGGTGGATTAAAGCAAAAGCCCTTCACGCTGCGAGGGTTAACCGCCCCTAAAGGCGCCGCATTTACCCTGCAGCCACGCCGAGGCACGGCAGGACTGAGGGGCACTTACGGATGGCGGCAAAACGCAAAGGCGGCGGACGGATCGAGCCGAACTTTGGCGCGCCATCCGCAAGCGACGGGCTGTCGGTCAGTTCGGACGACCGCATTGTGCGCCAGCCTAAGACCAAGGCCAAAAAGGCCGCAGAGCCCCGCACAAGATCCGCACGGGGTGGCAAACGGCGGCGCGGCGGCTTCGGCCTGTTCAGCCGCGCGATCTACTGGGGTTTGGTGCTTTGCCTGTGGGGCGGCATTGCCATGGTTGGCCTCATGGCGTTTTATGCCGCGCGCATGCCAAGCGCCACGACCTGGGAAATCCCCGACCGTCCGCCCAACGTAAAGATCGTTGCCGTCGATGGCATGCTGATCGCCAATCGCGGCGCCACCGGCGGTGAGGCGGTCAGTCTCAAGCAGATGTCGCCCTATATCCCGCAGGCCGTGGTGGCGATCGAGGATCGCCGCTTTTACCAGCATTTCGGCGTCGATCCGCTGGGTCTCGGCCGCGCAGTGTTCCAGAACCTGGCGCGCGGCCGCGTAGCCCAAGGCGGCTCGACCCTGACGCAGCAGCTTGCGAAAAATCTGTTTCTGAAGCCCGAGCGCACGCTGGAGCGCAAGGTGCAGGAGGTCATGCTTGCCCTGTGGCTGGAGCATGAGCATACCAAGGACGAGATCCTCGAAATGTACCTGAACCGGGTCTATTTCGGCTCGGGATCGTATGGCGTGGAAGCGGCGTCACGCCGCTACTTCGGCGTTTCGGCCAAGGATGTGAGCCTGTCGCAGGCAGCACTGCTGGCCGGTCTGCTCAAGGCACCTTCGCGTTTGTCACCCGCCCGCGATCCGCAGGCTGCCGAAGATCGCGCTCAGATCGTGTTGGCCGCCATGCGCGACCAGGGCGTGATCGCCGATGGCGAACTGGCGACCGCCATGAGCACGCCCGCCGCCAAAGCCGCCGCTTACTGGACCGGCTCGGAAAACTACGTCGCGGACCGCGTCATGGATGCGCTGCCGGAGCTTGTGGGCGAGGTGAACAGCGACATCGTGGTGGAAACCACGATTGACCAGACGCTGCAGCATTTCGCCGAATTGTCGATCCGCACGCTGATCGACGAAAACGGCGCCAAGAACAAGGTGAGCCAGGGCGCGCTGGTGTCGATCGACAATTCTGGCGCCATTCGCGCCATGGTTGGTGGCCGCGATTATGCCGCGAGCCAGTTCGATCGCGCATCGGGCGCGCGGCGCCAGCCCGGCTCGGCCTTCAAGCCCTTTGTGTATCAGGCCGCTCTTGAACAGGGCGCACGCCCGGAATCGATCCGCAACGATGCGCCGATCACCATCGGCAAATGGAAGCCCGAAAACTATGGGGGGCATTATTACGGCCGCGTCACCCTGACCGAAGCACTGTCGAAGTCGCTGAATTCCGTGGCCGCGCAGCTCGCCCGCGAAGCCGGCGTCGACAATGTCATCGAAGTCGCGCACCGCATGGGCATCAACTCCAAGCTCGACCGCAACGCCTCCATCGCGCTCGGCACGTCTGACGTCACGCCACTCGAACTGACGGCGGCTTACGTTCCTTATGCCAATGGCGGCTTCAAGGCGGACCTTCATGTCGTCAAGCGCATCACCACGCCCAAGGGCGAGGTGCTGTACGATTTCCGCGCCACCGACACGCCGCGCGTGGTGCACGCCGATATCGTCGGCATGATGAATTCCATGATGTCGCGCACCATCGAAGCCGGCACCGGCAAGCGCGCGGACTTCGGCTGGCCGGCCGCCGGCAAAACCGGCACGACCCAGAACTCGCGCGACGCTTGGTTTGTCGGCTACACCGCCAATCTCACCACGGGTGTCTGGTTCGGCAACGATAACGGCTCGCCCATGAAGAATGCCACCGGCGGCTCGCTGGCCACCATTGCCTGGCACGATTTTATGGCGGCCGCGCATGAGGGATTGCAGCCGGTCAAGCTGCCCGGCGTCGAGTTCTACCGTGCCCAGCCGCAGCTCGACGCCATCCTCAGATCGGCCGAGGAACAGGCAGAGCCCGAACAACAACAGCCGGTTATGCCAATGCCGCCGTCTCAGCCAGTTGGCGTTCGCGCCGATGAACAAGAAAACCCCGCCACCGGCGCCATTCGCCGACCGCAAACGGATGTCGGCGGCACGGCGTCCAGCAAGAGCATCCTGTCGATCATTCTCGGCAAGTAAGTTTTTCTGCGCATGGTGATGAATGTTGATGCGGGAGCGGCGTTACCCCATCTCGCAATGCGCTCCGTCATTCGCTACATAGCGGCTTCTGGAGATCCCGATCATGGCCGAGCCTGACACCCGAAAGACCCTTGTGCTGACCGGCGCGAGCCGCGGCATTGGCCATGCCACCGTGAAGCGCTTTTCGCGCGAAGGCTGGCGCGTCATCACCTGTTCGCGGCAGGATTTTTCCGAAGACTGCCCGTGGCCGTCGGGGCCGGAAGATCACATCAAGATAGACCTCAGCGATCCGGAAGATGTCGGCAGCGCGGTGGCCGAAATTCGCCATCGCCTGGAAGACAATGGCGGTGAGCTGCACGCGCTGGTCAACAACGCCGCCATTTCGCCCAAGCTGAAAGACGGCGCGCGGATGAACTCCATTGAAACGCCGATGCATGTCTGGCGCGATGTGTTCCAGGTCAATTTCTTTGCGCCGATCATGTTGGCGCGCGGCCTGTTTCGTGAGTTGTCGGCTGCAAAGGGCTCGATCGTCAACGTCAGCTCCATCGCCGGCACCCGCGTTCACCCCTTCGCCGGCACTGCCTATGCCACGTCCAAGGCGGCTCTCGGCTCCTTGACGCGCGAGATGGCGGCGGACTTCGGCCCGCATGGCATCCGCGTCAACGCGATCGCGCCAGGCGAGATCGACACCTCGATCCTGTCGCCTGGCACCGACAAGATCGTCGAGCAGATCCCGCTGCGTCGTCTCGGCACCACGGCGGAAGTGGCGGATATCATCTTCTTCCTGTGTTCCGGCCAGGCATCTTACGTCACCGGCTCGGAAATCCACATCAACGGCGGCCAGCACGTCTGATCGGTCGGTCGTAGCTTAAGTTGACGCCAGGCCTTGGTTGATTTTTGCAGTGCCAGCAACTGTTTGGTGGCTGGCTGAGCAACGACATGCCATCAACATGCCTGCACGCGGCACATTTATTCCAACACGCCGCCTTAGGAGCATGAAGTTCCGCTCACCTAAGAAGCTACTGCTGAATTCTGGATGAAGTTTGCGCCGAAGGCCTTGTGTCTAGAAATAACTGCCACATTATCCGTTTTCAAGGCGTGGCCGTTCCTTCAATTTCGAGCGCTCGTTTGGCATGATGAGAGATCAACAGCGCAGTCCAAGCCATGCCTTTTGCCAGCCAATCGACAAAGCTGAATGCCTTCCCCTTTTTCCTGAAGGTCGCCGGCCGTTGCGTGGTGATCGCGGGCGGCGGGGATGAGGCTTTTGCGAAAGCCCGTTTGATGGTGCAGTCGAGCGCCGAGCTGTTGATAGTCGCACCTGAACTGGAATCCGATTTCGCCGCCTGGATCGCACAAAACTCCGTCCGGCACCTGGCGCTTGAGCCAACCGCCGAACACCTGCGCGGCGCCGTCGTGGTGTTCGCCGCAACAGGCGAGAAAGAGGCCGATCGAGCCGTTGTTGATCTCGCGCGCGCACTCGGCGTGCCGGTCAATGCCGTGGATCGTCCGGACCTCTGCGACTTCTTCACGCCCGCTTTGATCAACCGCGCACCCGTCGCCGTAGCAATTGGCACCGAAGGCGCCGGCCCCGTTCTTGCGCAGATGATCCGTGCCAAGATCGACGCCCTGCTGCCCCCCTCGCTCGGTCGCCTGGCGACGATGGCTGCGAGCTATCGACACCGCGTCGAGCATGTCGTGCCCAGGGGTAATGCCCGCCGCCGGTTCTGGTCCGACTTCTTTGATGGCAAGCCTGCGCAACTCTTGGAGCGCGGCCAAGCCGATGCGTCCCACGCTGCCGTCCATGCGCTGCTAGCGGAACGCCATGAAATAACCGGTCATGTCGCCCTCGTCGGCGCCGGGCCAGGTGCCGAGGACCTGCTCACCCTGCGCGCCCAGCGCCTCCTGATGCAGGCCGATGTGATCGTGCATGATGCGCTGGTGCCGGAAGCCGTGGTTGCCATGGGCCGCCGCGATGCCGAACGCATCGCCGCCGGCAAGCGTAAGGGCTGCCACTCCAGGAGCCAGGGTGAGATCAACGATCTCCTTGTCGAACTGGCGAAAGGCGGCAAGCGCGTTGTGCGTTTGAAATGCGGTGATCCGCTGATCTTCGGCCGCGCGGGCGAGGAAATGCAGGCAATGCGCGATGCCGGCGTGTCCTATGAGGTCGTGCCGGGCGTTACCTCCGCTTTCGCAGCCGCAGCCGATTTCGAACTGCCGCTGACCCTGCGTGGCGTGTCTTCGTCGATCGTCTTCACCACCGGCCATGATCTGCGCGGCAAGGTGCTGCCCGACTGGGCCAAGCTCGCCATCGGAGGCGCGACGGTCGCCGTTTACATGGGGCGCTCCATCGCAGCCGATGTCGCCGAGCGCCTGATGGCCGCCGGTCTTGCTTCCGACACAGCCGTCGCGGTCGTGGAAAATGCCAGCCAGTCCGGGCGCCGCATGTTCCATGGCACGCTGGCCGACCTCCCGTCGCTGCAGGCAAGGACGGATCTGACCGGACCCGTCATGACCATCATCGGCGACGCGGTTGCCGGCGCCAATTTCCACAAATCCACGCCGCTCAGCGCCCATATCCCGGCGCCGGTGGCGGCTTGACCGACCAAGGACGCCTCATGAAGATCCTGACCGCGAACCGCCTTGTTGACGGCGAAGCCGTGTGGCTGGCGGCCGACCGTTCCTGGGTCGAGAACATCCAGTTCGCCGAGCGTGCTCTGGATGCCGATACCGAAGCCAGGCTGGATGCCGCCGGCAAGGCTGCGCTCGCCAATAACGAGGTCGTGGACGTCAACCTGATCGACGTCGCGCTGGTCGATGGCGCAATTCGTCCCAACCGCCTGCGCGAACAGATCCGCGCCAACGGCCCGACCACCCATCTCCATTTTGGCAAGGCCGCGCGCTTCGGCGCCGCTTCCGCCAACACCGCCGCCTGAAGGCGTCACACGAAAGCACGTTGTCATGTATCGTTATGACGAGTTCGATCAGTCCTTCGTGAACAACCGGGTCGCCGAGTTCAGCGACCAGGTCCAGCGCCGGCTTGCCGGTGAGATCAGCGAAGACGCCTTCAAGCCGCTGCGCCTGATGAACGGCGTTTACCTACAGCTCCACGCTTACATGCTCCGCGTCGCGATCCCTTACGGCACGCTGTCGTCGAAGCAGCTGCGCATGCTCGCCCACATCGCGCGCACCTATGACAAGGGCTACGGCCACTTCACCACGCGCCAGAACATCCAGTTCAACTGGCCGGCCCTGGCCGATATGCCGGCCATCCTGCGCGATCTCGCAACCGTCGAGATGCATGCGATCCAGACCTCCGGCAACTGCATCCGCAATGTCACCGCCGACCATTTCGCCGGTGCCGCCGCTGACGAAGTCGCCGATCCCCGTCCATATGCCGAGATCCTGCGCCAGTGGTCGTCGGTGCATCCGGAATTCTCGTTCCTGCCGCGCAAGTTCAAGATTGCCGTGACCGGTGCCGAGCGCGACCGTGCCGCGATACAGGTGCATGACATCGGCCTGCATTTGAAGAAGAACGAAGCCGGCGAACTTGGCTTTTCCGTTTATGTCGGCGGCGGTCAGGGCCGCACGCCGATCATCGCCAAGAAGATCCGGGATTTCCTGCCCGAAAAGGACCTGCTGTCCTACATCACCGCCGTGATGCGCGTGTATAATCTGCACGGCCGCCGCGACAACAAATACAAGGCACGCATTAAGATCCTCGTGCATGAAACCGGCACGGAAGAGCTGACCCGCCAGGTGGAAGCCGAGTTCGACGCCCTGCGCGACACCGAGCTGAAATTGCCCGAAAGCGACATCCGCGCCATCGAAACCTACTTCGCGCCGCCGGAACTGCTCGCCCGACCTGAAGGCGAGGCGGTGTGCAAGCAGGCACAGCTCGACAGCCGCGATTTCGCGGCCTGGCTCAACCAGAACGTCATTACCCACCACAATCCCGATTATGCCGCCGTCACCATCTCGCTGAAGGGCATCGGCGAAATTCCCGGTGACGCCACCGACTCGCAAATGGATGCGGTGGCCGACATCGTTGAGCGCTATGCCTTTGATGAACTGCGCGTCAGCCATGAGCAGAACCTGATCCTGCCGCATGTCGCCCGCGCCGATCTAAAGGCAGTGTTCGACGCGCTGGTTGAGATCGGTCTGGCGACCGCCAACTCCAACCTGATCTCGGACATCATTGCCTGCCCGGGTCTGGATTACTGCGCGCTCGCCAATGCCCGCTCGATTCCCGTTGCGCAGGATATTTCCCGCCGCTTTGCGTCACTGGAGCGACAGCGCGAGATCGGCGAGCTGAAGCTCAAGATCTCCGGCTGCATCAATGCCTGCGGCCATCATCATGTCGGCCATATCGGCATTCTCGGCGTGGAAAAGAAAGGCGCCGAGCTGTACCAGATCACGCTGGGCGGTTCGGGCGACGAGCACACCTCGATCGGCGAGATCATCGGCCGCGGCTTTGCGCCCGAAGACGTGACCGATGCGATCGAAACCATCGTCGACACCTATCTCGGCCTGCGCACCGATCCGTCCGAGCGCTTCCTGGATGCGTATCGCCGGGTCGGCTCCGCACCCTTCAAGGAGGCCCTTTATGGAGCTGACGCAAAAGCAGCGTGAGACCGGCCAACGCGACGAGGCCGTTTCGGCACTTGCTGTCGCAGCCGAGTTGGAAGGCCGCTACGGCCGTTTGGAGCCGGAAGAAATCATCCAGGTCGCGCTCGATCGCTTCGGTCTGGATGGCCTGGCCGCCGTGTCATCCTTCGGCGCGGACTCCGCAGCGCTCCTGCACATCGTCGCCACCGTGGACCCATCAGTGCCGGTGCTCTTTCTCGATACCGGCCACCACTTCGGCGAGACCCTGCAATATCGCGATGCGCTCGCGGCCGATCTCGGCCTCAGCAACCTGCAGATCGTCCAGCCGGACGAAACACGCCTCGCCGTCGAAGATCCCACGGGCCTGCTTCACAAGACCAGCACCGACGCATGCTGCGATGTCCGCAAGGTCGAGCCTATGGCGCGGGGTGTTGCACCTTTCAAGGCCTGGCTGACCGGCCGCAAGCGGCATCAGGCTTCCACCCGCAACGCCATTCCCGTGTTTGAGGCTGTCGGCAGCCGCGTGCGCATCAATCCGCTGGCAAGCTGGACCACGTCTGACCAGGCCGCTTACATGCGCGCCCATGCCTTGCGCGAGAACCCGCTGGTTGCCTACGGCTACCTGTCGATCGGCTGCTTTCCCTGCACCCAGCCGGTGGCGCCCGGTGAAGACCCGCGCTCGGGCCGCTGGGCGGGGCAGGCCAAGACCGAATGTGGTATTCACCTCTCCGGCCTCGATGCGTCCCTGACCTCTTCGACGCTCTGACCGCATGCTTCCGGAACTGACATGACCGACACGACTTCCCCAGAAAAGCCGGCCTGGCGTTTGTGGACCCCGCGAGGGTTCCGCGATGACGATACCTGGATCCATGGCGACGATGTCGGAGCAGCAGACGATACCAACACAGGCGTGATCCTGCCGCTGCTGACCTTCCTCAATCTCGATGAGGAACGCCGCGCCTCCCTGCGCGGCCGTCTCGGTGTCTCCGTTCAGCCCGGCGAGCCGCTGGACGATCTCGTGCCGTTCCTGCCCGACTTGAAGCTTGTGGCACTGTCGTTCCCGGCGTTTAGCGATGGCCGCAGTTTCTCAAAGGCGGAACTGCTGCGTGCGCGATATGATTTTGAAGGCGTGTTGCGCGCTACGGGCGATGTGCTGATCGATCAGGTCCCGCATATGCTGCGGCTGGGCTTCACCGAGTTCGAAGTATCGAACCCCACGGCCTTGAAGCGTCTGGCCGAAGGGCGGGTGGGCGGCATCGAGCAGCGCTACCAGCCCGCTGTTACGCCGGAAGAAAAAGGCGCCGGCTATTCCTGGCGGCGGGTTGCTCCCGCCAGCAATCGAACTTAGCTCAGGCGACGAATCCGGTCAGCCTGATCAAGGCGGTCGAGCAGGACTTCAAGATCGTCCGGCAGCGTGCGCTCCGTCTTGAAGGCGGGGAGATTGTGCAGAAAACGGCTATTGGTTTCTGTGCGGATCTGCCGCCTCAGATTGGCAGCGCCCGCTACCTCAACGCCCTTCTTGGTGTTTGCCTGCGTCATCATTCCGCTACTCCTGACACTCGGGAAACTCGATGACTTTCGAACGGTTCCAGCAAAAGCCGGACAAGTCATAGTTTGCGCGGGGCAGCGTAAAATTTTACTTAAATGCTGAATTCACCATAAGTGTCTGGGAATTCAGCACAAAACAAGAACATAAGTATAGGTCGAGACCTTACTTCGCGTTTTTTGCCACCCATGCTTTCATGGCGGCAATTTCAGGTTCCTGCGCCGCCACGACTTCCTCGGCGAGCTTCCGCAGTTCCGGATCCTTGCCGTATTGCAGCTGGACCTTGGCCATGGCCACAGCCCCCTCGTGGTGCGGGATCATCGAGCGCACGAAGTCCACATCGGGACTGCCGGTAAAGTCGATCGCCATGGCCTCATGCATCGCCGCATTGGCATCCTCGAACGCCTTCGTGGACGGGGCTGCATCGGCGTCACTCGCTTCGCTCATCGTGTGACCTTCATGGCCGGACATATGACCGGAATGATCCTGAGCAACAGCAAGACCGGACAGCGAAAGAAGGCCGAGAGCGGCAAGGGAAAGAGGAAGCGTTTTCATGGGAGAACCTTCGCGGGCAGCGTTGATGATCGGCGGAGGCTAAGGTTTCCAGTAAGGGGAAGGTCAACGCACAATCTGCCGCAGGCGCGCGCCGGGAGCTTTGCGCCTAGCTGCGGATCGCCGTGGCGCTGAGGGAACCGCAACAAAGCCAGCTAGTTCTTGCCTGGAGTTGTTCATGTCCTTGTTGTTCATGTCTGGAGTTCAACCATGGCGCCGCGTTCGTTCTGGAAGGGCTATCTCAAGCTCTCGCTCGTCACCTGCCCGGTGGCGATGACGCCGGCCACGACCGAGAACGCCAAGGTCAAGTTCCACACGCTCAATCGCCAGACCGGTAACCGCATCACCACGCAATATGTCGATGCCGTCACCAACAAGCCGGTATCGGACGAAGACGAGGTGAAGGGCTATCCGCGCGGCGAAGACGATTTCGTCATGCTGGAAGATGACGAGATCGACGCGGTTGCGCTGGATTCCACCCGCACCATCGACATCGAAACCTTCGTGCCGAAGGAAGACATTGGCTGGATCTATTACGACAAGCCGCATTTCCTTGTGCCCGATGACGAGGTCGGCGAGGAAGCCTTCTCCGTGATCCGCGACGCAATGGCCGAAACCGGCAAGGTCGGCATTTCCCGACTGGTGATGTATCGCCGCGAGCGCGCCGTGATGCTGGAAGCGCGCGACAAGGGCATCATTTTGTGGACCCTGCATTATGGCGACGAAGTGCGTGACGAAGACGCTTACTTTGGCGGTATCGGCGAGAAGAAGGTCGACACCAAAGAGCTCACGATGATCAAGAAGGTCATCGGCGAGCGTACACAAGACTGGACCCCGAAATTCGCCGAAGACCCCGTGCAGGACAAGCTGCTCGACATCATCGAAGCCAAGAAAAAGGGCCGCAAGGCCAAGCCGAAGAAGAAGGCGGAAGAGCCGCAGGAATCCGGCTCCAACGTCATCTCCATCATGGATGCGCTGAAGAAGAGCCTGGAAGCCGAAGGCGAGAAGAAGCCGGCCAAAAAGCGCTGAAAGCTAGCGCTTCCTGGCCCTTGTCTTGGTGGCTGGCAGCGGTCGCGCGGCGCTCAGGAAATCGCCCCACGGATCCCGCTTTCGGTTGGCGACATGATCAGGCGCATTCACCACGGTGAAGCCGGCCGGGCTGATCTCAGGTCCCAGCTCATCCCATTCGATCGGCATTGACACCGCTGCACCGGTTCTTGCGCGTGAGGAATAGGCGGCTACCGCCGTGGCGTTGCGGCCATTACGCAGATAATCCACCAGGATCTTGTTGGTGCGCTTGGATTTCGTGATCACCGAAACATACTCGTCCGGACTGTCGGCCGCCATGGCTTCCGCCATCTGCTTGGTAAAGGCCTTCACCGTGTCCCAGTCAGCCTTGGGCGTCAGCGGCGACACCACATGCAGGCCCTTGCCGCCAGACGTCTTCACGAAGGCTGCGAGGCCGACCGCTTCCATGCGCTCCTTGATCTCACGCGCGCCATCGCAGATGCGCTCCCAACTCACGCCTTCACCGGGATCGAGATCCATGATGATCGTGTCCGGCTGTTCCAATGCCTCGACTGTCGAGCCCCAGGGGTGGATTTCCAGCGCACCGGCCTGAACTAGGCCGATCAATCCATCGAGCCCATCGATCATCACCAGCGGTTCTTCGTCCGCTTCATCCTTGGGATCCTTGAACAGCTTGATTGCCCTGTTGGCGCCGCGCCAGACATGCTTCTGGAAGAAGCATTGGCCGTGGATCGTGTCGGGGCAACGCAGCAAGGCCAGTGGCCGGTTCAGCACGAAGGGCGCCATGGATCGCCAGACTTCCGCGTAGTAGTTGGCGAGGCCTTCTTTGGTGACGCCGTCTTCGGGCCAATAGATGCGCTCGGGATGGGTCAGCTTGACGCTTGAGGGAAGCGCGGCAGGTTTCCGCGAAACCTTTGTTTCTTCGGCCTTTACGGTCGCGATCGGTTCCTCTTTGACGACCTCCGCCGCCGGCTTGTCTTCACGCAGACCGCGGAACGAGGCATGGCGCAGATTGTGGTCGCCGGTCCAGCCGCGGAACTCGATCTCGGCAACAAGCTGCGGTTCCACGAACACGACATCGCGCCGCGCTTCCGCCGGCAGCTTGGCGGGGAAAGGGCTCTTGGCAATTTTGATTGCATCGAGCCTTTTGAACAACTCGCCGGCCACCTTGCGGCTATAACCCGTTCCGACGCGGCCGATATGCTGCAAGTCGCCATCTTCATAGACGCCAAGCACGAGCGAGCCGATCATCCGCTTGTCCACGGTGGACGGCACATAACCGGCGATGACGAACTCCTGCCGGCTAGAACACTTTGATTTCACCCAGCTTTTCGACCGTCCGGCGGGGTAGGGATCATCCGCGATCTTGGATATGACGCCTTCCAGATTGAGCTTGCACGCATGCGCCTTCACCACCTCGCCTTCCACGGTGAAGTGGCTGGAATAGCGCACCACGCCGCCTTCCGAGCCGACGATCCGCTCCAGCTCAGCCTTGCGATCGATCAGCTTGGCGCCGGTAAGATCCTGACCATCCAAGTGCATGAGATCAAAGGCATAATAGATGAAGCGGTCGCTTTTGCCTTCGCTGAGATCGGCCTGCAGCGCGGAGAAATCCGACGTGCCGCTCTGCGTTTCCACTACCAGCTCGCCGTCGAGCAGGGCGGTTTCGGCAGGCAAGGCCTTCAGTGCATCCACCACAGCTGCGCCGAACTTGGCCGTCCAGTCGAGCCCGGTACGGGTCATAAGCTTGACCTTGCCGTGATCGATCCGCGCTTGCAGACGGTAGCCATCGAATTTGATCTCGTGGATCCAGCGCTTTCCACTCGGTGCCTTCGCAACCAGCGTCGCCAAACCCGGCGGGATGAAGTCGGGGAGTTCGGCCTGCTTTCCGCCTTTGATCGAAGGCGCGCTCGACGGCTCCGCTGCCTTCGTGGAACGTGTCCGTTTTGGCTTCGCAGAGGCGGATTTTTCGGGAATTTTGCGCTCTATTTTTCCCGTTTTGGACGACCATCCCGGCATTTCACCGGCAATTTCATCCAGATTTCTCCCGGTTTTTACCGATTTTTCCCGCTCTTCGAGAATGTCGCCGTCGTCCGCCGACCTGGCGAAAGCATCATCAGCTTTGATCAACAACCAGTTGTCGCGCTTCTCGCGGGCCCGTCGCGGCATCTTCACGAGGTGCCATCGCCCGGAGAGTTTTTCGCCCTCCAGCTCGAATTCGAGATGACCCTTGGCGAGACCTTTGTGCGGATCGTAAGTCGGCTTCCAGGTTCCCCTATCCCAGAGCAGAACCGTCCCGCCGCCATACTCGCCTTGCGGGATCGTGCCTTCGAAGTCGCCATATTCCAGCGGATGGTCTTCGGTCTGAACAGCCAGCCGCTTCTCGGATGTGTCGAGGCTCGGACCCCGCGTCACCGCCCAGCTTTTTAGCACGCCGTCGAGTTCGAGGCGGAAGTCGTAATGCAGGCGGGGGGCATCATGCTTCTGGATGCAGAAGCTGTTGCCGGAGGCTTTCTTGACCTTGCCGCCGCGCGGTTCGGCGGTTTGGTCGAAGTTGCGCTTGCTGTGATAGTCCTCGAGCGCCATGATCAGGACGCCTTGCGCTGCGGTTCGGCCTTGGCGCGCTTGGCCGCAGCGGGTTTGCGGGCAGGAGCCTTCTTGGTAGTGGTCTTCTTAGGCGCGGCCTTGGCGCCAGCACCTTCGGCGCTGCGGCGCAGAGCATCCATGAGGTCGACGACCTTGGCGGGCGCCTTCGGCTTGGCAGCCTTGAAGTCGCGACCTTCCATCTTGGCCTTCACCAGTTCGGCGAGAGCCGATTCATAACGGTCGTCAAAGTTCTTGGGATCGAACTTGCCGGATTTGGTGTTGATGATGTGCTTGGCGAGATCGAGCATCTCCCCCGCGATCTTGGTGTCCGACATATCCGCAAAAGCTTCCTTCGCAGACCGCACCTCGTAGTCGAAGTTCAGCGTCGTCGCGATCAGCCCGTCATTGTGCGGGCGGATCAGGAGGTTGCGGACGCGGCGGAACAAGACGGTCTTGGCAAAGGCCGCCGACTTGGACTTGGCGAGGCCTCCGCGGATCAGGGCAAAGGCCTCCTGAGCGCCCTTGTCGGCTGGGGCGAGGTAATAGGGGCGGTCGAGGTAAACATCGTCAATGTCGCTGCAGGTGACAAAGGCCTCAACGGCGAGCGTCTTGTCGCTGTCTGGCACCGCGCTTGCGACCTCATCCGGTTCCAGCGTGATGTAATCGCCCTGATTGACCTCGTAGCCCTTGATCTGGTCGTCTTTTTCGACGGGCTTGCCGGTCTCGGCATCGATGAATTGGCGATGGACGCGGTTGCCGGTCTTGCGGTTGAGCGTGTGGAAGGCGATGCGCTCGGAGGTCGAGACCGCCGTATAAAGCGCCACCGGGCAGCTCAGCGCCCCGACCTTGAGGAAGCCTTTCCAGTTTGCCCGCGGTGCCACGTTTCCAAACTCCTACGCGTCTTCCTTCTAGAAAGACGGAGAAGTTGAATCGTTCCAAGATGTTGCCCACCTGAATGGAAACGGTTGCTGATCCTAGAATCGTTTGCTCAGGAAGGCTGAGCCTTTCAGGCCGAAGCGCCATGGCTGCTCGGCCGCCTTGGTGATGCCGATGCGAGGACCGGCGACAAGCGAGCCAGCCGGCGCCTGATGGCGGAAGGTGAAGGGTGGTTGATCCAGCGTCCGACCATCGAGCGTGATGTCAATGCCGAGTGCCTGGCACAGCTTGCCCGGCCCCGAACACAGCAACCGCAAGGCGTCCATTCCCCGACGTTCCCGCATGAGGTGAAGACCCCCAGTCGGCTCGATCGCGCGCAGCAGCACCGCGCTGCCGGGAAGGCAGGTAATGTTGAAGCACCAATGAATGCCATAGGAGCGATAGATGTAAGCGGTACCCGGCGAACCGAACATCGCCTTGTTGCGCAGGGTCTGGCCGCGAAAGGAGTGCGACGCCGGATCGTCCGGCTCATAGGCTTCCGTTTCGACGATGACGCCGGTGGCTTCGCCGACGCCGAAGAGGCAGCCGATCAGATCCGGCGCGACTGTAAGAGCCGGTCGCGCGAAGAAGGAGAGATTGAGTTCGGCAGCCAGATCAAACGTCCAGATTGGCCACCGACAGGGCGTTGTCCTGGATGAAGTCGCGGCGGGGTTCGACGTCGTCGCCCATCAGGCGGGCGAAGAGGGAGTCGGCGTCGGTGGCGTCGTTGACCTTGACCTGGAGCAGCGAGCGGACGTTGGGGTCGAGCGTGGTTTCCCACAGCTGCTCGGCGTTCATTTCGCCCAAGCCCTTGTAGCGCTGCATGGTCAGGCCCTTGCGGCCGGATGCAAACACGACGTCGAGGAGATGCAGCGGGCCGCTGATCATCTCGTTGATGTCCTTGCGGCGCAGAACCGGCGGGGTCTTGTAGATCTCGCCAAGACGCTCGGCGAAGCGGTCCATGGCGCGGGCATCGGCCGAGCTTAGCAGGCCGGCATCGAGCACAGCGGCTTCCTTCACGCCGCGCACGGTGCGCTCGAACACGAAACCGCCGGTGCCTTCGTTGGACGGGTTGGTCCGGCCGGTCCAGCCGCGTTCGGTTTCTTCCGAGACGGCATCGAGGCGCTTGGCGACCTCTTCGGCCAGCGCGTTGGCGCGGCCGAGATCGTCCAGCAGTTCCGGCTTCAAGGCACCCGCAATCGCTGCCTGTTCCACCACCATGCGGTTGTAGCGGGAATGCAGGCCGTTGATGAGGCCGCGCACCTGCAAGGCGTCATGCACGACGGAGTCGAGATCGCCGCCGGCGCGCACTTCGCCCGAACCGAGGTTCAGCGTGGCTTCGTCTAGACCGTTGTCGATCAGGTAGTCCTCGAAGGCCGGCTGGTCCTTGATATATTGCGAGCTCTTGCCGCGCGTGACTTTGTAGAGCGGCGGCTGGGCGATGTAGAGATGACCGCGCTCGATCAGCTCCGGCATCTGGCGGAAGAAGAAGGTCAGGAGCAGGGTGCGGATATGGGCGCCATCGACGTCGGCGTCCGTCATGATGATGATCTTGTGGTAACGTAGCTTGTCGGCGTTGAACTCGTCCTTGCCGATGCCGGTGCCCAGCGCGGTGATCATCGTGCCGATCATTTCGGACGACAACATGCGGTCGAACCGGGCGCGCTCGACATTGAGGATCTTGCCGCGCAGCGGCAGGATCGCCTGGTTCTGGCGCGAACGGCCACCCTTGGCCGAGCCACCTGCCGAGTCACCCTCGACGATGAAGATTTCGGACTTGGCGGGATCGCGTTCCTGGCAATCGGCCAGCTTGCCCGGCAGCGAGGTGATCGACAGCGTGCTCTTGCGCGTCATTTCGCGTGCCTTGCGGGCCGCTTCGCGTGCTGCCGCAGCTTGGATCACCTTGTCGATCAGCACCTTGCCTTCAGTCGGATGCTCTTCCAACCAGGTGCCGAGCGCTTCGTTGACGAGGCTTTCCACCACCGGCCGCACTTCCGAGGACACCAGCTTGTCCTTGGTCTGCGACGAGAATTTAGGATCCGGCACCTTCACCGAAAGCACGGCGGTCAGGCCTTCGCGACAATCGTCGCCGGTGAGCGAAACCTTTTCCTTCTTGGTCAGGCCGGAACTGTCGCCATAGCCGGTCACCTGGCGCGTCAGCGCGCCACGGAAGCCGGCAAGGTGCGTGCCGCCATCGCGTTGCGGAATGTTGTTGGTGAAGCACAGCACGTTTTCATGGTAGCTGTCGTTCCACCACATCGCGACTTCCACCGTGATGCCGTCGCGCTCGGCCTTGATGGCGATCGGCGCGGGGATCAGCGCCTTCTTGGCGCGGTCGAGATATTTGACGAACTCTTCCAAACCGCCTTCGTAAATCAGCTCGGTGGTTTTCACATCGGCCGGACGGCGATCGGTCAGCAGGATGCGGACGCCGGAATTCAGGAAGGCGAGTTCGCGCAGCCGGTGTTCCAGCGTGTTGTAATCGAACTCCACCATGGTAAAGGTTTCGGACGAGGGCAGGAAGGTGACTTCCGTGCCGGTCTCGTCGCCGGCGTCACCCGTGACTTCCAGCGGCGCGTCGGCCACGCCATGGGTGAAGCTGATGTCGTGGATCTTGCCCTTACGGCGCACCTTGAGCTTCAGCCACACCGAAAGCGCGTTGACCACCGAAACGCCAACGCCGTGCAGACCGCCCGACACCTTGTAGGAGTTCTGGTCGAACTTACCGCCGGCATGCAGTTGGGTCATGATGACTTCGGCGGCAGAAACGCCTTCCTCATGCATGTCGGTGGGAATGCCGCGCCCGTTGTCGGTGACCGTGCAGGAGCCATCGGCGTTCAGCGTCACCGTGACCAGCGTGGCATGCCCGGCCAGCGCCTCGTCGATCGCATTGTCCACGACCTCGTAGACCATGTGATGCAGGCCCGAGCCGTCATCGGTATCGCCGATATACATGCCCGGCCGTTTGCGCACGGCATCCAGGCCCTTCAGGACCTTGATGGAATCGGCGCCATATTCGGCTTGAACGCCGTTTGTTTCGGGCTGGTCAGACATGAATACTTCCGCTTCGAGGCCGTCGGAATTCGGCGCAATGCGCGCATTGCAAATTCGTGTGGCGAATCGCTTCTGAATGTCATGAGAATATAGGGTTTTGTGCGGCTTTTTCCACTTCGTGACGGGACTTTCGCACAGCCGGCTCTATCCTGTGGCAGGAGGAGGATCAGGAGGAGGAAAACCCGGCAATTGCCTGCCGGAACGCGACACCCGCTTGGGCGTTCATCGTGACCCCGGGCGGCGTGGCTCTCGCGCATGATCCTTTTGAGCCCGAAGCCGCAACCCGTTCGACGAGACTTCATGCATAACCGCATTATCGCCAACGACCGCACCAAGCTGCCGCAGCACCTTGCCACCAGCTTCATGCATGACCTGATCGACCGCTTCGACTGGTCGACAACGAGCTCGGGGCCAATCGGGACATGGCCGGAAACGATCGGCACCACGGTGCGCCTGATGCTGTCTTCCGATACGCCGATGGTCTTGCTGATCGGCCCCGAAGGCCTGCTGATCTTCAACGACGCTTATGCTGCCTTTGCCGGGCCGCGCTACAAGAGCCTGATTGGCATTCCTGCCGCGCAGGCCTTTCCAGAAATCGCCGACTTCAACCGGGAGAATGTCCGGCGGCTGAGCCAGGGCGAGACCTTCGGCTACAAGGGCATGAAGCTCCAACTCAACCGCACCGGCGAGTTGAAGGATCTTTGGCTCGACCTCGAATATATCCCGATCACCGAACGCTCCGGCGAGGTGCTTGGCGGCCTCGTTATGGTCAACGAGATCACGGAGCGGGTGGAAGCCGAACAGCAGCTCGCCGCCAGTCGCGAAACCATGTCCTTTGCGCTCGATGCGGCCGGCATTGTCGGCACCTGGGACTGGGACATCCGCAGGGATCAGGTCGTCGCCAACCGCAACTTTGCCGAGCTTTACGGCGATGATCCCGCAGCGGCCGCGCGCGGCGCTCCGCTTGGCGATTTCACTGCCGGCGTGAACGCCGCTGACCGGCCGCTCCTCCAACAGGCAATCGACAGTGCCATCCAGGAGCTTGGCCCAGTGCGCGTGGAATATCGCGTTCAGGACCGCCAAGGCATCGAGCGCTGGGTGCTGGCTGTCGGCCGTGTGTTTCCGGGCGAGGACGGCAAGGCCGAGCGGCTGCCGGGTGTCACGGTCGACATCACCGAGCGCAAATCAACGGAAATGGCGCTGATCGACAGTGAAGCGCGGTTTCGCGCCATCGCCGATACGATGCCGCAGATGGTGTGGTCGACGCGCCCCGACGGCTATCACGATTATTACAACGCGCGCTGGTACGAGTTCACCGGCATGCCGGAAGGCTCCACCGATGGCGAGGAATGGAATGGCGTGTTCCATCCCGAGGATCAGCAGCGGGCGTGGGAGCAGTGGCGCCACTGCCTGGCAACCGGCGACCCCTACGAAATCGAATACCGGCTGCGCCATCGCTCCGGGCAATATCGCTGGACGCTGGGGCGCGCTTTGCCGATCCGGGAGGCCGACGGCACGATCATGCGCTGGTTCGGCACCTGCACGGACATTCATGAAAGCAAGATCGCGGCGGTGGAACGCGAGATCGTCGCGCAGGAACTCAGCCACCGCATCAAGAACATCTTCGCAGTGCTGACCGGCCTGGTGTCCTTGTCGGGCCGTCAATATCCGGAAATGGCCCCGGTTGTCGGCGAGTTGCGCCAGCGCATCGCAGCCTTGGGGCGCGCTCATGACTTCGTGAGGCCGCACAGCCATGTGTCGCGCGTGGCCGGCGTGGACACCACGATGCATGCGCTGGTGGCCGACCTGCTTTCGCCTTACGGCACGGATGCGACAAGGCTGATCTTCCGCGGCGAGGATGTCCCGATCGATGACCGCGCCGCTACGCCGTTGGCGCTGCTGTTCCACGAACTGGCGACCAATGCCGCGAAATACGGAGCGCTGGCCAACAACACCGGATCGATCACGCTGGAAACGCGGGTCGATCAGGATAGCGAAACCTACCACATGGACTGGATCGAAAGCGGCGGACCGGTGGTGGCGGAACCCACGACGCCGTCGGGGTTCGGCACCAAACTGATGGCGCTCAGCGTCAACGCCCAGATGGGCGGGACGCTGATCCCGACCTTCGCACCGGATGGCCTGCGCATGGCGATATCCATTCCCATGCGCAGTCTGACGCGGATCTACGTGTCGCCGAAAGCGAGTGCTTAAAGCTCGGCCGACTTTGCCCAAAGGTTGATGCCGGCATCCACCGCATAGCGGTCGATCTCGGCCAGTTCTTCGGCGGTGAAGTCGAGATTGCCGAGTGCGCCGACGCAGTCCACCACCTGTTCCGGCCGGCTGGCGCCGATCAGCGCGGAGGTCACGCGGCCGCCGCGCAGCACCCAGGCGAGCGCCATCTGCGCCAGCGTCTGACCACGCCGCTTGGCGATCTCGTTGAGAGGACGGATGTGGG
>DCDI01000028.1:2417-7725 GCA_002316345.1 Phyllobacteriaceae bacterium UBA1059 | reverse complement strand
ACGAGAAGCGCATGCTTCAGGAAGCGGTGGATGCGCTGTTCGACAACGGCCGCCGCGGCCGCGTCATCACGGGTGCCAACAAGCGTCCGCTGAAGTCGCTGTCCGACATGCTGAAGGGCAAGCAGGGCCGCTTCCGCCAGAACCTGCTCGGCAAGCGCGTCGATTATTCCGGCCGTTCGGTTATCGTGACCGGTCCGGAGCTCAAGCTGCACCAGTGCGGCCTGCCGAAGAAGATGGCGCTCGAGCTGTTCAAGCCCTTCATCTATGCCCGCCTCGACGCCAAGGGTTATTCCTCGACCGTCAAGCAGGCCAAGAAGCTGGTCGAGAAGGAGCGTCCGGAAGTCTGGGATATCCTCGACGAGGTCATTCGCGAGCATCCGGTTCTTCTGAACCGCGCGCCGACGCTGCACCGTCTTGGTATCCAGGCATTCGAACCCACGCTGATCGAAGGCAAGGCAATCCAGCTTCACCCGCTGGTCTGCACCGCCTTCAATGCTGACTTCGACGGCGACCAGATGGCCGTTCACGTGCCGCTGTCGCTCGAAGCACAGCTCGAAGCGCGCGTTTTGATGATGTCGACCAACAACATCCTGCATCCGGCTTCCGGTGCGCCGGTCATCGTGCCGTCGCAGGACATGGTGCTGGGTCTGTACTACCTGTCGATCGTCAACCAGAACGAGCCGGGCGAGGGCATGGTCTTTGCGGATATGGGCGAGCTTCAGCACGCTCTTGAAACCAAGGCGGTCACGCTCCACGCCAAGATTAAGGGTCGCTTCAAGACCGTTGATGCGCAAGGCAACGTCGTGTCGAAGATCCATGACACGACGCCTGGCCGCATGATCATCGCCGAGCTGCTGCCCAAGAACGTCAACGTTCCTTTCGACACCGCGAACCAGGAGATGACCAAGAAGAACATCTCCAAGATGATCGACACGGTTTATCGCCACTGCGGTCAGAAAGAGACGGTGATCTTCTGCGATCGCATCATGGCACTCGGCTTCAGCCATGCCTGCCGCGCCGGCATTTCGTTCGGTAAGGACGACATGGTTATTCCGGACACCAAGGAAAAGCTGGTTTCGGACACCGAGACGCTCGCGAAGGAATATGAGCAGCAGTACAATGACGGCCTGATCACTCAGGGCGAAAAGTACAACAAGGTGGTCGACGCCTGGGCCAAGTGCTCGGAAAAGGTCGCCGAGGAAATGATGGGCCGCATCAAGGCGGTCGAGTTCAACGAAGACGGCCGTCAAAAGCCGATGAACTCGATCTACATGATGAGCCATTCGGGTGCTCGTGGTTCGCCAACGCAGATGCGTCAGCTTGCCGGCATGCGCGGCCTCATGGCCAAGCCGTCGGGCGAGATCATCGAAACGCCGATCATCTCGAACTTCAAGGAAGGTCTGACCGTTCTCGAGTACTTCAACTCGACCCACGGTGCCCGTAAGGGCCTCGCCGACACCGCCTTGAAGACCGCGAACTCGGGTTACCTGACCCGCCGCCTCGTTGACGTGGCGCAGGATTGCATCGTCAATGCAATCGACTGCGGCACCGAGAAGGGCCTTACCATGCAGCCGATCGTGGATGCTGGTCAGGTTGTGGCATCGCTCGGTCAGCGCATCCTTGGCCGTACGGCTTTGGACGACGTGAACCATCCGCTGTCGGGCGATCTGCTGGTGAAGGCCGGCACGCTGATGGACGAGCGCGACATCGAGAAGATCGAAAAGGCTGGCATCCAGGCTGTTCGCATCCGCTCGGCTCTGACTTGCGAAGTGCGCGTCGGCGTTTGCGCCGTCTGCTACGGGCGCGATCTGGCACGCGGTACCCCGGTCAACCAGGGCGAAGCGGTCGGCGTTATCGCGGCTCAGTCGATTGGCGAGCCGGGCACCCAGCTCACCATGCGTACCTTCCACATGGGCGGCACGGCGCAGGTCGTCGATCAGTCGTTCCTGGAAGCTTCGTATGAAGGCCAGGTGCAGATCCGCAACCGCAACGTGGTGCGCAATTCCGATGGCAATCTGATTGTCATGGGCCGCAACATGGCTGTTCTCATTCTGGATGAGACGGGCAAGGAGCGTGCGACCCACCGCGTGACCTACGGTTCGCGCATTTACGTCGATGACGGAGATGCAGTTCGTCGTGGTCAGCGTATTGCCGAATGGGATCCGTATACCCGTCCGATCCTCACCGAGCTGGAAGGCCGCGTGGAGTTCGAAGATCTGGTGGACGGCATCTCCGTGCAGGAAACGGCGGACGAGGCAACCGGCATCACCAAGCGTGAGGTCATCGACTGGCGTTCGACGCCGCGTGGTTCGGATCTCAAGCCGGCGATCACGGTGTTCGATGCCAAGGGCAAGATTGCCAAGCTGGCACGTGGCGGCGACGCTCGCTTCATGTTGTCGGTGGAAGCCATCCTGTCGGTGGAGCCCGGTGCATCCGTCAAGCCTGGCGACGTGCTGGCTCGTATTCCGATGGAAAGCGCCAAGACGAAGGACATCACGGGCGGTCTGCCGCGCGTGGCGGAACTCTTCGAAGCGCGTCGTCCGAAGGATTGCGCGGTTATCGCCGAGATCGACGGTACGGTTCGTTTCGGTCGCGACTACAAGAACAAGCGTCGCATCGTGATCGAGCCGCATGACGAGGCCATGGAGCCGGTCGAGTATCTCATCCCGAAAGGCAAGCCGTTCCATCTTCAGGACGGCGACGTCATCGAGAAGGGCGACTACATCCTGGACGGCAATCCGGCACCGCACGACATCCTTGCCATCAAGGGCGTCGAGGCGCTGGCTTCCTACCTCGTGAACGAGATCCAGGAAGTGTACCGACTGCAGGGCGTGTTGATCAACGACAAGCACATCGAGGTGATCGTTCGCCAGATGCTGCAGAAGGTTGAGATCACGGAGCAGGGCGACTCGACCTACATCCCGGGCGATCACGTCGATCAGGTCGAACTCGACGAGATCAACGATCGCCTGATCGAGGAGGGCAAGACGCCGGCCGCAGGTCAGCCGGTGTTGCTCGGCATCACCAAGGCCTCGCTGCAGACGCCGTCCTTCATCTCGGCAGCGTCGTTCCAGGAAACCACGCGCGTTCTCACCGAGGCGGCAGTTGCCGGCAAGATGGACACGCTGCAGGGTCTCAAGGAAAACGTCATCGTCGGCCGTCTCATCCCGGCCGGTACTGGCGGTCAGATGACGCAGATCCGCCGTATCGCGACCTCGCGCGATGAGCTGATCCTCGACGAGCGCCGCAAGTCGACGGGTTCGGAAGTTGCCGAGCCGATGTTGGCGGACATGACCAACGCCGCCGAATAAGGTGGACAGCAAGCAATAAAAAAAGGCCGCCTTTCGGGGCGGCCTTTTTCGTTTAAGCAAATCGCAGATTGTTATGTCAGCCGGACAATCGCGATCTCGCCTTCAACGGCACCCTGATAGGCGGAGGCATGCGGTTCTTCATCCGGCATTCCCTGCATCTCGCCGATCTGATCAAGTTCCGCTTCGACATAGCCCTCGCGAGATAGGGCTTCCAACGCGGTGCGAACGGCCGTGTCATCGTCGGGAGCAACAAGCAGAACGTGAACCTCCTCCGACTCGCCGTCCTTCTGCATCCAGGCGCGACCGACGATGATCGTCACCGGAGGCGACTCGTTGTCGTTCTCACCTGATTCCATCTTCATGATTCCAGCCTTCCATGCGTTTGTCGGTCGTTGCCAAGCAGTCTAGCATTAAGATTGCGGAAAGAATCCAAGACGCCGGCTTCAACGAAGGAAATTATCTTGCTCATGACCGTGGATTTACCACCAGCTGCCGACTAATCCCAGCGCATCCGCCTTTCGGGGTTGACGAAAGGGGACTCACGCAGTAGAAGCCGCCTCACAGAGCCGATGTGAGGGCTACCGCTTCGGGACGACACGTCCTGGACAATGTCCTCAAACAGGGTTCGTTTCTACGAGCGAATAACATTGCCGGCGCGCATGAGGCGGGAAACTGCTTCCTCTGCATTTGATTGGGCAAAGCCGCGAGAGCGGTTTCTTGCCCGCAAACGCGTATGCTAACGGCGCTTGTATATGCCTGGAAACGGGCCCGAGTGAGATAAGAGGACGACGGTTAATGCCTACCGTAAACCAGTTGATCCGCAAGCCGCGCATTGCGCCGGTGAAGCGCAACAAGGTACCGGCCATGCAGGCCAACCCACAGAAGCGTGGCGTCTGCACGCGTGTTTATACAACGACCCCGAAGAAGCCAAACTCGGCTCTGCGTAAGGTCGCGAAGATCCGTTTGACCAATGGCTTCGAAGTCATCGGTTACATCCCGGGCGAGGGCCACAACCTTCAGGAGCACTCCGTGGTCATGATTCGAGGCGGCCGCGTGAAGGATCTTCCGGGTGTGCGTTACCACATCATCCGCGGCGTTCTCGATACGCAGGGTGTGAAGAACCGCAAGCAGCGTCGTTCGAAGTACGGCGCAAAGCGCCCGAAGTAAGCCAGGTCCGGTCAGGCAGCCTTTGGCGCCGACCTTTGATTGAGAGACAGAAGCTATGTCCCGTCGTCACAGTGCAGAAAAGCGCGAGATCAACCCGGATCCGAAGTTCGGTGATCTCGTAGTCACGAAGTTCATGAACGCCATCATGCTGCACGGCAAGAAGTCAGTCGCCGAGACCATCGTCTACTCCGCGCTGGATCAGGTTCAGACCCGCACCAAGCAGGAACCGGTCACCGTGTTCCGTCAGGCTCTCGACAACGTTGCGCCGCACGTCGAAGTGCGTTCGCGTCGCGTTGGTGGTGCGACCTACCAGGTTCCGGTCGATGTGCGCCCCGAGCGTCGTCAGGCTTTGGCTATTCGTTGGCTGATCACTGCCGCTCGCAACCGCAACGAGACCACGATGGTTGATCGTCTGTCGGGCGAGTTGATGGACGCTGCCAACAATCGTGGCACTGCCGTCAAGAAGCGCGAAGACACCCACAAGATGGCTGAAGCCAACCGCGCATTCGCGCACTACCGCTGGTAATCGGCGGAAGAGAGAGGCATTCCTATGGCCCGCGAATATAAAATCGAAGACTATCGTAACTTCGGCATCATGGCTCACATTGATGCTGGCAAGACGACCACGACTGAGCGCGTCCTCTACTACACCGGCAAGTCCCACAAGATCGGCGAAGTCCATGACGGCGCCGCGACCATGGACTGGATGGAGCAGGAGCAGGAGCGTGGCATCACGATCACGTCCGCTGCCACCACGACCTTCTGGAAGGGTCGTGACGGCAAGATGCGCCGCTTCAACATCATCGACACGCCCGGCCACGTCGACTTCA
>DCDI01000028.1:651-2325 GCA_002316345.1 Phyllobacteriaceae bacterium UBA1059 | reverse complement strand
TGCCGATCGGTGCCGAGAACGATTTCAAGGGCGTTGTCGACCTCATCGAGATGAACGCGCTGGTTTGGCGCGACGAGAGCCTGGGCGCTGCCTGGGACGTCGTCGAAATCCCTGCCGATCTGAAGGATCGTGCTGAAGAATACCGCGAGAAGTTGATCGAAGCCGCCGTCGAAATGGACGACGACGCGATGAACGACTATCTCGAAGGCAAGATGCCCGACAACGATAAGATCCGTGCGCTGATCCGCAAGGGTACGATCGCGGTCAAGTTCTTCCCGATGTTCTGTGGTTCCGCTTTCAAGAACAAGGGCGTACAGCCGCTTCTGGACGCGGTGGTCGAGTTCTTGCCGTCGCCGGCAGATGTGCCTGCGATCAAGGGTATCGACGCCAAGACCGAAGGTGAAATCGAGCGCCACGCCGACGATGAAGAGCCGCTGTCGATGCTGGCCTTCAAGATCATGAACGATCCGTTCGTGGGTTCGCTGACCTTCGCCCGTATCTACTCGGGCAAGCTGACCAAGGGCACGTCGCTCGAGAACACCGTGAAGGGCAAGCGCGAGCGCATCGGCCGTATGCTGCAGATGCACTCGAATTCCCGAGAAGACATCGAAGAAGCCTTCGCAGGCGACATCGTTGCTCTGGCCGGTCTCAAGGAAACCACCACGGGCGACACGCTTTGCGATCCCCTGAAGCCGGTCATTCTTGAGCGCATGGAATTCCCTGAGCCGGTCATCCAGATCGCGATCGAGCCGAAGACCAAGGGCGACCAGGAAAAGATGGGCCTCGCGCTCAATCGTCTGGCTGCCGAAGATCCTTCGTTCCGCGTCAAGACGGACGAAGAGTCGGGTCAGACCATCATCGCCGGCATGGGTGAACTTCACCTCGACATCCTCGTTGACCGCATGCGTCGCGAGTTCAAGGTCGAGGCGACGGTTGGTGCTCCGCAGGTTGCTTATCGCGAAACCATCACGCGCCGCACCGAGGAAGACTACACCCACAAGAAGCAGACCGGTGGTACGGGTCAGTTCGCTCGCGTGAAGCTGATCTTCGAGCCGAACCCGGAAGGCGAGGATTTCGTTTTCGAGTCGAAGATTATCGGCGGTGCTATTCCCAAGGAGTACATCCCCGGCGTTCAGAAGGGCATCGAGAGCGTTCTGTCCTCGGGTCCAGTCGCTGGCTTCCCGATGCTTGGCGTCAAGGCGACCCTGATCGACGGTGCATTCCACGACGTCGACTCCTCGGTTCTCGCGTTCGAAATCGCTTCGCGTGCTTGCTTCCGTGATGCTGCCAAGAAGGCTGGTGCACAGCTTCTCGAGCCGATCATGAAGGTCGAGGTTGTGACTCCGGAAGACTACGTCGGTAGCGTGATCGGCGACTTGAACAGCCGTCGTGGCCAGATTCAGGGCCAGGAAACGCGCGGTGTGGCCGTCGTCATCAATGCGATGGTTCCGCTGGCGAACATGTTCAAGTACGTCGACAACCTGCGCTCGATGAGCCAGGGACGTGCACAATACACGATGCTGTTCGACCACTATGAGCCGGTTCCGACCGCGGTCGCTCAGGAAATCCAGAAGAAATTCGCGTAAAGCCCGCGCGCTTACGCCGTCACCCATTGATGCCCCAGCGCGGGCAAGAAAGTTAGGAGAAGTCACATGGCCAAAGGTAAATTCGAGC
>DCDI01000028.1:0-415 GCA_002316345.1 Phyllobacteriaceae bacterium UBA1059 | reverse complement strand
CCTTCGATCGTGGTGTTCCTGAACAAGGTCGACCAGGTCGACGACGCCGAGCTGCTCGAGCTGGTTGAGCTGGAAGTCCGCGAGCTTCTGTCGAAGAATGAATTCCCGGGCGACGACATTCCGATCGTCAAGGGTTCGGCTCTGGCTGCTCTCGAGGACAGCAACAAGGAAATCGGCGAGAACGCCATCCGCAAGCTGATGGAAGAGGTCGACGCCTATATCCCGACGCCAGAGCGTCCGATCGACCAGCCGTTCCTGATGCCGATCGAAGACGTGTTCTCGATCTCGGGTCGCGGTACGGTTGTGACCGGTCGCGTCGAGCGCGGCATCATCAAGGTCGGTGAGACGGTTGAGATCGTCGGCATCCGCAACACCTCGTCCACGACGGTGACGGGCGTTGAAATGTTCCGCAAGC
>DCDI01000150.1 GCA_002316345.1 Phyllobacteriaceae bacterium UBA1059 | reverse complement strand
CGCGGCAATGACGCGCGCGGTCGAGGCGTTGAAGGTCTGCGCCGACAAGCTCGCCGCGCGCGACATCAAGCGGGCTCGGCTGATCGCCACGGAAGCCTGCCGCGCTGCGGCCAATGGCGAAGAGTTTCTGGATCGCGTGGAGCGCGAAACGGGTCTACAGCTCGAGATTATCGACCGCGAAACGGAAGCGCGGCTGGCCGTGTCCGGCTGCGGATCGCTGGTGGAGCGTGGCACGAAGGCGGTGGTGCTGTTCGATATCGGCGGCGGCTCTTCGGAAATTGCGCTAGTGGATGTGTCCGGCGAGCGGCGGCCCCGTTTGGCGCGCCATATCGTGGCGTGGACCTCCTTGCCGGTGGGCGTGGTTTCCCTGGCCGAACGCTTCGGTGGCCGCACGGTGACGCCCGAAATTTTCCAAGCGATGGTTGCCGATGTGGCCGGGATGCTCGACCGCTTCGATGAGCGCGGTAAGCTTGGTGCCTTGGCGAAAGGGCCGGATTTCCATCTGCTCGGCACCTCCGGCACGGTCACCACGCTGGCCGGCGTGCATCTTGGTCTGGAGCGTTATGACCGCCGCCGTGTCGACGGCTTATGGCTCGATCGCGCGAATGTCGACGCCATGATCGCCAAGCTCGTATCGTGGGATTTCGCCGAGCGGGTTGCCAACCCCTGCATCGGACCGGACCGCGCCGATCTCGTGCTCGCCGGTTGCGCGATCCTGGAAGCGATCCGCGCTGTCTGGCCGTCGGAGCGGCTGCGGGTTGCCGATCGCGGTTTGCGCGAGGGCATTTTAAGTGAACTGATGGGCGACGATGGCGCTTGGCGCCGTCAAACCAACACCAACAATCAGCGGCAGGGTACGCGATGAAACCGCCGAGCAAACGACCGGGTAGTTCGACCGCGGGAAGCGGCGCGCGTGCGCTCAAGACCCGCATCAAGAAGACCAAGCTGAAAAACTCGTCCCGGCGCTGGCTCGAACGGCACCTCAACGACCCCTACGTGCATCGTTCCAAGATGGAAGGCTACCGTGCGCGCTCGGCCTATAAGCTGATCGAGATCGACGACCGCTACCACATCCTGAAAAAGGGACTGCGGGTGATCGACCTTGGCGCGGCTCCGGGCGGCTGGTGCCAGGTTGCGGTTCAGCGCGTCACTTCGAGCGACGAAGACAAGCGCGTCGTCGGCATCGATTATCTCGAAATGGACGAGTTGCCCGGCGTCAAGCTTCTGCAACTCGACTTCCTGGAGGATGAGGCCCCGGCGAGGCTGATGGAAGCGTTGGGCGGGCCGCCGGACATCGTCCTGTCGGATATGGCGGCGCCGACGACCGGCCACAGCCGCACCGATCACATCCGCACCATGCATCTTTGTGAAGTCGCAGCGGATTTCGCGATTTCGGTGCTGAAGCCCGGCGGGCATTTCCTCGCCAAGACCTTCCAGGGCGGCACGGAAAACGAGTTGCTCGATCGCTTGAAGAAGAATTTCAAGTCGGTCCACCACGTCAAGCCGGCAGCCTCGCGCGCCGAGTCCGTCGAGCTTTATCTTCTTGCGCGCGACTTCAAGGGTCGGGCGCCGGAGATCGCGGAAGAGGCGGAAGACGCCGAAGACGTGAGCTAAACCACCGGCGGCTGCTGCGCGACGGGATCCTCCGGCGGTGGCGGTCGCCGATGGCCGGATACATCGCTGCCTGCATGACGATCCATGAAGAAGAAGGGCACGATCGCCAGCATCGAGATCAGGCCGACGATGGTGAAGGCGATGACGAAGGTCGATTGCCCCAGCTGTAAGCCAGTGAAGATCGGTGCGATTTCCAGGATGGCGCCTGCGATGGCCACGCCGATCGCGACGGAAATCTGCTGCGAGGCCGCCGCGATCGCGGTTGCCTGACCCGCATCCTTGTTCTCCACCTCGGCAAACACCAGCGCGTTGGCCGAGGTGAAGAAGAGCGAGCGGAAGAAGCCTGCGAACAGCAGCACCACGGTGATCACCAGATGCGGCGTGGCAGCGGTGAAGAAGCCGTTGGCGATGATCAGGACGCCGCCGATCAGGCCGGCGCCGATCAGGACGGTGCGGAAGCCGCCGAGCCGGAGCAGTGATGGCGCCAGCATCTTCATCATCAGTGCACCGCCGGCCGACGCGAAGGTGAGCAGTCCGGACTGGAACGGCGTCAGGTCGAACACGAGCTGGAAGAACAGCGGCAGCAGGAACGGGATCGCGCCGATGCCGAAGCGGAACAGCGTGCCGCCCATGATCGCGCGCCGGAAGGTCGGGTTGCGAAACATGCGCAGGTCGATGATCGGCGCCGGATGGCGTCGGGCATGGCGGATATAGAACAGGCCTGAAACCAGGCCGACGCCGACCGTCAGCAGGCCCACCCACATCGGAAGAACGGGAAGGCTCGTGACCGACAGGCCGAACACCAGCCCGGATGCCGCGAGCCCCGCCATGACGAAGCCGGCCGCATCGATCCGCGCGCCCTTGATGCCCGGCATTTCCGGCATAATGCGACCGGCGAAATAGATGCCGGCAAGGCCGATCGGCACGTTGATCAGGAAGATCCAGTGCCAG
>DCDI01000016.1:2393-2565 GCA_002316345.1 Phyllobacteriaceae bacterium UBA1059 | reverse complement strand
GTCCGGGTCCGACACGGTCAGGACCGCGTCCTCGAGTTCATCTGCATTTACTGTAACCAAACTATTCTCCTAAAACAAAAAGCCCGCAGGGCGTACACCCCGCGGGCCTTCAGCATACAACAGCATGGCGCCGGCGAACCGGCGCCGGGCATTACATCATGCCGTCCATGCC
>DCDI01000016.1:369-2194 GCA_002316345.1 Phyllobacteriaceae bacterium UBA1059 | reverse complement strand
TCATGCGCAGCGGCTCTTCCATGGCGCGCAGGACGATCTTGATGCCGGCTTCCTGGTCAGGATTGTCGCCGGTCACTTGCAGGTTGGCGCGGGCACGCAGCAGGGCAACGCCGCCGCCTGGCACGATGCCTTCTTCCACCGCAGCGCGGGTTGCGTGCAGCGCGTCTTCCACGCGTGCTTTCTTTTCCTTCATTTCGACTTCGGTGGCAGCGCCAACCTTGATCACGGCAACGCCGCCGGCCAGCTTGGCCACGCGCTCTTGCAGTTTTTCGCGGTCGTAGTCCGAGGTCGCTTCTTCGATCTGGATACGCACTTGCTTGACGCGTGCTTCGATGTTTTCAGCCGAACCTGCACCGTCGATGATGATGGTGTTTTCCTTGCCGACTTCGACGCGCTTGGCTTGGCCCAGTTCGGCCAGGGTGACCTTTTCCAGGGTCAGGCCGACTTCTTCGGCGATGACCTGGCCGCCGGTCAGGACAGCGATGTCTTCCAGCATGGCCTTGCGACGGTCGCCGAAGCCAGGGGCCTTGACGGCAACGGTCTTCAGGATGCCGCGGATGTTGTTGACGACCAGGGTCGCCAGCGCTTCGCCTTCGATGTCTTCGGCGATGATGACCAGCGGACGGCCAGCCTTGGCAACTTGCTCCAGCACCGGCAGCAGGTCACGGATGTTCGAGATCTTCTTGTCGCACAGCAGGACGAACGGATTGTCGTGGATCGCGACTTGCTTGTCCGGGTTGTTGATGAAGTAAGGCGACAGGTAGCCGCGGTCGAACTGCATACCTTCGACGATGTCCAGCTCGTCGTTCAGCGACTTGCCGTCTTCGACGGTGATGACGCCTTCCTTGCCGACTTTTTCCATCGCTTCAGCGATGCGCTCGCCGATCGAGTAGTCCGAGTTGGCGGAAATGGCGCCGACTTGCGCGATTTCTTTCGAGGTGGTGCATGGCTTGGCGATCTTGGCCAGCTCTTCGACGGTGGCAGCAACGGCCTTGTCGATGCCGCGCTTCAGGTCCATCGGGTTCATGCCGGCGGCAACGAACTTCATGCCTTCGCGCACGATGGCTTGTGCCAGCACGGTTGCGGTGGTGGTGCCGTCGCCGGCGTTGTCGCTGGTCTTCGAAGCGACTTCCTTGACCATCTGCGCGCCCATGTTCATGAGCTTGTCTTTCAGTTCGATCTCTTTTGCGACCGACACGCCGTCCTTGGTGACGGTTGGGGCGCCGAACGAACGGTCCAGCACGACGTTGCGGCCTTTCGGGCCCAGGGTGACCTTGACTGCGTTGGCGAGGATGTTGACGCCTTCGACCATCTTGGCGCGCGCTGCGTCGCCGAACACTACTTCTTTAGCTGCCATTTTCTGTTTCTCCGATTATGCGGTAGATGTTTTGTGGGAGGATTACGAGACCAGGACGGCCATGATGTCTTCTTCGCGCATGACCAGCAGTTCCTGGCCATCGACCTTGACGGCCTGGCCCGAGTACTTGCCGAACAGAACGCGGTCGCCGACCTTGACTTCCAGTGCGCGCAGCTGGCCGTTGTCCTGGACCTTGCCGGCGCCGACAGCCAGGATCTCGCCCTGGTCTGGCTTTTCAGCCGCGGCATCAGGGATGATCAGACCCGAGGCGGTCTTGGTTTCCTGGTCGAGACGCTTCACGATTACGCGATCGTGCAGTGGGCGAAGGTTCATGCAAAACTCCTTATTCAGTGTGTGGACTAGCTGTTAATCTGCGTTGGTCGCCGCATCGCCGATTTGTATTGACGCTGCAGCGGGAAAGAGTTGTTAGCACTCTCAACTAACGAGTGCTAATTATAGGGACGATAA
>DCDI01000016.1:0-194 GCA_002316345.1 Phyllobacteriaceae bacterium UBA1059 | reverse complement strand
CCCTTGACGACAGCCGAACGGTGGACTTCAACGGATGAGCTTACAATGCGTGCCATCCGTGCCCTGCCGCGTGTTTCCGAGAGCTGCCTGTGCCTCGACACCTTTCCTGCCTCCTGCTTGCCGCCGCAATTGCCACGACTGCCGCCGGCGCCGTCCACGCCGCCGGGCCAACGCCTGACGCCCAGTGCGCCACG
>DCDI01000244.1 GCA_002316345.1 Phyllobacteriaceae bacterium UBA1059 | reverse complement strand
GGCTCCGCTCTCATGCGCCAGGCCATCACCGAGGCCACCCGCCTCGGCCACGGCGCGATCCTGCTCGTCGGCGATCCCGGCTACTACGAACGCTTCGGCTTTACCGCCACCAAGACCGCCGACCTTGCAATGCCCGGCCCCTACGAGCGCCACCGCTTCCTCGCGCTGGAACTGGTCGACGGATGGCTGGATGGTGCGAAGGGTACGCTGAAGGCATCCGGCCGCAAGGTGAGCGAGGTTTTGGCTCGGGCTGGGTGAGGGGCGATGCCTTGGCCCCACCACCGGCTTCGTCGTTGTTGGGCGTAGCCGTAGCGCTTCCCATGAAAACGCGTTGCTACTGTCCTTCTGCCTTCTGGCATAGATCCTCGGGTGAAGCCCGAGGGTGACAAAGCGGAGGAGCTATATGCAACCGTCCTCATTCTGAGGCGCGAGCGAAGCGAGCCTCGAAGGACGCACTTCGCTCATTAAGCACTTCCGGTCTATTGGCCGCTCGCGCCCTTGATGGCGATCTTGCCCTTGCGCCCCGGTTCCCCGCTTGCGCTCACGGCCTTGGCGATGTCTTCGATCGTATAAGCGGCTTCGATCGGGAGCTTCAGCTTGCCCGATGCGGCATCCCTGATCAGTTCGTGCAGCAACTCGGCGATCCGTTCAGGCTTCACCGGCGGCTTGGCACCCCAGAAGCCCTTGACGGTGATGCCGCGGAACAGGAGGTCGCCTGCCGCGATCTTCAGCGGCTGCTGCGTCATCGCGCCGAAACTGATGAGTTCGGCGCCATCGGACGCCACGCTCAGCACTTGCGAAGGTCCGTCGCCGCCCAACGAGTCGATCGCGCGCGACACTGTTGCGCCGCCGACCATGGCGCGCGCTTTATCTTGCCAACCATCTTCATCGGTCGCCACCACATTGTCGATGCCTTCGGCACGAAGCTCTTCAACGGCCGCCTGGCGCCGGACCAAGCCGAGAACCTTGACGCCACGCTCGGCACCGAACTGCGCCATCATCTTGCCGACCGCGCCATTGGCGGCGTTCAGCACCACCCACTCGCCGGATGGCAGGTTCAGCGATTCCAGCAGCATCTTGGCCGAAAGCGGCATCGAAACGAGCTGGCACGCCGTTTCGTTGTCGACGGCATCCGGGACCGGCACGGAACGCTTGGCGTCGGCGAGATAGAACTCCGCCCACGTGGCGCTGGCGCCGCCTGCCACGCGCTGCCCCACCTTCAGGTTTGTGACGCCATCGCCCAGCGCTTCAACAATGCCCACGGCTTCGGTGCCGGGGATCGACGGAAGATCGGGCTTGATCCCGTATTGGCCGGCGATCGTCATGAGGTCATGGTTGTGCACGGGCGATAACACCATCCGCACCAACACCTGACCATGCCCCGGTTTCGGCTGATCGCATTCCTGACTGGTCAGGACCTTCTCAGGCGTTCCAAACTGCTTGTAAACGGCGCTTTTCATCGCCCGCTCCTGTGTTTTCGGCTTTGAGAGACAGCACTGTCCCTCCACAGACGATGCGGCTGCCGGATGGTTCCCGGATGGGGCGACGCACGTCACGCGCCAATGTCCTACCGCCTGTGTGGCAGTCGCTGCGGCTCAGCAATGAAAAAGTCGTCGGCATCAGTCCTTGGGTCAAGGCCAAGGATGACGACGAGGATGGGACGCTTCACAGCCAGTCCTCATCCTGAAGTGCGACCCGCAAGGGCGACGCTTAAAGCAGCTGGCTCAAGGCCATGGCGGCGGACATGTCGCCGTCTACCTTGAGCTTGCCGGACATGAAGGCGGCAGTTGGGCTGAGGTCGCCGGCGACGAGGTCTTCGAAATTGGAACGCGATATGGTGATCGTGCAATCGGCCGGCGCGTCTTCGGTCGTGACCTTGCCGCCGTCGAGCACGATCACGCCCTCGCTGCCCAGCACGAACTTCACGGACTTGTCGAAATCGGCATCGGCGACGCGGGTTTGCAGCTGTGCTGCGATTTCCTGCAGGGTCATCAATCTCTCCTCGGGATGGTGGGCATCTAAGCCCTGCCGTGATGTATGGACCGCTTCCGTTTACGTCAACGTGACAATTCAGGGGGGTGCGGAGGAGAGGATCAGCAGCTTCAAAGTTTCAGAACCAACTAATGTTCGGGAACAGTCTTCGTTGTGAAGACTTATTGCGACGATGATCAATGAGCGACGTAGTCGCGAAGGAGAAGAAGATGCGTAAGGTTCTGACATCCGCGGGTCTGGCACTCGCAGTGACGGCTGGCTCGCTCGTAGGCGGCATGTCGTTTGCCTCCGCACAGGGCATGCAGCTGGAAATTGGACCGAATGGCGTGGGTCCGGTCGATCGTGACCGCGATCGCGACCGCCGTGGCCCGCCGCCACGTGGTGGTTGCTCGGAGCGCGAAGCCCGCGCTGCAGCCCGCGACGAAGGTCTGCGCGACGGGGAAGTGATCCGCGTGACCCCGCGCAGCATTACCGTTGAAGGTGAAACACGCCGTGGCCGCACCGAAACGATGCGCTTTGCCAATGAGCGTGGTTGCCCCGAGCTGTAAGCAGTTCGTACCGACGAAAAAGCCCGCCTCAATGGCGGGCTTTTTTATTCCGCCGCAGCGGGCAGGTGCATGGCGTCCATGAGCGGAACGGCCTTGCCGAGCAAGACATCTTCCTGCGGAAACAGGCTGCGGATTGCGCGCAGGGCCTCGTAGATCTGGTTGTTGCCGACCATCCGGTCGATGTCTTTCAACCTGGCAAGCATTTCATCGTCCTGGAACGTTTCGAGCAAAACCGGCAGCGTCTGGCTGAACATGGTGCGCGCTTGGTCCGCGCCTTCCGGGTTCATCAGGATGATCTGAACGATGAAGTAGAGCTGACGCAGCGGCGATGTCGCATCGTCGGCCTGCATGACGTGGTTTTGCAGCAGGAACTGCACGTCGTTGAGGAATTCCAGCGAGACCTTGCGATCGACGCTGATCACCGCGCCGTTGACATAGATCTTTTCGCCGGGCTTCAGCGCGATCTTCAACCGGCTTTTCAATTCAGTCCGTCCCTGATTGTGCTCGACGCGTCGATCAGGCCGTCGATGTCGGCGGAGCGTCCCAGCCGTAGAGCTTCGGCTTCGGCCATGAGCCAAGAGCCGACCGCAATCAGATGATCGCGCAGGTCCTGTGGCGTGGAGTTCTCGGGTGCCTGGAGATCGCCGACGAAGCTCGTCCAGATCCGGTGCACGAACAAGGCGGCTTCAACCGCTTGGCGCGATCGCGGGCCGGCGTCACGCGCGTCCTGGAGAAGCTCGATGGAGCGCGACAACAGCTGCCGTTCGCGATCACGCGCATCGGCTATCGTATCGGCTGGGATGTCGGCATAGCTGAACTGGTACATCGGCTTCTGTGCTGGCGTCAGGCCGATCCGGCAAGCGCTTCCACCGTCACAATGGCGAAAGGCGCTTGTGCGAAGCTGTTGGCTTCCCGGTGGTTCAAGCCATCAACTGGTAGCCGAGGAAGCGCTTGGATTCGATGGGATCGAAGCCGAGCTTTTCGCGCAGCTTCTTGCGCAGCTTGGAAATGTGGCTTTCCACTACGTTCTCTTCGACGGCATCGTCGAACAGGCCGTAGATCGCATTGAAGACCTGCGACTTGGTGACCCGGCGACCGCGATTGCTCGCCAGATATTCAAGAATGCGGCGCTCGCGGCGCGGCAAGGGCAGGGGCGCGCCATTGATCTCGGGATCGCGGCCATCAGTATAGATGCGCATCGGGCCGACTTCGGTGTAGCTCACCACATCGTCCTGCACGCGGCGGCGGATGGCGGCAATGCGGGCCAGGATCTCCCGAATATGGACGGGCTTGCGGATCACGTCGTCGACGCCGGTTTCAAACAGGCGAAGCGTGTTTTCCAGGGAATGATGCTCGCTGAGCGCAATCACGGGTGCAGCGGTGCGGCTGCGGATGGCGCGGGGCGAGACCTTGTCTTCGGAGCATTCGCCGATGAGAAAGGCGCGGACGGACTTCAGATCGGAGGGTGCGACGCTTTCGACCCAGTCGCCGAATTCAGCAGACCGGAAACCAGCGCTTGCGATGCCTTCCCTGTTGAAGAGCGATTGATACCCTTCCTTAACCAGGTCTCGTTCATCAACAATCACGATCATCGTGCAGCCCCCGAATCAGCTCCGTCATGAGCTGTTCAACGGGTACCGACTGCGTGGAATCCCTGACAGTACGAGTTCTTATGAGGATGATCTTGGGAGTCCCGTGACTTAAATGGTTAACGGGCTTTCGGGCGCATCGCGTTGGTCAGGCTGAAAGCCTTGTTCTGCAAGACTTTGAAGGCTGTGTGTGCTTGGCTCAGCAATGTGCTGCCAGCCCTCGTCCAACCGTCCCTCCTGAAAATTACTGTGGCCGTCAGACCACAGATTCAGCGGAAGAGCGACAGGATCGACTGAGTGGGGGCGTTGCCGAGCGAAAGTGCCTCGATCGCCGTGCGCTGTTGACGCTGCAGAGCCTTCAATCGACGCGAGATTGCACCGGCTGCAGCATCACTCGACTGAGTAACCACCGGGCTGCGAAGTCGCACTTCCGCCGGTACGAAGCGCGGAGTTTCGACGGCGATCTCGGTAGTAGCGTTTGTCATATGCCGCCCAAGTGGAAGCTTCCGCGAGAGAGGTCCCGCCCCGATTGTTGTGGCACAGAAAAGTCACCAATCCCCTAAAGCTTAACGCATTCGTTCAAACTTTAACCAACGGCTGCTCACCGAGAACATCGTGCTCGCGTGATCCATGCTCAAACAAGTTTCGGTGGATACCTTAACTCCGTCGCGGTTCTCCAAGCGGCCGCGGCTCTTGTCCGCATCATCACCAACAAGAAACCTGTTGTTGCGCGACCATGAACCGACAAGATAATTCCGAAGCACGGGAAATCATCGTCGCCAACGCGATCAGCGAAGTCGTCGCTGAATTGCGCATGGTCGATGTCGCCGATTACCTGGCTTTCCTGCGTTTCGAACAGTTCGCCTCGATCGCCGACATCGTGGAATCCGCCGCCGAGCTCTACTTCATGCCGGGCACGTTGAAGCTCGGCCATGGTGGGGAGGCTGTCGTGAACTGGGGTGAGGTGCCCAGGATCAAGCTCGACCTCGAACTGCGACCGCGCGGCGCCACCGTTTACTTCACGCTGAGGCTGGAAGACGAACAAGCGGGCGTGGAGGTGACCTATGTTTCCTTCGACCAACCGACGCCGGATGCGGATGAAAACACGCGCAATCTGGCGGCGATGATCGAGCAGGCGCGCATCCGCAAGTCACCGCCGCGTAGGCAGGCGGCCGAACAGCGGCTTTAATCGATCAAGCCGAGACGCAGAGCCTTTGCCACCGCATGCATGCGGTTCACGGCGTCGAGCTTCTGCGTGGCATTGCCGAGATAGGTGTTGGCGGTGTGGATGGAGAGGCCGAGCCCGGCCGCGATTTCCTCACTGGTCTGACCTTCGGCCGTCAGGCGCAGGCATTCCAGCTCGCGACGTGAGAGTTTGGGCTGGCCATCCGCGTCCTTGACCCGCAGCGCGATCAGCCGGCCGAACAGATCGAGCGCCTGCATGTGGGCGCTGGCGAGCCGTTCGTCGTCGACGGAAAAATCAGGGCCGGTGAGAACCAGCATGCCATAGTCGGCGCGGTTGGCATGAAGCGGCATCACCAGACCGGCGCGCGATTTGCCGAGCGGGGTGGTTTGGGCAGCCCAGCGCAGGCGCTCGAAACGCGTGGCGGCCGGGTGATCGGATGCGGCCCACCAGGCGATGATGGTTGAAGACATCGTATGCCGCACAAGGGCAGCCGGCGCGTCCGATACAAGCTGCTGGCTCAGCGACGCGGCATCCGGATAGGCCGAATCCATCAGCGGGATCAGCTTGCCGGTTCGCCCCGATGTGACCGACAGAAGGCTGAAGTCCGAGGCGCCGAGGTCTTCCGACAATTCCAGCAGTTCGGCCAGGATCGGCATATAGGCTGCGGTGGCAGCCGGGGTCGCGATGGAGAAGCGCGTGCCGGAATGGAAGGAGCCGAGATACATCGTCAGATCAATCCGTGCCGGATCGCGGTGGCGATCGCCAGCGCGCGATTGCGGGCGCCAAGCTTCTGGATGGCATTGGTGAGATGGCTGTTGGCGGTGCTGGTCGACACGCCGAGAATGACGCCGACTTCTTCCGTGGTCTTGCCCTCGGCAACCCAGAACAGGCATTCGCGCTCGCGTTCGGTGAGCGGATCGTTGTTCGATGCCGTGCCGAGTTTGCCGGCCAGCATGGACAAGGCATAGCCGCAAAGCAGCTCAACCTTGGCAACCGCGCGCGTCACCAGCCGTCCCGTTGCTTCGGCCGAGAGAAGCAGGGCGTAGCGCTTGCTTCCGGCGCGCAGGGGAATACCCATGAGATCGACATGGCCGTAGCCGGCGAGAAGTTCGGCTTCGACGGGGGCGGGAAGCGCCTGCGCTTCAACCGGGTTGCGCACGGCCATGCGCACGATGAGGTCGAGGCCGATCAGGTCGATGGCGTCATAGATCCAGTTCGACGCGACGATCCGCGCTTTTTCGCCGGCTCGCGCGGTCAGGTCGATCAGCATGTAGCGATCCGCGCGGATGTCGCTGCAGATCTGGTGCATCAATTCAACGAGGTCGCGCCGCGCGTCCTGGACGGTTGCGGGCATCGCCAGCGCACCGGAAGAAGCGTGAAGTGCAGCACCCATCGTTGATCGAATCCCTCCCTGGGCCATGACAGGCATGACCGAATCTCGTCAAAATCGTTCAGACACACCGGTTCGAGCGCATCCGGAAGGCCACGCCAACTCAGCTCGACACACAGTCTTACGCGGGAAACACAGCCGGCTTCATGGCGACAAGCCACCGGCGAACGCGGGAACGAAACCGAAGTCCCGGATGGTCGCGACTAACGCCGCTGACCCAGCTTACGCACCTTCTGCGAACCCCTCCGCAACAAGCGCTTCAACCAACATCCCTTGATTCGTGGTTAACGTAGCTGGCGTGGATTCCGGTGTCAAAATGGAATTGCGGGCGGGGCAGTGGGATCGGCTTTTCCGGGCAGGCTCAGTGCCGATGCGCGACGCTTTGACCGTGCGTTAGCAGATTTGCGGCTGGACCAAGCGACCATCCCGTTTATTGTGCCTGTCAGCAGCCTTGTCATGAGGCCGGAACAAGAAGGGGAAGTACCATGATGAAGTCGCTTCTGAGCGCCACGTGCCTCGCGACCGTCCTGCTCACCGCCGCACCGATGCTGGCAACAGCCCAAGCAGAAGTTGTTTACAACCGCGGCAACGACACCGATCCCACCACGCTCGATCATCACAAGACCTCGACCATCCCCGAGGCCAATCTGATGCGCGACCTTTATGAAGGGTTGGTCGTGCCCAACGCCAAGGCCGAGGTTGTTCCCGGCGTCGCGGAAAGCTGGGAGATTTCACAGGACGGCCTGACCTACACGTTCAAGCTGCGGAACAACGCCAAATGGTCGAATGGCGACCCGGTGACCGCCGGCGATTTCGTATTCGCCTATCAGCGCATTCAGGACCCGAAAACGGCCGCGCCGTATGCGAACATGCTTTACCCGATCGTCAATGCGGAAGCGATCAACAAGGGCGAGAAGCAGGCTGCGGATCTCGGCGCCAAGGCGATCGACGATCATACGCTTGAGATCAAGCTCAACGCGCCGACCCCTTACTTCCTGCAGCTTCTGACGCATCAGGCCTCGTTCCCGCTGCATCAGAAGTCGGTTGAACAGTTCGGCGACCAGTACACCCGGCCCGGCAATATGGTGACCAACGGCGCCTATATGCTGGAAGCCTTTACGCCGAACGACAAGATCGTGATGCGCAAGAACCCGAACTTCCACGATGCGGCCAACGTCAAGATCGACGTCGTGAACTACATTCCATTCGAGGAACGCGCGACCTGTCTGCGCCGCTTCGAGGCTGGCGAAGTCCTGTCTTGCTCGGACGTCGACAATGCGCAGATGGACTACATGAAGGAGAAGCTGGGCGATCAGCTTCATATCGCGCCTTATCTCGGCTCCTATTATCTGCCGGTGAAGGTGAAGAAGGAAAAGCTGGCCGATCCGCGCGTTCGTCAGGCTTTGTCCATGGCGATCGACCGCGACTTCCTGGCCAAGGAAATCTGGCGCGAATCCATGCTGCCGGGTTACTCGATCGTGCCGCCAGGCATCGACAATTATCCCGACCCGGTCTTCCTGCCCTACAAGGACAAAGACATTCTCGATCGCGAGGACGAGGCCAAGAAGCTGCTTGAGGAAGCCGGCGTCGAGGAAGGCAGTCTGACCGTCGAGCTGCGTCACAATACCGGCGAAAACCACAAGAACACGATGACGGCGGTTGCCGACATGCTGAAGAACATCGGCGTGAACGCGACGATCGTGGAAATGGAAGGCACCGGCTACTTCGATTACATGAAGAATGACGGCGACTTCGACCTGACCCGTGCCGGCTGGATCGGCGATTATTCCGATCCGCAGAACTTCCTGTTCCTGTTCGAAAGCGCCAATCTCGGGTTCAACTATCCGCGCTGGTCGAACGCCAACTACGACAAGCTGATGGCGGAAGCCGCCACGACCACCGATCTGGCCGCGCGGTCCAAGATCCTGCGGCAGGCCGAAGAGCTGTTCCTGAAGGAAGTGCCGGCCATTCCGATCCTGTATTATTCGTCGACCGCGCTCGTGTCGCCGAAGCTCAAGGGCTGGGAAGACAACATCATGAACCAGCACGCAACGCGCTGGCTCTCCGTCGAGAACTGAACCGTTGATGCGGCCGGGCCGGGCTGACCGGTTCGGCTGCAAGCGTCCGATGCGACGGAGCCTCGTTTAATGTTTACCTATGTGCTGCGGCGCCTGCTGGGCGCCGTGCCGACGATGTTCGTTATCGTCACCATTGCCTTCTTCATGATCCGGCTGGCGCCCGGCGGGCCGTTCGATCTGGAGCGTCCGCTCGATCCGCTGATCATGCAGAACCTCGAGCGCGCCTATAATTTCGACAAGCCGCTCTGGCAGCAATATTTCATCTATCTCGGCAATCTCGCACAGGGCGATCTCGGCCCCAGCTTTACGCGGCGCGACTTTTCCGTTGTCGACCTGTTCCGTGTTGGTCTGCCGGTGTCGATCCAGATCGGCTCGCTGTCGATGCTGATCGCCTTGATTGTCGGCACGGTGCTCGGCGCGCTGGCGGCACTCCGGCAAAATAGCTGGGTGGATTACATGGTGGTGGGAACCGCCACCTTCGGCATCACCATCCCCACTTTCGTGATCGCGCCGCTGCTCAGCCTCTTGTTCGGCGTGCTGATGGGCTGGCTGCCGGCGGGTGGCTGGGGCACGTGGAAACACATGATCCTGCCAGTGGTCACGCTATCCCTGCCGCAGATCGCCGTGGTAGCGCGCCTGACGCGTGGCGCCACGATCGAGGCGCTGCGCTCGAACCATGTCCGCACCGCCCGCGCTTATGGCCTGCCGACGCGCGTCGTTGTCGGCGTTCATGCCTTGCGTGCCGCGATGCTGCCGGTCGTGTCCTATCTCGGACCGGCCGCGGCCA
>DCDI01000202.1 GCA_002316345.1 Phyllobacteriaceae bacterium UBA1059 | reverse complement strand
TCGACGGCTTCCGCTTCGATCTCGCCTCCACGCTCGGCCGCGACCGCGACCAGTTCGATCCATCCGCCGTGTTCTTCGACGCGATCCGCCAGGACCCGGTTCTGTCGGCCGTGAAGATGATCGCCGAGCCGTGGGATACGGGTCCGGGTGGCTATCAGGTCGGCAATTATGCGCCGCTCTGGGCCGAATGGAACGACAAGTATCGCGACAATGTCCGCGCCTACTGGAAGGGCGACGACGGCATGGCGCCGGAACTCGCGTCCAACCTGCTCGGCGCATCCAACCTGTTCGAAAAGCGCGGCCGCAAGCCCTGGGCCTGCGTGTCCTTTGTCACCGCCCATGACGGCTTCACGCTGATGGACGTCGTGTCCTACAACGAGAAGCACAATGAGGCGAATGGCGAGGACAACAATGACGGCCACTCGCACAATTTGAGCTGGAACTGCGGCGTCGAAGGCGAGACCGACGACACGGCGGTGCTCGATCTGCGCGATCGCATGCGACGCAACCTCGTCGCCACCACCTTGCTGTCGCAGGGCACGCCGATGCTGCTGATGGGCGATGAAGTCGGTCGTACCCAGAACGGCAATAACAACACCTATTGCCAGGACAACGAGCTGAACTGGCTGCAGTGGGACGGCATCAGCGAGCGCGACGAAGCCTTCCGCACCTTCGTGTCTAACGTCATCCGCATCCGCCGCACGCGCTCTCTGCTCGGCCAGCGCAAGTTCCTGCATGGCGATACTGTCGACGATCAGGGCACGCAGGACGTGCATTGGCTGCGCCCGAGCGGCGAAGCCATGGAACAGGGCGATTGGGACAATGGCCTGACGCGCTCCATGGCGGTGCTTCTGGCCGGTGCGGAAGAGCGTCTCGCGATCCTCTTCAACGCCCATTACGAGCCGCTCGACTTCACCATTCCGGCCGGCTTCGAGGATGGCTGGATGGTGCTGATCGACAGCGCCACCGGCATCGCCTCGCCCAAGCGTGCGGCGAAGGTCAACGGTAACCAGTACCGCGTCGAAGGCCGCGCGCTGGTTCTCCTGGAGACCACCCTATGACGGCGGACACCGACACCCGCTGGGGGCCGGTCTGGCTGGATGATGGACGCGTTCAGTTTCGGGTGTGGGCACCCGGGTCTGAGCAGCTTTCGTTGCGCCTTGATGGCCTAGACACTTTGATGCAGCGCGACGAGCGCGGCTGGTTCACGCTGGAGCAATCCAGCGTGGCACCGGGAGCCGCCTATAGCTTCGTGTTTCCCGATGGCTTTGCGGTGCCTGACCCCGCTTCGCGCGCTCAGCAAGGCGATGTTCATGGCCCCTCGCTGTTGACCAATCCGACCGCCTACCAGTGGCAGAACGCCGACTGGAAGGGCCGCCCGTGGGAAGAAACCGTCTTTTACGAGCTGCATGTCGGCACCTTCACTGATGAAGGCACGTTCCGCGCGGCCATCGACAAGCTGCCGCATCTGGTTGAGCTCGGCATCACGGCAATCGAACTTCTGCCGGTGGCACAGTTCGGCGGCAACCGCGGCTGGGGCTATGACGGTGTGCTCCTTTACGCACCACATCGCGCTTACGGCACGCCCGACGACCTGAAGGCGCTGGTCGACGCCGCGCATGGCCATGGCTTGATGGTCATTCTCGACGCGGTCTACAATCATTTCGGCCCGGACGGGAACTACATCCCGAAGCTCGCGCCCGACTTCTTCCATCCCGAGCGCCACACCCCCTGGGGCGGCGCGATCGCCTATGAAAAGCCGGATGTCCGTTCCTACTTCCTGGACAATGCGATCTACTGGCTGGACGAGTTCCGCATCGACGGTCTGCGTCTCGATGCCGTGGATCAGGTTCAGGATCCAGATTCGGAGATCGAATTGTTGGTTGAACTCGCGCAGGTCATCCGCGAAAGATTCCCAGATCGCCACATCCACACGACCACCGAAGACAATCGCAACATCACGCTCCTGCATGAACGTGGGCCGGCTGGCGAGATCGTTCTGCATAGCGGCGAGTGGAACGACGACTTCCATAATGCCGCGCATGTCGTGGCGACGGATGAAACCGACGGCTATTACGAGGACTTCGCCGAAGAGCCGTTGCAGAAGCTCGCTCGCACGTTGGCCGAAGGCTTCGCCTATCAGGGCGAGCCGGCACCGCATAACGACAACAAACCGCGCGGGCTACCCAGTACGCATCTGCCGCCGACGGCCTTCGTGGACTTCCTGCAAAACCACGATCAGGTGGGAAACCGCGCACTCGGCGAGCGTCTCGTATCGCTGACCGACGACAAGCTGCTGCGCGTGCTGGTCGCCGTGCATCTCCTGTCGCCGCATATCCCGTTGCTCTTCATGGGTGAGGAATGGGGTGAGACGAACCCGTTCTTCTTCTTCACCGATTTCCATGGCGAGTTGGCCGATGCCGTGCGCAATGGCCGCCGCCATGAATTCGCAAAGTTCGCGGCCTTCCGCGACGAGGAAAAACAGAAGCAGATCCCCGATCCGAACGCGGCGGACACGTTCACGCGATCCAAGATCGACTGGAGCAAGGCTGAGGGAAGCGAGTGGCTTTCTTTCTACAAGACGCTCCTCAAGCTGCGTCAGGACAGGATCGTGCCGCTTCTGGCAGAAGCCGGTGGCGAATCTGGCACGATCATCGGCGGCGATGCCGGCGTTCTGGTAGTCGATTGGGAGTTTGGTACCAAGCGCCTGTCGCTCCGCGCAAACCTCAGTGGTGAAACCGCAACGGTTCCGCCAGCGATCGGCGCGATCCTGTTCTCCGAACCGGAGACCAGCGGGAATGCGGATGCGGGAACACTGCCGCCGTACTCGATGTTCTACGCACTTGATGATCGCTGAGAATAGTTTCGCCTCATGAAAACAGACGCATTGGACGAATTGGCCCGGCACTACGGCGTCGGGCTGAGCCACACCGCGCCGGATGGTGAGGAACTCTTCATCGCCGATGACACCAAGCGCGCGATCCTGACCGCACTTGGCATCCCCTGCGAGGACGAGCCGCAGGTGGAAGCAAGCCTTGCGGCCGCCGGATCGATCAAGCCGCCGGTGATGCGCGCCGTTCCCGGCAGCACCTGCGCGCTACCCGACTGGTTGACGGACAAGCCCGCATGGGGCGTGTCGCTGATGCTTTATGAGCTGCGCTCGGCTCGCAACTGGGGTATCGGCGACTTCGCCGATCTCGCCGCCGTCAGCGAAACGGTGGCAAAAGCCGGTGCGGAGTTCGTCGGCGTCAATCCGCTGCACACGCAGTTTCTGTCCGATCCCGCGCGCTGCAGCCCATTTTCACCCTCGAACCGCCTGTTCCTGAACCCGCTTTACATCGCCGTGGATCAGGTGCCGGGCTTTGCCACCACCGATGCCGATCCCGCCGATCTCGAAGCGCTGCGTTCGCTCGACGCCGTTGATTATGCGGAAGTCGCCCGCATCAAGCTCGCCGCCTTGCGCCTGATCTGGGATCGCTGGCAGGACACTTGGCCGACCGAAGACGGCTACGCCAAGGACAGCTTCGATGCCTTCCGCCGCGAAGGTGGCGATCCCCTGCGCGGTCATGCTCTGTTTGAAGCGCTCTCGGCTTCCATGGTTGCCGGTGGTTATGGCGCAGGCTGGTCGAGCTGGCCGGGCTCGTTCCAGGACATCCGCTCGCAGGCCGTCGCGTCCTTTGAACAGGAAGAACATGACAGCGTGTCCTTCCATGTCTGGCTGCAATGGCTCGCCGATACACAGCTTGGGCAAGCCGCAAAGGCTGCCCGCGAAGCCGGCATGCGGATCGGCCTTTACCTTGATTTCGCCGTCGGCGAGTCGCCGGATGGCTCCGCGACGTGGAGCACGCTGGACCTCGTTCTGCCGGACATGACGATCGGCGCCCCGCCCGACTTCTTCACGGCCGACGGTCAGGAATGGGGTCTCGCGCCGCCCTCGCCCACCACCATGCGCCGCACCGATTTCGCGCAATACAAACAGACCATGCAGGCGCTCACACGGCATGCCGGTGCCTTGCGCATCGACCATGCCATGGCGCTGTGGCAGCTTTTTCTTGTGCCGAAGGGCGGCAAGCCGGCCGATGGCGCGTACCTGCATTATCCCATCGAGGACATGCTGCGGATCCTCACCGAGGTCTCGCAGGAAAACGGCACCGTCATTATCGGCGAAGATCTCGGCTACGTGCCGGAAGGCTTTCAGGACGTCATGCGCGACACGCGCATCCTGTCCTATCGCATCCTTTATTTCGAGAAGGACGAAGGCGGCTTCTTCGCGCCGAAGGATTATCCGCCGCTGGCCCTTGCCTGCCTCTCCACCCACGATCTGCCGACCCTGCGCGGCTGGTGGCGCGGTGATGATGTCGATCTGCGCCTTGAACATGGGTTGATCGACGAAGAGGCCGCCGAGGAACAGCGCGAAACACGCGCGGAAGAGCGCGCCAAGCTGATCGAAGGCATGTCGTGGTTCCGCGTGTTCGACGAGAAGGACCGCAAGGCCGCCGAAAAGGCCGCACGTGATGAGGCGTCGGAATTGCCCGAAACCATCATGGTCGCGACGCACCGCATGGTGGCGCGCACCCCGTCTCTGCTGGCCGGCGTTCGCCTTGCCGATCTCACCGGCGAGGAAAAGCCGACCAACCTGCCCGGCACCGTCGACAGCTATCCCAACTGGCGGCTGAAGAATTCGACTTCGATCGAAGACCTGGCCGACGCCCCATTCTTCCAATCCATTTGCGCGGTAATGCGCGCGGAGCGCCCGAAATCCTGATGCTGCCCACCAGTACCTATCGCTTACAATTCCGCGAAGGCTTCACCTTCGACAAGGCCGTCGCGATCCTCCCTTACCTGAAAAAACTCGGCATCAGCCATGTCTATGCCTCGCCGATCTTCTCGGCCGCTGCCGGCTCCACCCATGGCTATGACGTCACCGACCATAACGAGATCGATCCGGCCATCGGTGGCCGTGAAGGGTTCGAGCGCCTGAGTGCTGCCCTCAAAGACCAAGGCTTCGGCCTCATCCTCGACATCGTGCCCAACCACATGGCCGCATCGTTGGACAATCCGTGGTGGCGGAGCGTCATCGAACTCGGCCAGGACAGCCCCTATGCCCGGCACTTCGACATCGACTGGCGCGAGCGGCTGACGCTGCCGACCCTTGGCAAGCCCTTCGATGAGGCCGCAGCCGACGGTGAGATCACGCTGAAGATCGATGATGGCAAGCCGGTCCTTGCTTACTTCGACAACCTCTTCCCGCTCCATCCCGACACGATCGACGGCATCACGGAAGAGACGGTTGATAAGCTTTCCAGCGACCGCGCCTTCCTTGAAGCGCTGCATGCTCGCCAGCCCCACCAGCTGACCTTCTGGAAAACCGCGCGCAAGCATCTGAGCTACCGCCGCTTCTTCGAAGTCACCGGCCTCGTCGGTGTACGCGTCGAAGACCCGGCCATCTTCGATGATGTCCACCGCCTGATCCTCGAACTCGTCCGTTCCGGCAAAGTTGACGGCCTACGCGTCGACCATGTCGACGGCCTTGCCGATCCGAAAGCCTATCTCGACCAGCTCCGCGCCGCCATCGGTCCCGACACTTACCTCGTGGTCGAAAAGATCCTCAACGGTGAAGAAGTCCTTGCGCAGGACTGGCCGATCGAAGGCACCACCGGCTACGAATTCACCGCAGCCATCGCCGACCTGCTCACTGACGGTTCCAAGACCGCCGAACTCGACAAGGCCTATGCCAATCTCCTCGGCGCACCGGTCGATCTCGAAACCGAACGCCGCCGTGCCAAGCAAGTGATGGTCACGGAAAATTTCGAAACCGAGCTGAAGGGTCTGACGCGGCTGGCCATGGAGTCGATCGGCGATGCTCTCTCCGAAGACGCCATCCGCAATGCCATCGCCGCCATCGTCGTCGCCTTCCCCGTCTATCGAACCTACATCAACAATGAAGGTATCCGCGACGAAGATCGCCAACTGCTCGACCAAGTCGCAGCCGATGCGAAAGCCTCCGGCCAAGTCTCCGAAATGGCGGTCGATGCCGTCATGGATTGTCTGTTTGGCGCTGCCAAGTCGTCGGATCGTGCCGCGGAATTTACAGCTCGCTTCCAGCAATTGACTGGTCCGGTCACCGCAAAGTCGGTGGAAGACACCCTGTTCTACCGCTTCAACAAGCTGATCGCGCTCAACGAAGTCGGCTGCGATCCTGCTGAACCCGTCGGCTCCGTGGAGCGCTTCCACGAGAAGATGAAGGCGCGTGTTTCCGAGCAACCCCATGGCTTGCTTGGCACGTCCACGCACGACACCAAGCGCGGCGAAGATGCCCGCGCCCGTCTCTATGCCATCTCCGAAGCACCGGATGAGTGGGCGCAAGCCGTCACCCGCTGGCGCACCATGCATGCGGTTGCCGTGAAGCAGTTCGACGACGGCCCGGCTCCCGAGCCCGACACGGAATGGCTGCTTTATCAAGCGCTTGCCGGCATCTGGACTGGTGAAACCGATCCCGAAACGCTGACCTCTCTCAAGGAACGCTTTCTTCCCTACGTCGAAAAGGCGCTCCGCGAAGCCAAGCGCCGCACCGACTGGTCGGACACCAACGAAGCCTATGAGAGTGCGGTTAAAGCCTATGCCGAACGCCTCTTCGCGCCCGACAACCGCGCCTTCCACGACGACTTCGACGCTGTCCTCAAGCCCTTCATCGCCGCCGGCCGCATCAACGGTTTGACCCAGACGCTGATCAAACTGACGGCCCCCGGCATCCCCGACATCTATCAGGGCGCGGAAGGTGACGACCTTAGCCTCGTTGATCCCGACAACCGCCGCGCCATCGATTTTGATAAGCTGGCTCAGACGCTTAAGGCGGAAGCACACAGCTCTTGGAAAGACGCCTTCGTGTCCGGCACCGGCAAGCAACGCTTGATCGCAGCCGGTTTGGCGTTGCGGACAGCTCAGCCGGATCTGTTCGCGTCCGGCAGTTATCAACCGCTCGAGATCACCGGATCAAAGAGCGATCATGCAGCCGCTTATCTCCGCACGCATGGCGATGAGGCCGTCCTGGTGGTCGTTCCCCGTCTGCCACTTGCACTGAACGGCGAAGGTGCAGCGGACTGGGGCGATACGGCGGTTGTACTACCAACGGCGTTCGCCAATCGCAGCCTGACCAACCGTCTGACATCAGCCGAAACGAAAATCGGCGAGACGTTGCGCCTCGCCGATTTGCTGGGGGATAGCCCCGTCGCCTTGCTGACGACGGCTTAAGCGGACTTCGCCGTCTTCCTGGCTGCCGGCTTCTTGGCGGCAGCCGGGGCGCGCGACTTCTTGGTGTCCACGCCTGCAACCGCAGCGCTGGCGGCCGACGCGCCGGCATCGCTCTTGATCTCATTGTCGCTTGGCATGCCAGCATCGTCCATCATCGGCGTTGCTGAAGCATCTGACCCCAAGGGCTGATCCTCGGCGCTGACTTCGGCTTCGGCTTCGGCCCAGTGGCGGTCATGCCAGCCATGGCTTTCACCTTCCTTCTGCCACTTCTCATAGGCCCGCTGGCGGATACGGTCTTCCTTGTCGCTCATGGTTTGTCCCTTCCCATTCTCAACAGTTGCTTGGCTCTAACACGTAAATGGGCCGGCTCGATACGCAACCGGATCGCCGAAGACCACCTGCTGCATGCATGCCCTTTTCAAGCACATAGCGCAGGATCCGCCCTTCGTCGCGGGGCAGACAGCATCGCGTGCTCCACTTTGCTCGTATCACGAGAATTGTGATCGTGTTCGGTAGGCTCCTCCAGGCAGGGCGGCGCTTGTCGGGGAACCTCGCTGGCAAGCTGACGTTTGCAAGAACAAGGAGGACGCCATGACCCCGACACCGCCACAACCTTTTCCCGAGCCAGCACCCGGTCCGCATCCCGGCCCCAGTCCTATTCCGGACCCGGCACCGGATCCCTCTCCTGTTCCAGGCCCGCGCCCGACACCGATCTGAGGATGATATGAGCGATCCGAAGCGCCCCATTTCCGATCCCGAGCCGGGTCCCCTGCCGCCGGATCCGGAGCCGATCCCGCAAAAGGAACCACCATTACCGGAGGGAACACCCGATCCGGCGCCCGGCCCTGATCAAGCGCCGGCCGAATTCCCTGGCCGCGAACCGGAAAGCAACGAGCCGGTCGAAGCGATCTGACGATCAGGTTCGGTCCGGCTGCGTCTTGGAGTCGGACTCGAATTCTTTGACGATGCCCATGAAGCCGCGGAAGAAGCGTTCCATCCGGTCCAGCCCCTTGTCGAACTCTTCGTCCGCCGCGACATTCGCCCCCTTCTGCTGGCGTTCCAAGACAGCGATGCGCGCCTCCAACCGGTCGATCCGCGCCTGCAAACTATCTGCCTGATCCGTGCCGGCGACCGCTTCATCGGCAGCAATCCGGCAAACCAGCTGCGCATCACGCTCTTCGCAGATCGACATCGCGCCGGTCTGCGTGTTGAGCCTGACATAGCCCTGCTCGGTCTTTTCCAGCCGGAAGTTTTCGGCATCCTGCGCTTGTGCGGTGGCCCCGAGGCCAAGGAGAAGTGCGAAGCTCAGACAAGTCTTGTGCATGGAAGGGTCTCCTTCTCGATCGGACTTTGCTAACGGCTTTTTGCGCCGGAAATGCGTCACCCAGCTTTCGCTGGGGTTAGGCCCGGCCTATAGCAGCGCCATGACCATCTATAAGATCACACCCCGAGCGCTTTGGCAGCAGGCCGAAGCTGCTGGCCAGTTTACTGGGGCGCCGGTCGATGAGGCCGACGGCTTCATCCACTTTTCCACCGCCGCGCAGGTCAGGGAAACGGCTGCCAAGCACTTTGCCGGCCAAAACGATCTGCTGCTCGTCGCCATCGATGAAGACGCGCTGGGTGCGGACTTGCGCTACGAACCCTCGCGAGGCGGCGCGCTTTTCCCGCATCTTTACGCGCCGCTGCTGCTGTCTGCCGTGTTGTGGGTCAAGCCCCTGCCCGCCAACGAAGACGGAACCCACGCCTTCCCTGATCTGGACGCCTGATGATCGACCTGTTCGCGCTTGGCCGAAGCACCTTGTTCCGCCTCGATCCCGAAACCGCACACGGGCTTTCCATCGCCGGCCTAAAAACCGGCCTTGTCCCAGTCTGCACGGTTAATGACAGCCGCCTGAAGACCACGGTTGCCGGCCTGTCCTTTCCGAACCCACTCGGCATGGCCGCCGGCTTCGACAAGAATGCTGAAGTGCCGGATGCGCTTCTAAAGCTCGGCTATGGCTTTGCCGAAGTGGGTACGATCACACCCAAGCCGCAAAGCGGCAACCCAAAACCGCGCATCTTCCGGCTGGTGAAGGACGATGCGGTCATCAATCGGCTCGGCTTCAACAATGAGGGCCATGACGCAGCTTATGCCCGCCTCAGCCGTCGCGCGCGCAAGGGCATCCTCGGCGTCAATATCGGTGCCAACAAGGATAGCGCCGACCGCATGGGTGATTACCGGCTGGGCGTCGCGCGTTTCGCCGATCTCGCATCCTACATCACCGTCAACATCTCCTCGCCCAACACGCCCGGTTTGCGCGGTTTGCAGGACCCGGAAGCGCTGGCACAGTTGCTCGATGTGGTCTGCGAGGAACGCACGCGGCAAAATGCAAAGCCGCCGATCTTCCTGAAGATCGCGCCGGATCTGGACGATCTCGCGCTGGATGCCATCGCCGAAGCGGTACTAAAAAGCGGCATTGAGGGGCTGATCGTCTCCAACACCACGATCGCCCGCCCGCCTTTGGCCGATCATCAGAGCAAGGAGACCGGCGGTTTGTCCGGGCGTCCCTTGTTTGTGCCGTCCACCGTGATCCTGGCCAAGATGCGCCAGCGCGTCGGTCCTGCCATGGCGCTGATCGGCGTCGGCGGTGTCGAGTCTGTGGACACTGCGATCCAGAAGATCCGAGCCGGCGCCGATCTCGTTCAGGTCTATACCGGCATGATCTATGGCGGGCCGTCGCTGCCCGGCCGCATCCTTCGCGGCTTGTCTGAGCATGCAACCAAGCTTGGGCTGACGCAGCTTAGCGCGTTGCGGGACAGCGGCACCGAGGAATGGGCCAAGCGCACGGCTTGAAGCTTGGGCTGCAGCCGTTGCAGCCCTATCTCACCGCCGATGCGCCTGCCGATTATCCACCATCCCGATTACGACGCGAAGTTCGACCCGGCCCATCGCTTTCCGATGGGCAAATACAGCGCGCTCATGCGTGTGCTCGAAGCGCGTGGGCTGGTGGGCGGAGGTAATCTGCACCAGCCAGACCTGCTGCATCCCTCGCTGCTGAAGCTTGCTCATAGCCCAGCCTATATCGATCAGGTCGTAGCCTGCGCCGTACCGCCCGCGATCGAGCGCGACATCGGCTTTCCAGTCAGCGAACGCGTTTCGCGCCGCGCTCAACTCGCCACGGCCGGCACGCTGGTGGCAGCACGGATCGCATTGGAAAGCGGCATCGCCTGTAATGCGGCCGGCGGCAGTCATCATGCACGTCAAGCCCAGGGCGCGGGCTTCTGCACCCTCAACGATGTCGCGGTCGCCAGCCTCGCTCTGCTTGCCAGCCACGAGGTGCACCGCATCCTGATCGTTGATCTCGACGTGCATCAGGGCGACGGAACGGCGGACATTCTTGCCGGCGAGCGGCGTGCTTTCACCTTTTCCATGCATGGCGCGCGCAACTATCCCATGCAGAAGGCCGTGTCCGACCTCGATGTCCCGCTCGACGACGCGCTGGACGACGGCGCCTATCTCGACATCCTGGCTGAGTATCTTCCCGGTCTGCTCCNNCCAGCAGCCCGACCTCGTTTTCTATAATGCGGGCGTCGATCCGCATCGCGATGACCGGCTGGGGCGACTTTGCCTGACGGATGACGGCTTGCGGGCCCGCGATCGTTTCGTGATCGACACGGTACGTTCAGCCGGCATTCCGCTCTGCGGCGTGATCGGCGGCGGCTATTCGCGCGACGTGGAAGCGGTGGCTGCCCGCCACGCCATCCTGTTCGAAACGGCAGCCTACTTCGCCTAGCGGCGGTAATTCAGCAGGCGCAGAAGCAGAAACACCGGCACCACAATCGCAGCGCCCAGAAGCAGGTAGCTCGTGAAGCGGTCAAAGGTCGAGAAGGTGAAATCCCAGATCGCCCGGAACGTGTCGGCGAACCAGTAGAAGACGTCCCACGGGCTCCAGTCCAGGAAAGCCAGGACCATGCCCACCAGGAGCGACACGACGATCAGCTTGATCAAAACGCGAAAGGGGCTGTCACCCAGAAACCGCGTCACGCCGCCTGACATTGCCTGATCCACTCCATCATCGGACTTGGTCTTGGATAAGCCGCATACAAAGCCAGTCCGGCGGGATCAAGGCAGCACGCAGCTGATTGCGGGCAAGCCTGCCTCATGCTACCGCTATCGTTGTGCGGGTATGATGTAATGGTAGCTTGTCAGCTTCCCAAGCTGAACGCGCGGGTTCGATTCCCGCTACCCGCTCCAACTTCCTGAACAACTGGCTAAGCGCCCGATTTTGAATCGGACGGATGCGGATCGGCATTGCCGCCCATACCGAAGCCGCCTCCCATTCCGCCGCCACCCATACCACCACCTTCGCCGTCACCTCCACTCCCGCGCGATCCTTCACCGCCGCGCTCACCCTTGCCACGACCGCCGCCTGAACTCGATGGGCGCACAGGCCCTTGCGCGGGGATCTGCAAATCTGAAGGAATCGGCGCCAGATCGAGTGCATCGCGGATGAAGTCGCGCAGCGAGATGACCAGCTCGTGCGTATGGACGGTTCGGCCGGCAACCAGGTCGCGTACGGCGCGCTCGGCGAGGCGAACCTGCTCTTCCGTGCCGAGCAGGATGATGTCCGACAGCGTGGCCTCTACGGCATCGCGGATGCGGCGGGGGCGATCCCAGTCGGCATTCCCGTTTTCACCTGGTGTTGTTGCGACACCTTCCGAGTCGATGGCGGGCTCGATCGTTTCTGGAACACGCAGGTCGCGGCGATGGGCGGGGTTCACGCTCAGGTCGCCGGTAAACGAGCCGCCCAGCGTCTTGTAGGCTGCAATCAGCGTCCGCAGACGTTCGTTGATCTGCCGGTTGAAGCGTTCGCGGCGGCGCTGCACCGTGAACATCATCAGCAAGCGAATGCCCATGCTGATGAGCGTAAACAAAGCGAGGCCGATCAGCGTCATCAAGACGCTTTGCCAGGAGCTGAAATCGAAACTGCGCAAAGAGGGCCCTCGCTTGGTCGGCCCGAAGGAATCGGGCACCGTCTGTCTAACGCTTACCCGCGAGATCGTCGCCTGAAAGAAAAACCCCGGTACGATGACCGGGGTTTCTTGTTGGCCTTAATAGCCGATCCAGACGCGCTCGCGACGGCAGCGGCGTTCCCAGCGTCCGTGATGCCGAACGCGGCGGCAAACCTGACGCGACACCCTGCGGCGACGGCCACGACGGTCGTGACGACGACCATGCCCACGACGATCATGACGGCGAAGGTCGCGGTGATCGCGGACTTCCGTGACCTCGGGCGTCGAAGCGTCCAGGTCATCGAGGATGCCGCTCGGCTTTACAACAGCTGCGTCGGCTTCAGTTGGGCCAACGACCTTTGCAACCGCAACAGCGCCGGCAAGACCGAGCAAGCCAGTGAGGAAATGTCGTCTGTCCATGGGAACCTCCATTTCTGTGTTCTTTGGGAAGGCCGATCATAAGGGACCCTGATGACTAGTTCCTGAACGATCACCCAAAAATGCAGGTGGACGAATGTGGCACGCCTCACCGCGGCTTCGGCTCCAGGTTCAGATAGGTCGGGTCAAATTCGCCGATATCGGTCAACTTGCGCCAATCGTGGATCACCACCCGCGACCCATCCCACGATATGGCGTTCGTGGCGCGCAGAGTTTGCATGCTGCGGTTGAGGTGGACGGTCGAGAGGCCGAACATGTCGGCCAGGTCGAGCTGGGTGATGGCCAGATCGAACGACCAGTTCTTGGCTAGACCCACTTCGGACATGCGAAGGTAAAGCTCACAGGCCATATGCGCCAGCTTGGCCGGTGGAGGCAGACGTCCCACGACCGAGACAGCCGCACGTGTCAGCGCGGCGTCCGTCACGGTTGTCATCCACAACAGTCGTCCGAGATGCGGATGGGTTTCGCTTAGTCGGATGATCTCGCCATGCGGGATCCAGGCGACGATGCAGTTGCTTGCGGCCCGTACGCCATGATCCATCTTGGCTAGGAGCATGCCGTTCAGATCCAAGAAATCGCCGGCAATATGGACGGCGCTGATCATCCGCTTGCCGCTTCGCAGCAGATGCTCGCGAAAGGCGATGCCTTGCAACAGAACACAGCTCTGCGTCGGCCGGCTGCCTTGCCGGACAATGGGGGTCCGCACTGCGATGGTTTCCTGGCGATGGGTCATCCGTTCGAGCACGGATTTCTCTTCATCGGACAGGCTGTCTCGCCGCTGAAGATAGGTGATGAGTGGATGTGGCATTCTGTCCCCCTCAGAGCCGAATGCACACTGTAAGCCAGCGTTCCAAAATGAAAAGCTTGCCTCATCAAAGGAGCTGCGCGCGGCTTGGCTTGGCCCACGCGCAGCATGGGTGTGGTCAGGCGGCAGCCGGTGGCTGAGCCAACCGCCAACGGAGAATATCAACCAGAACAAACGCGACGACACTGACACCTAGAACGGGCAGCGCCCAGCCAAGGGCCACCACCGTCACCAGCATGATGGCTTTCCAGGCGATGTGCAGCCGAAGCCAGCTTTGCACGAGCGTATGCGGCAGAGCGCCAGGCTTGGGCCGGTGCCGCCACCAGATGCCGTAACCGTAGATCACCACGGCAACAAGGCTGATGCCGAGCACGGCAAGTGCCAACTGGTTCACGATGCCGAACAGGAGACCCATATGGGCCGCGATGCCCCATTGCACGAGCTTGGCGCTGATCGGGAACGTCACGAAGTCTGCACGGCTCGTTACCGCCATCGTGTCCGGATTGATCGCGACCGTGTCGACCTGCGTCGGCCACGCGCGATCATATTCCCGCACGACCCAGGCTGAACCGGGCTTCGGCACCTTGATTTCCAGCATGGGCGAGTCGATGCCGCCCGCCTTTGCGGCAGCCAGCACCTCATCCAGTCTGGCGGAAGGATCGTCAGGCGGCATCACCATCCCAGGCGTATGATGGTGAGCGTGGCCGCCCAACGCTGCCGCATTGTGTTCAGCATGCTCGCCGCCGGTGTCGCTCAGCGCGCCTTCAAGCGATGTGGAAACCGTTGGCGTGATCCAACCCATCGTGTTGCGCAGATCGTCGATCCGCGCTCCGGCCCATTGCGACCAGGTCAAACCGGTTGCAGACAGGAAAAGGAGGCCGAGCGACAGCACGACGCCGATGATGCCGTGTTTATGATGCAGTTGCAGGCTCTTGTTGGCCGGTTGCTGCCTGGCGAGCTTTCCGGTGGAGCGCCACAGCCACAACAGCACGCCGCCCAGCGTCAGGATCCACAGCCAGGACGCGGCAAGCTCGCTATAGGCACGGCCGAGATCGCCGAGCATGATGCTGCGATGCAGGTAATCGAGTGTGGTGCGGAACGGCAGGATGCCGCTGGTTCCGTAAGCGATCAGATTGCCCTTGATGTCGAGGGTCACCGGATCGACGAAGATCGCCCGGCTTTCGGAAGCGCCAAGTGCTGGATCCGAAAACATCACCCGCGTGGTCATGCCGGGTCCGGTTGTAGGGCGCACGGCCGACAAGGTTGGCGCGTCGCCGATATAGGTCCGCGCGGCCTGCACCTGCGCTGCCAGAGGCTGCGGCTCGCCGGTCGAGGTTGTCGTCAGCTGCTCGCGATAAAGCCAGGACTCGATCTGCGGGGTCAGGGCATAGAGCGTGCCGGTAACAGCCGCGACGATCAGGAAGGGACCAACGAACAGGCCGACATAGAAGTGAAAGCGCGAGATGAACGCCTTAAAACTCGAACCGTGTTGCGGAACCGCATGCGGCGCCACGCCGGTTGCATGGCCGGTGGTGTGAGACGAAGCGAGGCTCATGGCTGCGCTCCGTTGTGGAAGAATGGGCTGCATAGGCCTGCCTGGTTGAACGCTTGCAGGCACACGGCCTCGCACAGCGCCCGCACAATGAAGTGGGACATGGATGGTCTCCGGATGAACGATCAAGAATGGGGAACGTCAGGCGGATAAAGACGGCGGGCCCGTGGGAAACGGCGGCGCGCCGGAGAAACGGAGAACGAGGCGTTCGCCGGGATTGCCGATGAAATCGATGTCGACCGCATTGGTCCAGGCATAGATCCCCGCATCTGCGGGGATCGGTGCCAGCACGGCCACCCCGACACCGCAAAGCGTGCCGCAGGGACAAGCATGATCGAGCGGCGAAGGCGGCTCGCCGTCGTGATGCGATACAATCGTGGTTGTGCTTGTTCCGTGACAGATAACGGTGGTGCGCTCGCTGCTGACCAGCACGTTGGAAGCGCATAGAAAGGCAGAAAGCAGCACCTGCACGAGGACGAACGCCGCCGTCAGCGCAGCAGCCATGCCGCCCGCCCAACGATCATCCAGAAGCTGCCTCATCCCTCGCATATCCTGTGATCGCAGATGGCGCGCGGTTTGTCATTGTCCGGGCGCAACCAATTTGCGCAGTTACTCGATCGTTTGCATTGAAAGGCAAGCCGCACCAGATGAACGGAACCTGACCCAGGCATTCAGCTTCGGCTTAGATGCTGTTGGGTAGAAGGAACCAAAGCGCAGCCAGTTGGTTTGCGGCCAATACGAAAGAGGTACCTATGAATAAGAAGATCTTGGGTGCGGCTGCCTTGGTTGTGGCCGCGGGTCTCCCCGGCATCGCATCGGCGGCTTCCACGGCCATCGCGACCACGAACGTCAATCTGCGCGCGGGTCCGTCCACCGAGTATCCCGCCGTCAACATCGTTCAGGCCGGCTACAGCGTGCGCGTTTACGGCTGCCTCAGCAATCGCTCCTGGTGCGACGTGTCTTATGGCCCGCAGCGCGGCTGGATGTCGTCCAATTATCTCGCTTACGTCCAGAACGGCCGCCGTTACACCGGCGAACGCGTCGTCGGCTATATCGGCGCACCGACCATCGGCTTCTCTGTAGGCAGCTACTGGGATGACCATTATCGCGGCCGCTCCTTCTATCGCGACCGCGACCGNNNNGGCGGATGGGACCGTCCGCGCCCGCCGCGCGATGATTGGCGCGATCGCCGGGACCGCCGGGAAGATTGGGAAGACCGCCGCGAGCGTCGTGGTGACTGGGAAGACCGTCGTGACGATCGCGACCGTCGCGCCGGCTGGGATGAGCGCCGGGATCGCGGCGAAGACCGTGGCCGCGACGAGCGCCGGGATGATCGTGGCCCTGGCCCCGACCGTCGCCCCGAGCCGCGCGATGAACGTGTCGATCGCGCTGAAGATCGTCGTCCCGATGGTGGCGGAGAACGCGTGATCCGCAGATATGAGCAGGATCGCTTCAAGCAGTAAGCAAAAAAGGCGGGACTTCGGTACCGCCTTTTTCTTTGCCCGAGGCTTCCTCTAAGAAGCCGCGCAGACTGTCGACCGCGTCAGGAAGCGCTTTTCCCGGCCATTGTCCAACGAGAACATNNCACGTCTATGATGAGGTCGCTGTTCTTCCACACTTCGTAGTTTGCCGCTCCGATATAGAACGGCGTGCCGTCGATCTCGCCCAGAAGCACATCATGGTCGCCGATCAGGAACTCGCTCCGCGCATAACACATCGGCGAAGATCCATCGCAGCAGCCGCCGGACTGGTGAAATAGCACCGGGCCATGATCGGCGATGATCTCGGCCAACAGCTGTCTTGCAGCGGGCGCGGCCGAAACCTTGTTGAGCGAGGTGGGTGCCGGCATCGATCTCCTTCCAAGAACAGGCGACGCCGGAAAGACGTCGCCCATGCGCGTATCGCTCAGAAGAAGCCGAGCTTCTTCGGGCTGTAAGACACCAGCATGTTCTTGGTTTGCTGGTAGTGATCGAGCATCATCTTGTGCGTTTCGCGCCCAATGCCGGACTGCTTGTAGCCGCCGAAGGCCGCATGGGCGGGATAGGCATGATAGCAGTTGGTCCACACACGACCCGCATGAATGGCGCGGCCGAATCGGTAAGCGCGCGTGCCGTCGCGGGTCCAGATGCCGGCGCCAAGACCGTACAGCGTGTCATTGGCGATCGACAGTGCTTCCTCGTCATCCTTGAAGGTCGTGACCGACACCACCGGCCCGAAGATTTCCTCCTGGAACACGCGCATCTTGTTGTGACCTTTGAAGACCGTCGGCTTGACGTAATAACCGCCGGCCAGATCGCCTTCGAGATTGGCGCGCTCGCCACCCGTCAGCACTTCCGCCCCTTCCTGGCGGCCGATGTCGAAATAGCCGAGGATCTTGTCGAGCTGCTCTTGGGAGGCCTGCGCGCCAAGCATGGTGGCGGGATCGAGCGGGTCGCCCTGCACGATGGCATCGACGCGCTTCAGGGCCTTTTCGATGAACTTGTCGTAGATCTTCTCATGCACGAGCGCGCGGCTCGGGCAGGTGCAGACCTCGCCCTGGTTCAGCGCAAACATCACAAAGCCTTCGATCGCCTTGTCGAGGAAGTCGTCGTCATCGGCTGCGGTGTCTTCAAAGAAGATGTTGGGCGACTTGCCGCCGAGTTCCAGCGTCACCGGAATGAGGTTCTGGCTGGCATATTGCATGATCAGCCGGCCGGTCGAGGTTTCGCCGGTAAAGGCAATTTTGGCGATACGGTTCGACGACGCTAGCGGCTTGCCGGCCTCAAGGCCGAAACCGTTGACGATGTTGAGCACGCCGGCCGGCAGAAGATCGCCGATCAGGTCGGCCCAAAGCATGATGGTCGCCGGCGTTTGTTCGGCCGGCTTCAGCACCACGCAGTTGCCGGCGGCAAGGGCGGGCGCCAGCTTCCAGCAGGCCATCAGCAGCGGGAAGTTCCAGGGAATGATC
>DCDI01000103.1 GCA_002316345.1 Phyllobacteriaceae bacterium UBA1059 | reverse complement strand
TGGTGCTCGGGTCGGCCGAGGCGGATGAATATGCGCGGATGGTCGAGATCGCGGCTCAAGCGATCGGCGCGCCGAGCTTAGCCTCACCCTTCTCCATCTCGCCCGAAGACCTCTATTGGACCTTCCGCAAGATCCAGGCCTTCGAGGCCTGGGAGGTGCATGGGCCGTGGATTTCGTCCGGCGAACGCGGCATTGGGCCAGGCGTGAAGGAGCGGTTCGAATACGGCCAAACCATCACGCGCGACGTCTATGATGCGGAGAGCACGAAGCGCGAAGCATTCCGCGACGAGCTTGCCGCGCTTCTCGGGCGTGACGGCCTGCTCGTTATACCGACCGTGCCAAGCGCAGCCCCCTTGAAGGCTGCAACCTTCGACGACATCCAGGCCTATCGCGAGCGCGCGCTGCAGCTGCTGTGCCTTTCGGGCATGTCCGGTTTTCCCCAGATCACCATTCCACTGGGAACCGTCAACGGCGCGCCGTTCGGCCTGTCATTGATCGGGCCGGCCGGCAGCGATCACCAGTTGGTTTCGCTTGCGTGCCAAATCCTCGAACACAAAGGCTGACGTTGATGGACACCCTCACCCGTATGCGGGCCTTTATCGATGTGGTGGAAGCGGAAGGGTTTTCAGCCGCAGCGCGCAAGATCGGGCGATCCAAGGCATTGCTGTCCAAATATGTGCGCGAACTGGAAGACGAACTCGGCGCGCTTCTGCTCAACCGCACGACCCGGCAGTTTTCCATGACCGAAGCCGGGCACACCTATTACCAGCGCGCGGCCGAGATCGTGCGCGAAATCGACAGCCTGTCGGACACCGTGCGGGAAAGCTCCGGCGATGTGCGCGGCCGCATCAAAATGTCGGCGCCGCGCACCTTTGCCGATGCTGCAATCGGGCAGTCTCTGGTTGATTTCGCCAAGGAGAACCCGCAGATCACGCTGGAAATCAGGCTGGACGACCGCTTCATCGATCTCGTGGAAGAGGGATTCGATCTTGCCATCCGCATCACGCGGCTGGAAAGCTCGTCACTGATCGCGCGCCGCCTGGCTCCCTTCACGACACGGCTTTGCGCTTCGCCGGCGCTGATCGAGAAACACGGCATTCCGCAGAAGCCGCAGGATCTCAGCAATCTGCCTTGCATCATCGACACCAACACGCGCTATCTCTCATCCTGGCCGTTCTGCAACGAAGCGGGCGAAACGATCAGCGTGGCAGTGAGCGGCCCGATGGAGGTCAACAGCCCGCTCGCCAGCCGGGCGGCGGCGATTTCCGGTTTGGGCTTCGCGCTTCTGCCGGATTTCGTGGCAGCGCCTGCGATCGAGGACGGCACGCTGGTATCGGTGCTGCAAGACCGCATCCCGCGCGACGGCGGCATCTTCGTGGTCTATCCGCATCGCCGCTATCTGCCGGCCAAGGTCCGCGCACTGGTGGATTTCCTGGCGGTCTGGTTCAAGGCGCACGAAGCCCGGTTGTGAGTGGAAAGGCTGAAGCGAGTTTGCGGCGCTAGACGTGGCTCGTCCCACTTTCGCCGAACTCCTCGGCACAGTGGCGCCATCAATGGGAGCCGACGATGCGCCTTTCACGACGTTGCGTCACAAGCCTGGCTGTTCTCGGCGCGCTTGCGGCTTCCACCTCGCCGGCCCGGGTGCATCCGCACATCTTTGCCGAAGCGCGGCTCGATGTCGTGATCGGCCCTGACAATAAGGTTCATTCCCTTCAGCATGTCTGGCGCTTCGACGATTTGTTTTCGAGCACCGTGCTGGTCGAGTTCGATACCAACAAGGATCTGAAGCTCGACCACAAGGAACTCGAGGAAGTCGGCAAAACCGTCCATGAATCGCTGGCCGAGTACAATTATTTCCAGGTCGTCACGCAAGACGGCAAGGACGTGAAGATGGTGGCACCCGACAAGCTGATCGCGACGTTGGAAGACAACCAGCTGATCATCCTGTTTGAATCCAGGATGGCCGAGCCCCTGCCCCTGAAAGGCAAGCTGGACTTCGGCGTTTATGACCCGACCTTCTATACCGCGATCGATTTCGTGGATGACGCCAATATGGCGGTGCAGAACCTGCCGGCAGCCTGCGCGCGCGAAGTGATCCGTCCTGATCCCGATGAAGCGATCGCTGCCAATCAGTCGAGCCTGACGGACGCTTTCTTCAACGATCCGACCGGTACCGATCTGAGCAAGATCTTTGCGACCCGCCTTGAATTGAATTGCAACGCCGCTGGATAACCGCATGAAGAAGAGCGCTTTGCGCGCGACTTTCGCGCTGATCGCCGTCGCATACGTTTTGACCCACTTCCTTGGCCATGCCCATGCGCAAAGCTCGCTGGGCATCGGCACGGCCGAGCCTTCCATGGCGCCGACCGGTTTCTTCGCTGGTTTCTTCCAGTGGGTGAACGCCTACCAGCAAANNCATGACGGTGGCGCTGAAGGGCATGCGCGAAGACGGTTCGCAGCTCTGGCTGCTGATCGGCCTGTCCTTCGCTTACGGTATTTTCCACGCAGCCGGCCCCGGTCACGGCAAGGTGGTCATTTCCTCCTATATGCTTGCCAACAACGTAGCGCTGCGGCGCGGTATCGTGTTGTCGGTCATTTCCTCGCTCTTACAGGGCCTTTCTGCCGTCGTGGTGATCGGCACCGTATTCCTGTTCCTGCGCGGCACGTCGATCTCCATGACCAAGGCAACCTGGTTCCT
>DCDI01000063.1:39837-41873 GCA_002316345.1 Phyllobacteriaceae bacterium UBA1059 | reverse complement strand
GCACCAGCGCGCCAACAGCCGCCGGCGCGAAGCGGCCGGTCGAAGCCAGCGCGGCCACTGTCGTCCAGGATGCGGCAATGGCGGCGCAGATCAGCGCCAGCATGATCGGGGCGGAATAAACAACGGCGAGGTAGGGCGTTGCGAACGCGGCCAGAACCAGCGGCCCGAGCAGAAGAAGGCCGGTCAGGCGCAGGTGCCGCTTCGCATCCCCTTCCGAGGAGGCGCGCACGTTCACCAGCCGACGGCAAGCAGCGGCAAGGCCAGCTTTCCAGTCGCCAGATCTGCGGGCTGAATCACTCAATACAACGCACTCACTTCAGTCGCGGACACGAAACTTCATCGAGGGCGAAAGTCGCATCCAGCGTTTAAGGAAGAGATAAGCTCACGCTAAAGGTGCCCTTTTCCGTCGTACCGAAACGGCGCATCCGCGCATTCCGAGGCGCCCGATTTGCCTTATGGTTAATCGAAGGTAGCGTATGCGCCATCAGGGTCTGGGACCGGGTTTCGATGCTTCCGAAACACCTGCCGGCACCTCACAATCCAGTCTGATCAACACCTTACATGGTTAATCAAATCTTACCGCAAAGAACCTGATTTAATTTGCCTTTTCCTTTGCTCGACACCCATGACAAACCCCCTCAAATTACCTAAAATGCGGGGTAATGCCGCAAGCTGGCTTTGCTGGCTGTGGGTCAGGATGGTTGGTTCGAGGCGCCGGATGCTGGCCTCATTGGGGATGTCGGGATGACGTTTCTGTTGCGGATGGGATTTTGGTTCTCGCTGGTGCTTCTGGCACTGCCGTTCGGTTTCGGCGGCGAAAACAGCGAAGCGCTGTCGGTCGGCCCAATCCAGACCTTCTTCGCCGCCAAGGAAGCGATGAGCGACGTTGCCGGCCTGTGCGAGCGCAAGCCGGATGTATGCGAAACCGGCCGTGCGGCGTTCGACACGATCAGCGTGCGCGCCCGTGAAAGCGCGCGGCTCGCCATCGAGATGGTGGATCCCGAAATCCCCGACAAGCAGCCGAAGCCGCCGGTCAGCGGCGCGCCTGATGTTATCAACCCAGCTGCCGCGCTGCTGCCCGCCCCGGCGGAAGCCGCTGCTGCTCTGACGCCCGACAGCTTCGTGATCCCTATCCCCTCGGCACGCCCGCTCGACGCTCCACATTCCTGAAGCTTTCTTGATTTCAACCGCAATGGCTGGATGACGCTCGGCCCGTCGTCACCTATATCCGCGCCATGACCGCTTCCATCGACACGATCCGCTCGGACTTCTCCCTTCTCGACGATTGGGAAGACCGCTACCGCTATGTTATCGAGCTTGGCCAGGACCTGCCGCCCTATCCCGAAGCCGCGCGCGATGAAGCCCACAAGGTGCGCGGTTGCGCCAGCCAGGTGTGGCTGGTTGGCGAGACGTCCGGCGACCATGATCCGGTGATGACCTATCAGGGCGATTCCGACGCCCATATCGTGCGCGGCCTCGTGGCGATCGTTCTTGCGTTGTATTCCGGCCGCCACGCGTCGGAAATCCTCGCCATCGATTTCGACGAAACGCTGCGCACGCTCGGCCTATACGAACATCTCAGCCGGCAGCGATCCAACGGTCTGCGCTCGATGGTGCAGCGCATCCGCGCGGACGCGCAGGCCGTCGCTGCCTGACCATCAACCGATAGTCGGTCGATAGTCCTCCGTGCCCCAATGGAAGCTGCGCGGCCGTGTCGATTGCGGGCACGGCGGCTCGTAATAGCGCGCCAGCGTCCCAAGGGCTGCCTTCAGCATCACCTTGCCGGACCGAACCGGCCAGCCGCGTTCGGCTTCCACCTGCTCCAGCCCTTTCAGGAAGCAGCAGATATCGAGCAGCACGCCGGACAGTTCCGGCCCCGTCGCCTCCACCGCCTTCTCCACCCGCTGACGCGCCGCAAGTGCGGCATCTGTCAGATCGACCGCGCCACCCGCCCCGCCACCGCGCCGGCTTGAACCAGCTATCGCCTGCCAGGTCGCGCCCAGCTTCGGCATCAGCTGGCCGCGTGTGAAATCGGA
>DCDI01000063.1:359-39657 GCA_002316345.1 Phyllobacteriaceae bacterium UBA1059 | reverse complement strand
CCTGCGCCAGAGGCGATTCCGCCAGGTTGATCGTGACGCTTTCCCAGCCCTCTTCCGTTTCCATGCTGGTCTGGCCGAGCTCGCGGTGCTGCGCACCGAAGCTGTCCGCCTGCTCCCGCCGCGCAAGCCGTCCCGCTTCCGTCAGGCTGAGCGCGTCGCCATCGCGTGCCACCAGCCCCTGCTCGAGCAGGCCCGCAACAACACCAGCCGCAACCGCAATTAACCCGCGCTCGCTGCGCATCATCACCTTGCCGGTCGCCGTTGTTTCCAGCGTGGCCTCCTGCTTTCCCACGAAAGCCAGCACGCGGCGGCGCTGTTGTTGCATCTCGAAATCACTCATCGCAGGCTCCACACTTTGCGGCCACGCATCACCGTCTTGGCGATATGTTCGGTGCGGGCCAGAATCGCGTCGAAGGTCGGGTCGTCACGCAGATCTTCGATCAGGTGGACGGCATGCAGCACGGTTGTGCGATCACGCCCGAAGCCGCGGCCAACCTCGGCCATGCTCATGTCGAGAACGGTATGGGCGACATACATGGCGATCTGCCGGATTCGCGCGACCTGACCGCGAGACCGGCCGGGCATCCGCAACTCCTTGCCGCAAACGCCGTAGAAAGCGGATGCCAGGTCGATCACGCAATCGCAGAGTTCCACGATCGTTTCTTCGCGCCCCTGGCGCTCTTCTTCGCTCGCGCCCTCGCATTCGTCCTCGATCTGGCCAACCTGTTCCGCCGCACTCGTTCCCACCACGCGCTCTCCCGATATAGGAATACGTTCTTATATCGAGTCCGTCCTGACATGTGAACAAAAAAGGAACATGCGAGAATACCTCAAAGATCTAACGTGCTGATGTCACGAGATTATTCTTACACCCGCAGTGTTTCTGCACAGCAATCCGATCCCCACCCCCTCCCGGCCAAGGTGATGATCTCCGCCTGTTTCCAAGTGGAGTTCATTGATGCCTATCGGACAAGAAAAGGCCGCGTTCCTGCGCGCCAAGGCGGAGTATAGCGATCATGCAAGGCAGACCGCCGCCGTGTTCATCTTATGCGGGATCGATCTGGGCGCTGGCCTTCGATCGCCTAGACCCGAGCGTTTGAAGCTGGCCGCCAGACTGCGTCGCCTGATCGAGCGCGAGCGGCTGCGTGGCGTCAATCGCCACTGGAACTACGATCTCAACCGCCATATCGCGATGAAGCAGGCGCTGGATCGCTTGGTTCTCGGCCAAGGCGACGCGCCGCTGGCCGTGTAATGCAGGCAAATAGGACAGAATCAAAAAGCGGCGCCGTGGCGCCGCTTCGATCAGGTCAATTCAGGGATGCTTAGCGAGCCGCCTTCGGCTTGCGGCCAAGACCCATGGACTTGGCGAGCTGCGAACGCGCTGCCGCATAGTTCGGCGCGACCATCGGGTAGCTGGAATCGAGGCCCCACTTCTCGCGATACTGCTCAGGCGTCATGCTGTAATGGGTCATCAAGTGACGCTTCAAAGACTTGAACTTCTTCCCGTCTTCAAGACACACGATGTAATCATCATGCACCGATTTCTTCGGGTTTACGGCCGGCTTCTGCTTGTCCTGAACAACAGGCTCCGCAGCAGTCACGGAACTTCCAACGCGGCCCAATGCAGCGTGAATATCGGCAATTAGATTTGGCAATTCAGAAGCAGGAACTGAATTGTTGCTGACATAAGCAGCCACAACATCGGCGGTCAGTTCCATCAAAGCATCATCATTACGAGCAGGAGTATCGTCAATTTGCATAATGGGGGGCCCCAAGGCAGTTCGTGATATTGTTTAGTGCGCTGGAAGCGCTGATGGGCCAAATCACCATGCGTTCGGCGCAACGGGATAAAGCATGCACCCTATTTGGTGAAGACTTGGGCCCCTGTCAAATGAATATTCATTAATATAGGACCCTAACTGAGCACTGAGCCAACCCTTTTTGTAGCACATCGAAGGGAGGCAATAGCTTATTTGACGGGCAGTCTGCAGGAGAAGTGGAGTCTATTCGGACGCTTCAGCCGGTTTTGAAACGGGAGCGTCAATCATATTATCCATTTCGTTGCGCACCGAGCCGCGCCAAAGCGGATAACCTGCGGTCAGTGCCGCACGGGCGAGCAGATGTGCTGAGATCGGCGCCGTTATAATGAAAAACACGATGGCCGCTAACACCCGTGTGGCGACCGCCAGATCGGCTTCAACCACCGCCAAAGCCAGCAAAATCACGCAGGAACCAAGCGTTCCGGCCTTTGAAGCAGCATGCATGCGTGAATATACATCAGGCAGCCGCAGCAACCCGATGGCGGCCGTCAAAGTAAAGAGCGAACCAACAAGCAGAAGAATGGCAGCGATGCTGTCGTATATTGCATCCATCATGTGCCTTGCTCTCCATTCAAACGCTTTTCGGTCTCGTCGCTGCGCTGCTGGATCTTGCCCTGCAGGCTGAGCGTAAAGCGCGCGAATGCGACCGTGGCAAGGAAGCCTACTAATCCAAGCGCCAGGCCGATGTCGACATAAAGCGTGAAGCCGGTCTTGATCCCGATCGTCGCAATAAAGCCGATCGCGATGACCACCAGCGTATCGAGCCCCACTACCCGGTCGGGCAGAGTCGGTCCACGCAACACGCGCCACATCGCCATCAAAAAAGCCAGACTGAGTACGCTAAGTGCGATATGGATCGCAAGCCAGAGGAAATCGGCGGCAAGGTTCATCCGAATGCCTCCAATATCCGGCGCTCGAAGCCGCTTTTAATATCGGCGCGAATGCCTTCGGGATCGGCAGCGTCCAGCGCATGTATGATCAGCCGACTGCGATCATCCGTGACATCGACCGTCAGCGTTCCCGGTGTCAGCGTGATCAGATTGGCCAGCAGCGCGATCTGAAAGTCCGTCTGCACCCGCAGGGGATAGACGATGATCCCGGGCGTCACGTTTAAACGCGGTTGCAGCACTAGTACCAGCACGCGCCACGCGGACTTGATGAGTTCGGCAACGAACAGCACGAGAAGCGCGACGATCTTTGCAGGACGCCGCACGCTTTGCGGCTTGCCGATCTGAAAGCGCACCAGCGTCAAGGCGATGGCCGACAAAACCAGCCCGAGCAGGAGGTTCGGCAGCGTCCAGCTACCGGTAATGCCGAGCCAGATCAGGGTGAACAAACAGGCGAGCAGCACCGGCATCAGGTCCGCCCTCCGAACACTGCCTGCACATAGGAAGCCGGATCGAGCAGCCCATCGGCTGCGCGGCTTGCTGCCTGCACGAAGGGCTCGGGATAAACGCCCATCAGCAGGGCGATCGCCGTCAGCAACAGCATCGGTCCCGGCCATGACGGTTGTTTTGCTTCCACCAAAACAGCATCCGCAACAGCCGGCCGCCAGAAGGTGAGCAGGAAGAACCGGCCGAGCGTAATGATCGTCAACAGGCTCGACACGAGGATCGCCGCCGTCAGCCAGCCATGCTGCGCTTCCAGCGCCGCGCGCACCACCATGATCTTGGGCCACAGGCCAGAGCCCGGCGGCAGACCGGCAATACAGAGCATGAGGATGAACGCGACTGTTGTTAGCAGCGGCACGGAAGAGAGACCGCCCAGCACATGCAGCGATGCGCTGCCGGCGCGATCAACAATGAAGCCGGCCAGCAGATAGAACGCCGTCAGCGCGATCATGGAATGCAGCGCGTAGAAGATGCCGCCTGCCAGCGCCGGCCCGGTGCCGATCGCCAGCCCCGCCAGCATCACGCCCACGCCGGAGATGACGAGAAAGCCCACCATGCGCCGGATATCGCTTTGCGCCAAAGCACCCAGCGCGCCCAGTACCATCGTCGCCGCCGCAATCCATGCGATCACGCCGGACAAACCGGCCAATTGCAGCGGAAACAGCAGAACCAGCACCCGCAACAACGCATAAACGCCGAAGAAGGCGGAGGTCACGACGTTCGGCGTATGATAGGCCGCCGGCAGCCAGGCCTGCACCGGGAACGCCGCCGCCTTCATCGCGAAGGCTGTGAGATAGAGCGCCGCCAACGTCATCAGCGGCGCGCCATCGAGCTCCGGCACTTTTCTGACGATGTCGGCCATGTTGAGCGTGCCGAGAACGCCATAAAGGTAGCCTGTCGCGATCAGAAAGAGCGTCGTGCCGATCAGGTTCAGCACGCCGTATTTCAGCGTCCCGTCAAGCTGCGCCCGCGTCGAGCCCACCACCAGCAGACCGAAGGACGAAATCAGAAAGACCTCGAACCAGACATACATGTTGAAGATGTCGCCGGTCAGAAACGCGCCGTTCACGCCAACCGAAGTCAGCAGCAGAAACGGGAAATAGCCATAGCGCCGCGCCGGCAACTCGATCGACTGCACCGCCGCCACACCGCAAGCCAGCGCCACCAGCGACGCCGTGCAGGCAAACAAGGCACCCAGCACATCCACGGTGAAGGAGATGCCGAAAGGCGGCAGCCAGCGCCCCATCGTCATCACGACTGTGCCTGACGTCCAAACCCGCATAAACAGCGCCATCGTCGCGAGCGACACCAGCGCCAGTGTCGCCACGGCAATCGGCGCCTGCCAGTGCAAACGCTTGCGCAGCATTAGAAGCGATGCGCCGGCGATAATCGGCAGAGCAATCGGCACGATCGCCAGCCAAACGCCCGCCGGCGTCGCGGTGGTGATCATCGCGCCTGTGATGTCGATCGGTCCAGCCACGTCAGTATCCCATCGGCGGCAGGACCTCGCCCTCGGGCTCGGCAACCCTGAGCTTCACCGTGTCGTCGCTGCCGACCTCCTGATAGGTGCGGAAGGTCAGCACCAGCAAAAAGGCGAAGAAGGAAAAGGAAATCACGATCGCCGTTAAAATCAGCGCCTGCGGCAGCGGATTGGCCGTTTGCCCGGTCAGCTGCATCATGTCCGGTGCCATCACCGGCGGCACCTCGCGCATGATCCGCCCGGCAGTGAAGATCAGCAGGTTCACCGCGTTGCCGAACACTACGATGCCCAACAGAATGCGCACGATCGCCTTGGACAGCATCAGGTAAATGCCGGCGGCAAAGAACAAACCGACAAGAAGCGAAAAGACGGCTTCCATCATCCCTCGCCCGAATCTTCCAGCGCCAAAGCAATCGACGTCATCGCTCCCGCAACCACGAGGTACACGCCGATGTCGAACAGGATGATGGTCGCGACATCGAAATGGAAAAGCGGCGCTGTCGTCCAGACGCCGGTCAGGTAAGGCGTGTCGCGGAAGAAGGACGGCAGGCCGGAGACGGCCGACAGCAGCAGTCCGGTTCCGGCGACCGACATCGGATGAAACCACATCGCGCGACGCGCTTCGGGCACGCCGAAGGCGATGCCGTAAAGGGCGAAGGCGGAAGCGGCAAGCAGACCGCCGATGAAGCCGCCGCCGGGCTCATTATGCCCGCGCAGCGTCACAAATACGGAAAAAAGCAGCACCAAAGCGGTCAGATACGGCGCAATCGACCGGAAAATCAGCGTCTTCATGGCCGATTGTCCCGCTTTTCCCGAGGTGTGCCGATACGAATGATGGCCAGGATTGCCAGTCCGGTGATCGTCACCACAGCGATCTCACCCAGCGTATCGAACCCGCGAAAATCAACGATGATGACGTTCACGACATTGCGCCCATGCGCGATGAGCCGGGCATTGGCATTGAAGAAGTCCGTCAGCGCCGTATTGAAAAAACCTTGCGTCACCTTCAGCAAAAGGAGGCCGAAGCCCAGTCCGCAGGCAATCGCAATCGTGCCGTCGAGCAGCTTTTCGTTCCAGGGCCGATGGTCGGTCGGCTCAAGCCGGATGCGGGTCATCACAAGCGCCAGGATCACCACCGATAGCGTTTCCACCATAAACTGGGTGAAGGACAGATCCGGTGCGCCCATCAACAGGAAAAGCACAGCAACTGCAAAGCCTTGGATGCCGAGGGAGGCGATAGCGGTCAAGCGATTGCGGGTGCGCAAAACGGCATAAAGACCGGTGACCGCTACCAGCATCACCGCCCATTCATGCAGCTGAAGCATCGGGATCGATGGCCAGCTCGGCAGCTCGCCGGCTAGGATTATCGGCACGAGCAGCGCTGAGGCAATCACCACGAAAGCGACGGTAATATACACATCGAGCCGCCCGTTCTGCACCACGGCCGTGACACGCATCGCCAGCCGAACCAAGCCGCGCATGACCTGATCGAACCCTCTATCCGGCCCCCATCCAAACGCCGCCAGCGCATTGCCAATGCCGCGGCGCAAGCCATCAAGACCGGAATAGAGCCCTGCGCCAATCGCCAGCGTCAACAAGGACAGACCGAAGGCCAGGCTGATATGCGGCAGGGGCGAGGCGTGGTTGCGTACGGACGCGTCGGCGATTGCGCTGGCCATCGGATCAGCCAGAAAGCTGTAGAACCAATAGGATAGCACAGAGAGCCCGAGCCCTGCCACGGCAAGCACCACGGGTCCCAGCCACAGCGAAACCGGCGCTTCATGCGCGGTCTTCGGCGTCGAGCTGGGTTCTCCAATGAAGGGCTTCAAGCCGACCGCCAAACCGACGGCGACCATGGCGGCGTTGCCGAGGATGGCGACGATCAACACCAGCAGCGACCAAGCGCCGACGCCTTCCGCCAGCGCCTCGTAGATCGTTTCCTTGGCTAGGAAGCCGGTGAAAAGCGGGATGCCCGCCATGGACAATCCCGCACCGATTGCCGCTGCGAAGGTCAGCGGCATGGCACCGCGCAACCCGCTCAGGTCTTCGATCCGCCGCGTGCCGGTCTCATGGTCGAGAATGCCGACCACCATGAACAGCGCGCCTTTGAACAGGGCATGCGCGAGGAGGTAGAGCACCGCGGCCATCACGGCCGTTTCGGTGCCGAAGCCCGTCAGCATCACCAGCAGACCGAGCGATCCAACGGTCGTATAAGCCAGCATCAGCTTGAGATCGCTTTGGCGCAGCGCCAACACGCTGCCGACGATCAGGGTCGTGCCCCCGAACAGCGGCAGAATGGTTTCCCAAAGTGCCGTGTCACCCATCACCGGGTTCAACCGCATCAGCAGGTAAACGCCGGCCTTCACCATGGTTGCCGAATGCAGATAGGCCGACACGGGCGTCGGCGCTTCCATGGCGTTGGGCAGCCAGAAGTGGAACGGGAACTGCGCGGATTTGGTGAAAGCGGCCAGCAGAATAAGGATCAGCGCCGGCGTGTAGAAGGCGCTTGTGCGCAGGGCATCACGATCGGCCAATAGGGCTGACAGCGTGTCCGTCGTGGTCGCCATACCGATGGTGATGAGACCGGCCAGCAGCGCCAAGCCGCCCATCCCCGTGACGACAAGCGCCTGCAAGGCTGCGCGGCGGCTGGCTTCTCGCTGATGGTCGAAGCCTATCAGCAGGAAGGAGGCGATGGAGGTCAGTTCCCAGAACACGAACAGCGTCAGGAACCCGTCTGTCAAGACCACGCCCTGCATCGCGCCCATGAAGAGCAGCAGGAAACCCATGAAGCGGCCGTGATGCGGATGGCCCTTGAGGTAGCCGCCGGCATAAAGCACGATCAGAAAACCGATGCCGGATATCAGCAGCGCAAAAGCAAGCGAGAGACCGTCAAGGTACCAGGACAGGCTAACGCCCAGGCTTGGAATCCAGTCGAGGCCACCGGCAACGGCAGTACCTTCCGAGATCGACTGGATCTGCGAGGCGAAGGCGAAGAAGGCAAAGGCAGGGATCAAAGCGAGCAGCCAGGCTCCTGCCATGCCCATCCGGCGCATCACCATTGGCGCCAAAGCCGCGCCGATGAACGGCAGGACAAGCGCAATCAATANNATACTGCATGCCTCTCCTTTGACGCTGTCTACCGCGGCGATCCCGAGTTCTAAAGCCTGCCTATCGCGGGTTGCATCAAACTGCCACCCGGGAAATTGCCTGTACAACCAAGGATATGGCCTCGAGTGCCCTTCTCCACGGGATTTTGGAAGCGTTGCGCGGATGACTTCGCATCATCAAATACCTATGTTTCCGGTAGTTTCGCGCGTTTACCAACATCTGCTTCTTCAGCAGAGCAGAAGCTATTGAATTCAAACACTTTTTCGTCAGAGACCTCGCATGACCAAGCCGATCTTCCCCGCCGTCACGCCCCCGACCGTGCTTCGTCGCCCCTGGAGCGACACACGTCACGGCATCATCCGGGAGGACGATTTGGCTTGGCTGCGGGCCGACAATTGGCAAGACGTGTTCCGCGATCCGACCTTGCTCGATCCGGCGATCCGCACGCATCTGGAGGCTGAAACGGCCTATCAAACCGCAATGATGGCGGAGACGGCGGCGCTTCGCGAAACGCTGTTCAAGGAAATGCGCGGTCGCATCAAGGAAGACGACCAGTCCGTGCCGATGAAGGACGGGCCGTTCGCTTACGGCTCATCCTATGTTCTTGGCGGCGAGCAGCCCCGCTACTTTCGCACGCCGCGGGATGGCGGCGAGCAGGTGATCCTGCTCGATGGCGACAAGGAAGCGGCAGACCGCGCTTATTTCCACCTCGGCGGCGTCGACCATTCGCCCGACCATAACAGCCTGCTCTGGGGTTACGACGACAAGGGTTCGGAGTTCTACGCGCTGCGCGTGCGTAAAATCGATGACGGGCAGGATCTCGACGAAGTCGTGCCAGATACCGGCGGCGAAGGTGTCTGGACGGCCGGCAGCGACGGTTTCTTCTACACGCGGCTTGATGCCAATCATCGACCCTCACGCGTGTTCCACCACGCGATTGGCACGCCGTCTGAAACCGACCGGCTGATCTTCGAGGAAGAGGATCCGGGCTTCTTCGTGGGTGTGGGCGGAACGCGTGACAACAAGTGGATCATGATCTCGATCCACGATCATGAGACCTCTGAATACCGCATCTTCCCGGCCGATGATGCGAGTGCCGAGCCCAAGCTGGTGGCGGCCCGCGAAACCGGCATGCAGTATGACCTGGAAGAAGGCGGCGATGTCTTCTTCATCTTGACCAATGCCGACGGCGCCAAGGATTTCAAGATCATGGAAGCGCCGGTTGCCAATCCGATTCGGGAAAACTGGCGCGAACTCGTGCCGCATGAGCCCGGCCGGCTCATTCTGTCGATCGAATCCTTCCGCGACTTCCTCGTCTGGCTGGAGCGCAAGGACGGGTTGCCGCGCATTGTCGTGCGCGAGCGCGCCAGCGGCGAAGAGCATCGCATCGCGTTTGACGAGGAGGCCTATTCGCTGGGGCTCGGCGGTTCGCTGGAATATGACACGGACACGATCCGCTTTTCCTACTCCTCGATGACCACGCCGTCGCAGCTGTTCGACTACAATATGCGCACGCGCGAACGCACGTTGCTGAAGACGCAGGAAGTGCCGTCCGGCCACAACCCCGACGATTACGTCACGCGCCGGCTGATGGCGCCGGCTCCCGATGGCGAGCTCGTGCCGGTATCGCTGCTCTACCATCGCGACACGAAGCTGGATGGCTCCGCGCCCTGTCTGCTTTACGGCTACGGCTCCTACGGCATCACCATCCCCGCCAGCTTCAACACCAACTGCTTGTCTCTGGTGGAACGTGGCTTCGTTTATGCCATCGCCCATATTCGCGGCGGTAAGGACAAGGGCTATGCCTGGTACGAAAACGGCAAGCGCGCCGCCAAGCAGAACACCTTCACCGACTTCATCGCAGCGGCGAAGCATCTGGTTGCGGAAAGCTATACCAGCCATGACCGCATCGTCGCGCAAGGCGGTTCGGCCGGTGGCATGCTGATGGGCGCCATCGCCAATCTCGCGCCGGACGCGTTCGGCGGCATCATCGCCGAAGTGCCCTTCGTCGATGTGCTGTCCACCATGCTCGACGACACGCTGCCGCTGACCCCGCCGGAATGGCCCGAATGGGGCAATCCAATCGCCTCCGAGGCGGACTACAAGGCGATTGCCGCCTATTCGCCCTATGACAATGTCGGCGCGCACCCCTACCCGCCGATCCTAGCGGTGGCGGGCCTCACCGATCCGCGTGTGACCTATTGGGAACCGGCAAAGTGGGTGGCGCGGCTGCGCGACCATTCGACCTCCGACAATCCCGTGCTGTTCCGCATCAACATGGATGCCGGCCATGCCGGCGCTTCGGGCCGGTTCTCCCGACTGGAAGAGATTGCCTATTCCTATGCCTTTGCGCTGAAGGTGACGGGCAAGGACGCAACCCGCGGCTGATATNNTGTCTGGGCTTCTGTATCTGGTTCCCCGCCGCGGCTGCCCAGCCGCCCTCCCGAAAGTCGTTGCATGTCTCAGCCGCCGCACGCCACCTCGCCGCAGCAACCCTACGAGCGGCGCTGGTTGATGTTGATCATCCTGCTGCTCGCCGGCTTCATGAACCTCATTGACGTAAACATCGTGAACGTTGCGCTGCCGAGCCTGCAGCGCAACCTGCAGGCTTCGCCCAGCCAGATCGAGTGGGTCGTCGCGGCTTACATCCTCGCCTTTGCCATCGGCCTTCTGCCGTTTGGACGGCTGGGTGACCGGATCGGACGCAAGCGCATGTTCCTGATCGGCGTGTCGGGCTTCACGCTCTTCTCCGCGCTGTGCGGCATGGCGCCGTCGATCAACTGGTTGGTCGTGGCGCGCGCTTTGCAGGGCTTTTCCGGTGCGATGATGATGCCGCAGGTGCTGGCGATCGTCACGGTGACGTTCCCGCCCAACGAACGCGGCGCAGCCTTCTCCTTCTTCGGATTGAGCGCCGGCCTGGCATCGGTCGCAGGACCATTGGCCGGTGGCTTGCTGATCAACGCCAACATTGCCGGGCTCGACTGGCGGCCGATCTTCCTCGTCAACATCCCTGTCGGCATTGTCGCGCTGATCGCCGCGCAGATCGTGGTGCCGCGCTTGCCCGGCGACCGCAGCATCAAGAATGATGCGGTCGGCACGCTGCTGGCCGGCGCCTCCGTTCTGCTGATCATCTTCGCGCTGATCGAAGGTCGCGGCTTCGGCTGGCCGACCTGGATCTTCGCTCTGATCGTTCTGGCGGTGGTGGGTTTCGGCTGCTTCTTTTTCTATGAGCACCGGCGGGAAGCCGCCGATAAAGCCCAGCTTTTGCCGGCGCATCTCCTGTCCAACAGCAATTACATGCTGGGCGGGCTGATGGTCGTGCTGTTCTTTTCCGGCGTTGCCGGCTTCTTCATGGTGCTGGCGCTTCTTCTGCAAAGCGGGCTCGGATTCACGCCACTGCAATCGGGCCTCACCACCATTCCCTTCCCCGTCGGCGTGCTGCTGATCTCGCTGGTCAACAACCGCTTGGGCGGTCGCTTCCTGCGCCAACGCGTGGCGACCGGCACGACGCTTCTGGTTTGCGCCATGCTGTGGCTGCGCTTTGTCATTCCTGATGTCACGAGCTTTGCCGATCACTGGACGATCGCGCCCGCCCTGTTTCTTGGCGGTTTGGGGCTCGGTGGGACGATCTCGTCCTTGTTCCAGAGCGTCCTTGCCAACGTTCCGCCACGCGATGCGGGTTCGGGCTCCGGTGCCCTGCAGTCGTTCCAGCAAATGGGCGCGGCGTTCGGCGTGGCAATCGTCGGCCAGATCTTCTTCACCATGCTGGATGCAAACGGCGCGGGTGCTGGCGACAAGGCCGCCTATATCGACGCCATGCGCACCGCGATCTTCTACGAGTTCGCGGCCTTCGGCAGCGTGGCGCTGCTGGTCTTCTTCCTCAAGGCGCCGGCACAAAAGGAGCGCGGCTCTTCGCACGCCCATGTCGTCGCCGATTGATCAGCGCGCCGGGTAGCCGTTCGGCCTGCCCGGAACGGCCTTGAGATAGGCGGCGATCGCCTCGCGATCCTCGGCGCGCAATTGTGCAAGGTTCTTCTGCACCTCGACCATCGAGCCGCCGACGGAGTCGAAGTCGGGCGTGAAGCCGGTTTCGAAGTAGTTCACGAGATCGGCCTCTGACCAACCGCCCACGGCGCCATCCGGCGTGATGTTGGGAATACGACCCTCGCCTTCAGCCGCAATGGCACCGGCAAGCCACTGGGTTTTGATCGAGCCGCCGGTCACGTCACGCGGCGTATGACATTCGCCGCAATGACCGGGACCTTCCACCAGATATTGCCCGAGCCGCACCTGCTCAGAGGCATCGTCGCCGAGCGCAACAACCGGCGCGTCGCTGAGGTTGACCTGCTTCCATAGCCCCAAGCCACGGCGCATGTTGAACGGGAAGCCCACTTCGTTCGGCGGTGCCTGGCCGGCAACGGCTGGAGTGGTTTTCAGGAACGCGTAGAGGTCGGCTATGTCTTCGGGCTCCATGCGCGCATAGGATGTGTAGGGGAAGGCCGGATAAAGATGCGTGCCGTCCGGCGTTACGCCCTTCATCATGGCATTGGCCAGATCTTCCACCGACCAGTTGCCGATGCCGTCCGTCGGATGCTGCGAGATGTTGGGCGCAACGAAGGTGCCGAACGCGGTCGTAAGCCTCACGCCGCCAAGCAATTCAAGCAACGCATCGCCTTCCAAGCCGGGCTTGGAGTGGCATGACGCGCAGCCGGCCGCGAAGAAGATGCGGCGGCCGGCTTCCGCGTCACCGGTGTCGAGCGCAGCCACCGTTTCCGCCGATACGCGTTGCGGAGCGGACAGGACCCAACCGGTTCCCACCGCAACGATGCCGAGCCCGACAAGCGTCAGGCCAATCTTGGCTGGCCATCTCACGGCAGGATCACTTCTTGACGCGATAATTCTGGTGGCAGGAGCCGCAATTTGCCGTCACGGTGCGAAACTGCGCCTGGAAGGCCGCGAGATCCTGCGGATCTTCCGCGACCGCAGCAGCCGTATCGGTCTGGTATTTGGCGATCAGCGTCTTGAAGCCGGGGCGATCTTCCCAGATCTTCGGCGACGCTTCGGTGTCGCCACCCGTCTGCGTTCCTTCCGGGAACAGCGTGTCGTCATCGAGCTTCTTGGCATCGGCCGCCATGGTGGCAAACGCCGCCTTTACGGCTGCGGCGTCGAACGGCTGCTCGCCTTTGGCGATCTTGGCCACTGAACCAACGGCCCGGCCCATATCCTTCATGAGCGCCTGGCGGTCGGCGATGGGGTCCGCATGGCCCGTTCCAAACGACATGGCCAGCAAACCAGCGGTGAGTACGATCTTCTTCATCCATTCCTCCGAGATGATCGACAGTCCCTGAGACGCAACATGCACGACCCAGATGAAAAGTCGCGGACAAACAAATGTGAGAACGCTGCCGTGTTCATGAACACAGCGTTCAACGATGCACGGCGCAAAAAGAAAAGCCCCGCCGAAGCGGGGCTTTCACAAACCAGTCGAAACTCAAATCAGGCCGAAGCGGCTTCGTAGCGCTCCAGGACGTAATCCCAGTTGATGAGGTTGTCGACGAAGGCTTCGAGGTACTTCGGACGGGCATTGCGGTAGTCGATGTAGTAGGAGTGTTCCCACACATCGACGCCGAGGATCGGCGTGCCGCCGTGAACCAGCGGGTTTTCACCGTTCGGGGTCTTGCTGATCTCGAGCTTGCCGTCCTTCAGCGACACCCAGGCCCAGCCCGAACCGAACTGGCCCTTGCCGGCTTCGATGAGGTCGTTGCGGAACTTATCGTAGCCGCCGAGATCGCTGTCGAAGGCGGTCTGCAGCTTGCCCGGCAGGCTCTTGCCGCCGCCATCCTTCTTCATCCACTTCCAAAAATGGATGTGGTTGTAGTGCTGGGCGGCGTTGTTGAAGAGCGGCTGGTCCTTGCCGTAAGAGGCTTTTACGATCTCTTCCACCGACTTGTCGGCCAGACCGGCCTTTTCAGCCAGCGTGTTGCCCGTGTCGACATAAGCCTTGTGGTGCTTGTCGTGGTGATACTCCAGCGTTTCCGCCGACATGTACGGCGCAAGCGCGTCGTAGGCGTATGGAAGCTCGGGAAGTTGGAAGGCCATTGGACAATCTCCCTAATGAAATGGCTGTGCGGATACAGGTGAAACATAGGCCGCATCACTTTGATGACAACGCATCACCCGTGACGAGGTATAAAATTCCACGAGGTCACGCCGTTTTGGAATGCGCCCACTCCCAATAAAGCTCGCGCGCTTTCTTGGCGACAGGACCCGGCTGGAAGTTCTTGTCTTCGACCTTCACGATCGGCACGACCTTGGAATGGTTGCCGGTCGAAAAGACCTCGTCCGCATCCACGAAATCGGCGACTTTCAGCGATTTCTCGACGACCTCGTAGCCGGCCTCGCGCAGAAGCGTGATGTTGCGCATGCGGGTGATGCCGGACAGGAAGCTGCCGTTCGGCACCGGCGTGTAGACAACGCCGTCCTTGACCATGAACACGTTGGATGTGCCGGTCTCCGCGACATTGCCGAGCATGTCGAGCACCAGCGCATTGTCGAAGCCGCGCGAACGCGCTTCCAGGATGGCGCGGCCATTGTTTGGGTAAAGGCAGCCAGCCTTGGCGTTGGTCGGCATGGTTTCGAGCGATGGCCGACGGAACGGCGACTGCGTGACCGAGAAGCCGCTTGGCGGCAGCATGGGCGATTCGTAGAGCGACAGAAGGAAGCGCGTCGATTCCGGATCGGCCGTGACGCCCATATAGCCGCCATCTTCGGCCCAATACATCGGGCGGATATAAACGGCCGTGTTGCCGTCGAACTTCTTCAAGCCGTCCTTGGTGATGCCGAGGATCTCGTCGGCGGTCATCGTCGCCTTCATACCGAGATTGACCGCCGAGACGTTGACGCGGGCGGCATGCAGATCGAGATCGGGCGCCACGCCCTCGAACCAGCGCGCTCCATCAAAGACGGATGACGCCATCCACATCGCATGGGTTTGAGGCCCGACGATCATCGGGTTGCCTTCGATCCAGTCGCCGTCGAGATAGGTCCAGGTCTTGGTCTTGGTGGGCTTGCTTTCGGTCATGTCCTTGGCGCTCTCACGAGTCGTTTCGTGCGGGCACAAAGGACCTTCTTTAGAAAGGCGTCAACCACCTGAAAGCTGCGGGATAGTGGTCCAGCATGGCTCAAGCAGCCGGACCATGAAACGCCGCTGCTTGACGCGGGCTGATCTTAGGCCAATGCATCATTCAAGACGATCCGGACCAGACCATGCCCTTCTCTCATTATGTCTTCGACGCTTATGGCACCCTGTTCGACGTGCATGCAGCCGTGCGCCGCCATGTTGCTGAGATGGGGCCGGAAAGCCAGTTCTTTTCGGATCTTTGGCGCGCCAAACAACTCGAATACTCCTGGGTGCGCACGCTGATGGGTGCCTATCAGGATTTCTGGGCGCTTACCGAACAGGCGCTGGATCATACCTTTGCGCGCGTGCCGAGCGCGGATCGATCGCTGCGCCAGAAGCTGCTCGACGCCTACTGGACGCTCGACTGTTATCCGGAAGTGCCGAACGTGTTGCGCAGCCTGAAGGCATCAGGCGCGCGCATTGCGATCCTCTCCAACGGTTCACCGGCAATGCTTGCTTCAGCCGTGCGCTCCGCCGCGCTGGACGACATCATCGATGACGTGTTTTCCGTGGATGCGATCGGCCGCTTCAAGACCGATCCCGGCGTGTACGATCTCGTCACGACGCAATGGCGGCTTTATCCCGATGCCGTGTCGTTCCAGTCATCCAACCGCTGGGATGTTGCCGGTGCCACCAAGTTCGGCTTCCGGACGGTGTGGATCAACCGCGCCAACATGCCGGACGAGTATTTCGACCTGAAGCCGACGCTGATCCTGCCGGACCTGAACGGCCTGAGCGGCTCGTAGATCTGGCATCCATGTTGTTGCCAATTGGGCACAGTAGTGGCGTAGTTTGCCAGCGGACGTTGAATTTCCACGGTTCTGCCGGAATCCTTAAGCCAGTCACGTGTTCTTGCATTGAAAGCGAGGGACCAACGGTGCCCCTAGCTTTGCGTTGAGTTGAAAAGGCAGATCCCACGTCTATGTCCGTTCACCACCCGTCCGACCGTCTCGACCGGCGCCGATTCCTCATGGGTGCCGGTGTGCTCGCGGCGTCCTCGTTCCTGGCATCCTGTGCAACACGCATCGGACCTGTTGATCAGGTCGTCGAGCTTGCGCCTGCCGAGCCGAGTTACGAAACCTCGAACTACGCTTCCATGTACGGACCGGTGTATGACGAAGGGTTCGAAATTCCGGCGATCCCTTATGAGAAGATCGACCCGCAATTTTACCGCCAGATCGTGCCCAATCCGACGGGTGAACGTCCGGGCACGGTCGTCGTCGATACAAACGGGCACTTCCTTTATTACACGATGCCCAACGGTCAGGCGATGCGCTACGGCGTTGGCCTCGGCCGCGAAGGCTTCGCCTGGTCCGGCACGGGCGTGATCCAGTGGAAGAAGAAGTGGCCGCATTGGAAGCCGCCGGCAGAGATGATCGCGCGCCAGCCCGAGCTTGAACCCTACAGCATCGAGAACGGCGGCATGCCGCCCGGCCTGAGGAACCCGCTCGGCGCGCGTGCCCTTTACATCTTCCAGAATGGCCAAGACACGCTTTACCGCCTCCACGGCTCTCCGGAATGGGCTTCCATCGGCCGCAACGTGTCATCAGGCTGCGTGCGCATGATGAACCAAGACGTCATCGACCTGTATGATCGCGTGCCCAGCGGCACGCCGATCGTGGTGATGTGAAGCTTCCGTTCTTTAGTAGAAGAGCCCCGGCATGCCGGGGCTTTTTTGTTAGAAGCCGCGCTTTAAGCCACCAAGAATGCCACGTACCAGCGCGCGGCCGATGGATGAGCCAGCCGAACGTACCACAGACTTAATGGCGGCTTCCGTGACCGTCTGGCGGTTGGATGTGCGCGGCGCGCGGGGACGTGGTGCGCTGTTGTCGTAGCCAGTGCGCGTGCGGCGCTTCGGAGCTGCTTCTTCCGGCTGCTTGTTTCGGCCGAAATCCGGCAGCGTCCATTTGGTGCCACCATCCTCTTCCGCCTGCGCCTTTTCTTCCTGCTCGGCGGCATCGCTGGCTCGCTTCTGCAGGACCTCGAAAGCCGACTCGCGATCGATCGCCTCATCATATTGGCCGGCGACGGGACTCCTCGTGATCAGGTCGCTGCGCTCTTGCGGGGTAACCGGACCGACACGCCCCGAAGGCGGACGGATCAGCGTGCGCTGCACGATCGAAGGCACGGCCTTGGCTTCCAGCACCGAAACCAGCGCCTCGCCAACGCCGAGCTGTGTGATGGCAGTGGCGCAGTCGAAATCCGGGTTGGGTCGGAAGGTTTCAGCCGCTGTTCGCACCGCCTTTTGTTCGCGCGGTGTGTAGGCGCGCAGCGCGTGCTGGATGCGGTTGCCAAGCTGGGCCAACACGCTTTCGGGAATGTCGAGCGGGTTCTGCGTGACAAAGAAAACGCCGACGCCCTTGGAGCGGATGAGCCGCACCACCTGCTCGACGCGATCCACCAGCACCTTCGGCGCTTCGTCGAACAGCAAGTGCGCCTCGTCGAAAAAGAAGACGAGCTTCGGCTTGTCGACGTCGCCGACCTCCGGCAGTTCTTCGAACAGTTCCGACAGGAGCCACAGAAGGAAGGTCGCGTAGAGCCGCGGGTTCATCATCAGTTTGTCGGCGGCCAGCACGTTGACGGCGCCGCGTCCGTCCTGCGTCGTGCGCATCAGGTCCTGAATGCGCAAAGCGGGCTCGCCGAAGAAGTGGTTGCCGCCCTGCTGTTCCAGCACCAGCAGCGCGCGCTGGATGGCGCCAACGGAAGCCTTGCTGACATTGCCGTAGCGCGCGCCGATCTCCTTGGAGCGCTCGGCAATATCGGCCAGCAGCGCCTGCAGATCCTTCATGTCGAGCAGCAGCAGGCCCTCATCGTCGGCGATCTTGAAGGCGATGTTCATGATGCCTTCCTGCGCTTCCGAAAGGTTCATCAGCCGCGACAGAAGAAGCGGTCCCATTTCGGAAACGGTGGCGCGGATCGGATGGCCCTGTTCGCCGAACAGGTCCCAGAAGATCACTGGAAAGGCGGCGTTCTCGTAAGGAGCCAGCCGCACGTCATCGGCGCGCCTGAGGAGGAAATCCTGCGGCGTGCCCTTCATCGCAATGCCGGACAGATCGCCCTTGATGTCGGCGCAGAACACCGGCACGCCGGCCTTGGAGAAGCCTTCCGCCAGAACCTGCAACGTCACCGTCTTGCCGGTGCCCGTCGCGCCCGTCACCAAACCGTGGCGGTTGCCGTAACGCAGCAGCAGCTCTTCCGGCTCCTGATAGCTGTCATCCGGCTTGCGGCTTGCGCCGAGAAAGATCGTTTCAGCAGCCCACATGAAAGCCAAGTCCCTCGATCCAATCAGTCTGTCTGTCATCCTATAGTCAGCCTGATGTGCCACCACAATCAGGCTGATGGCCGAGCCTTTGCACTTGCAAGCCGCTCGCTTGAACGCCAAGAACCTAACAAGCGTTCGGTTGATTGATTGCGCGGCTTTTGATTGCGGGCTTTGCGCGCGTGCCCTAGATTTCGGGTCACGAATATACGGGGAGTGAGAATGAACTACGGCTCGATCAGGCAGGCTGCGTTTCCCGACCCTTCGTTGGAGGCCTGGCGCACGCTTGCGCAAAAGGCGCTCAAGGGCGCTGATTTCGAGGAAACGCTCGTGTCGCATGGCGATGACGGCTTCCGCATCGAGCCGCTTTATCCTCGTGCCGAGCCGCATCTCCTGCCGCGCGCCAATCCCGCCAAGCCGTGGACCGTCGTGCAGCGCATCGACGATGTCGACCCCGTTCGCGCCAACAAGCAGGCATTGGACGATATCGCTCAAGGCGCGACCGGGCTCGCGCTGGTGTTTGAAGGCGCGCCGAACGCTTTCGGCTACGGCCTGCCGGCAACGCCGGATGCGTTGGCGACCGCGCTGGAGGGGGTGCCGCTCAACAAGATCCACCTGCGCATCGACGTGCATCCGCAAACGCGCATGTCGGTGGACTGGCTGGTCGAACATCTCACGCGCAAGTCCGCCGATCCCGCCAAGCTCGACATTTCGCTCGGCCTCGATCCGGCAGCTTTGTTTGGCGGCACCGGGCGGTTGCGCATGTCGATCGAAGCGCTGGCCGCCTCCATGCCGCCTTCGCTCGCCCACTTCTTCGACATGGGTATTCCCGCCATCCTGATCGAAGCGGATGGCCGCGTTTACCACAATGCGGGTGCCAGCGAGGCGCAGGAACTGGGCGCGGTGCTCGCCGCTGCGGTGTCGCATCTGCGGATGATCGAGGCGAACCGTCAGCCGCTGCAACACACCGTGCCTTATCTCGGTTTCGCGCTCAGCGTGGATCAGGATCAGCTTCTGTCGATCGCCAAGATTCGCGCTCTGCGCCAGCTATGGACCCGCGTGCAGGAGCTTTCCGGTGTGGCTCCGCGCCCGGCAAAGATCCATGCCGAGACGTCCTATCGCATGATGGCGTTCAAGGATTGCGAGACCAACATCCTGCGCTCCACGATCGCCGCCTTCGCCGGCGCGGTCGGCGGCGCTGACAGCCTTTCGATCCTGCCGCACACGATCACCCACGGTCTGCCGGAAGGCTTCGCGCGGCGTATTTCCAGAAACACGCAGTTGATCCTGGCCGGCGAAAGCAAGCTCGACTTCGTGGTCGATCCCGCAGCCGGCTCGGGTGCGATCGAGGCGCTGACGGAAGAGCTGTGCCGAGCTGCGTGGACCGAGTTCCAGGCGATCGAGGCCGAAGGCGGCATCCTCCAGAGCCTGAAGGACAACAGACTGCAGGCCCGCATCAAGGCGACCGCGGATGCACGCGGCGAAGCCATCCAAGGCGGCAAGCGCGATGTGATCGGCACAACGCTTTATCCGGTGAAGACCGAGCGTCCCGTGCAGATCATCCGCGCTGAAAAGCGCGCCGGCTTGACCGAAGGCGCGGTGTTCTGCGACCAGCTCTCGCCTCTCTTCCTCGACCGCCTTGCGGGAGACGCAGCATGATCCCCGATTTCACGAAGCACGACTGGTCGGCTCCCTCCGCCACGCCCTCGCGCGTCAAGGACGAGAACTGGACCACACCGGAGGGCATCACGGTCAAGCGCGCTTATGGCGCCGACGACCTCGCTCACCTTTCTTACCTCGACACAATGCCGGGCATCGCGCCTTTCATCCGCGGCCCCTACCCCACGATGTACGTCCAGCAGCCCTGGACGGTCCGCCAGTATGCCGGTTTCTCGACGGCGGAGGAGTCCAACGCCTTTTACCGCCGCAATCTCGCTGCCGGCCAGAAAGGCCTGTCAGTCGCCTTCGATCTCGCCACCCATCGCGGCTACGACTCGGATCATCCGCGCGTCGCCGGCGATGTTGGCATGGCGGGCGTGGCGATCGATTCCATCCTCGACATGCGCCAGCTTTTCGACGGCATTCCGCTCGACAAGATGACCGTGTCGATGACCATGAACGGCGCGGTTCTGCCGATCATGGCGCTTTATATCGTGGCGGCCGAGGAACAGGGCGTTGCGCAGAAGGACCTCGCCGGGACCATCCAGAACGACATCCTCAAGGAGTTCATGGTCCGCAACACCTATATCTATCCGCCGAAACCATCGCTCAGGATCATCTCGGACATCTTCGCCTACACGTCGAAGCATATGCCGAAATTCAACTCGATCTCGATTTCCGGCTATCATATGCAGGAAGCCGGTGCGACGGCCGACCTCGAACTTGCCTATACGATCGCCGACGGCATCGAATATGCCCGCGCAGGTGTTGCGGCCGGCCTCGACATCGATCATTTCGCGCCGCGCCTGTCCTTCTTCTGGGCCATCGGCATGAACTTCTTCATGGAAGTCGCCAAGATGCGCGCCGCTCGCCTGATCTGGGCAGCACTCATGCAGAAGAATTTCGTGCCCAAGGACCAGCGTTCGCTCTCCTTGCGCACCCACTGCCAGACCTCCGGCTGGTCACTGACGGCGCAGGACCCTTACAACAACATCATGCGCACCATGATCGAGGCGATGGCGGCGACGCAGGGGCACACCCAGTCGCTTCACACCAACGCCTTCGACGAGGCGCTGGCGTTGCCGACCGACCATTCCGCCCGCATCGCCCGCAACACGCAGCTTCTGCTGCAAAAGGAATCCGGCACCACCCGCGTGATCGATCCGTGGGGCGGTTCGGCCTATGTCGAGCGTCTGACGCATGAACTCGTCACCAAAGCGCTCGCCCATATCGAGGAAGTCGAGACGCTCGGCGGCATGGCGGCGGCGGTGGAAAAAGGCATCCCGAAGCTGCGCATCGAAGAAGCCGCCGCGCGCACGCAGGCCCGCATCGATTCCGGCGAACAGCCGCTGGTCGGCGTCAACACGTTCCAGCCGGAGACCGACATCGAAGTCGATGTTCTCAAGATAGACAACGCCGAAGTCCGCGCCCGCCAGTTGTCCAAGCTGCAACAGCTCAAGGGCACACGCGACGTTCAGGCCGTCGAGGAAGCGTTGGACGCGCTGACCAAAGCCGCACAGGGCGACGGCAATCTTCTCGAATTCGCCGTTCGCGCTGCCCGCGCAAAAGCAACCGTCGGCGAAATCTCGCTGGCGCTGGAAAAGACCTTCGGCCGCCATGCCGCCGTCGTTCAGACTATCTCCGGCGTCTACAAGAAGGAGATCGGCCAGAACCCGGTGGTTGATCGCGTGCAGCAAAAGGTCGAGCATTTCGCCAAGAAGACCGGCGAGAAGCCACGCATCCTCGTCGCCAAGATGGGACAGGACGGCCATGATCGCGGACAAAAGGTCATCGCAACAGCCTTCGGCGACCTCGGCTTCGATGTGACGGTGGGCGCGATGTTCCAGACGCCGGAAGAGATCGCCAAGCTGGCCGTGGAGCACGACGTCCACATCGTTGGCGCTTCCTCGCTAGCCGCCGGCCATCTCACGCTGATCCCCGAACTGCGCGAAGCGCTGCATCGTCTCGGCCGCGAAGACATGATCATCGTGGCTGGCGGAGTGATCCCGCCGCAGGATTTCGAGGCGGTACGGCAAGCCGGCGCCAGCGAAATCTTCCCGCCGGGAACGGTGATCCCGGAAGCGGCGGATCGGTTGATGGATGCGCTGTTGGCGTGAGTTGTAACTGGCGTTGCAACATCGAACGATCAAAGTTATACAGATGTTATAACTTGGATCGACCTGATGGTAGAAGATCGTACGCATTTCGACCGGCAGATGGAAGCTGCTCGGCGCTGCATGGATCAGTATGCTGGCGCGCTCAGCAAGCTGGCGGAGATCGAACGCCTTGATAAAGGAACGCAGATGAACATCACGGTTCGCAAGATCGGCAATTCCGAGGGGGTTATCCTGCCGAAGGAGATGCTCGAGCACTTGAATGTTCACGCCGGAGACACTTTGGCGGTTGTTCAAGAGCAGGGCGAACTGCGCCTTCGCCGGCTCGAAGATGACCCGGAAGAGTTCGAGCGCAAGATGAAGGTCGCGCGTGAGCGGATGCGCAAATATGAGACGGCCTATCGCGCACTCGCGAAATGACTGCGTTTCACGACCGCCAGTTTATCGAGACCATGCATGCCGAGCAGCTTCGCCTCCATGGCGGAGCACCCGGGCTTCGCGATGAGGGCATGCTTGAGTCAGCCCTTGCACGCCCCTTGCAGAAGGCGGCTTACGGTGAGCCGGACCTGTTCGAGCTGGCCGCTGCATACCTCTTCGGCCTTGTAAAGAACCATCCGTTTATCGACGGCAACAAGCGCATTGCACTGGCTGCTGCCGATACGTTCCTTGTGTTCAATGGCCAGAGCATCGAAACGACGTCCGAGGACCTTGTCCAACTCGTGCTGCTGACTGCCGATGGCACGATCAGCGAAGAGGGCGTTGCGGACTTTCTGCGTGATGTGAGTCAGCCCTTCGGCTGAACCCTTACTCCAGCCCCACAATCTCCCACTCGCGCCCGCTCACGACCGCAGCCTCGCCAATCCCCTTGCCGAACAGCGCCCGCGCCATGGGCGAAACATGGCTGATCGAGCCCTTCGCCGGATCGGCCTCGTCCTCGCCGACGATGCGCCAATGCGCCTGTTTTCCATCTTCGTCTTCAAGCGAGACCGTCATGCCGAAGCGCACGATCTCGCTGCCCTCTTCCGGCGGCACGAGTTCCGCCGTTTCGCGCCGCGACAGCCAATAACGCAGGTCGCGCGCAAGCACGGCGATGCGCGTCTTGTCGCCCTCGCCTTCGGCAGCCTTGAGGTCACTGCGCAGCGATGCGATCTCATTGTCGATGGCGGCCAGACCTTCCGGCGTCACGAGGTTGCGATGCGCACTGACCGGACGCTCACCAAGGTCGGCAATGGCGTTCTCGTTGGTTTCTTCACGGGTAAAGGCTCTGCTCATGATTGCAAGCTAGGCTCGTCGCGACGCCCATGCAACCGCCGCGGGATCGCCGCCGATGCTGAACCGACGCCATCTTCTCGCCAGCGGACTGGCCGGCCTGCCCGCGTTTGCCGGGATGCAGACAGCTGCGGCGAAAACCCAAGCCACCGCATCAAAGGGACTGCGGCCCAGCGTGTCCTCCGACCAGAGCGCCGCCTTGCAGGCGCTCATCGATCAAGCGTCCGAGCGCAACGAACCCGTTGTCCTGTCGCCCGGCAGCTATATCGCAGCCAACCTCACCCTACCGCGCCGCTTGCGTCTGGTTGGCGTTCCGGGTGCGACGCGCATTATCTATGGCGGCGGTGGACATCTGTTTTACGGGACGGATCTCGAGCATGTCGAGCTGACCGGTCTCACCTTCGATGGCGCCGGTCTGTGGCTCGGCGACGAGGTCAAAGCGCTGCTCGATCTTCGCCGGCCGAGTACGCTCCTGATCGACCGATGCGAGATCGTGAACAGCGCCAAGACCGGCCTCGCGCTTGAAGGTGCTGCCGGTCGCATCGAGCGCAGCACCATCAGCAACGCCACCGAGTCCGCGCTTTACTCGGTGCAAGCGCGCGGACTGACAATTACCGGCAACACGGTATCGGATTGTGGCGACGGGGGCATCCTCGTGCATCGCTGGGAGCCGGGCGACGACGGCACGATCATCTCCGACAATCGCGTGAGCCGCATCGGTGCGAAGAGCGGCGGGACCGGGCAGTTCGGCAACGGCATCAACCTGTTCCGCGCGCATACGGTGTCGGTCACCAACAACAAGGTCGCGGACTGCGCCTTCTCCGCGATCCGCGCCAACGCTGCGAGTAATGCAACCATCACCGGCAACAGCTGCCTGCGTTCGGGCGAAACGGCGCTTTACGTCGAGTTCGAATTCGAAGGCGCGGTGATCGGCAACAACATCGTGGATGGCGCGGCCAACGGAATCTCGGTCGTCAACTTCAGTCTCGGTGGCCGCATGGCGACTGTCACCGGCAACATCGTGCGTAATCTGTCGACGACCGGCCCCTATCCCGGCGATCCACCCGGCTTCGGCATCGGCATCGCGGTGGAAGCCGACACGGCGGTGACCGGCAATGTCATTGAAAACGCGCCCACCTTCGGCATCAACATCGGCTGGGGCGAGTTCATGCGCAACGTGACTGCTACGGGTAACACGATCCGCGAGGCGGGCATCGGCATCTCGGTTTCCGTGGTCGATGGCACGGGAAGCGCCGTGATCAGCAACAGTGTGCTGTCGGAGGTGCGCAATGGTGCGATCATCGGCCATCGCTGGACCGAGCGAGCGACGGATGATCTTGCCACCGCGTCGGATCAGTCCTTCGCCAATCTGACGATCACCAACAACCAGGTGAACTGAAGCAGACCGAACCGGAATCAACCTTCGCTCACTCGTCCTGGCGCATCGACCAGGGTTGTCCAGCCGCATCGCGCTTGGCCGACCAGCCGGGAGGAAGGTCGGATATGTCGTGGAGGTCGGGATGGCGATCCACAACAGTCGACATCGCCACCAAAAGCGCCGTCGCATTATCCGGTTCTGACCCGTTCAGAAAGGCCCAGGAATGGTCGTCTTTGTAATGCGTGACGACCAGAACCGGCTGTCCGTCAAGCACAGGCCGACAGGTTATGCAGGCAACGTTGCGAGGCTGATCGAACGTCCAACCCGTCATTGAAACGCCGCCGGCGTACGGACGCCGCCGACGGTTATGCCGTTCCAATTCTTGAACACGGGATTGGCCATAGCCTTCAGCTTAGGCGCAAGATCTTCATCCCCGCGAAGCAGGATCTCCAGCAGACGTGCCACGATCGCTTCGGCGGCACGGGCTGCGCCGTCGTCGCATTTCAGGGCAAATCCGATCCCAAGTTCCGGAATCGCACCGCAAAACACCCCTTCCGCACCGATTTTTACCATGATCCTGCCGGTTCCGGCCTGCATCAGCGCCGTATCCGCCCGGTCTGTGCCCGCGACCAGAAACGGCTCGGCCATGCAGGCTGTGAACAGCCGTTTGGCGGCGGCGGCACGCTGGAGACCCAAGCCCTCGCCGGTTGCCATGCGGGCGAAGCCGAGAGCAAGGCTTTCGAGCGGCACGGCATAGGTCGGGATGGAACAGCCGTCGGTGCCGCGATGGGCCGGATCATGCTTAGCGCCGGTGACGCTCTCCATGGCGTCACGCACCATCTCCTGCAGCCGATGTTCGGCCGTCACATAGCCGGTGGGGTCTATGCCCTCATGCGCGCAGGTGCACAGGAAACCGGAATGTTTGCCGGAGCAGTTGTTGTGCAGCTGGTTGGGTTTCTTGCCGCTGGCGGCGAGGTCGAGGGAGGCCTGCTGGCGGGATGGCCAATGGGTGCCGCATTCCATGTTGGCTTCGCTCAAGCCCGCGCGCTCCAGCATGCTTTGCGCGAGGGCGGCATGTTCCGGTTCGCCATTGTGCGAGGCGCAGGCAAGCGCCAGCTCGCGGTTGCCGAAGCCGTATGCATCGGCGGCACCCGATTCCACGAAGGGTAGCGCCTGGATCGACTTGACGGCCGAGCGTGGGAAGATGGGGGTTTCAACATCGCCCAGCGCCATGATCTTCCCGCCCGATGCGTCGCATACCACCACCGAGCCACGATGGCGGCTTTCCACCTGACCGCCGCGCAGCACTTCCGCCAGAACCGGATTTGTCATTATCTCACCAATGTGATCGCGAAAGCCTCGCAGGCTTCCTACATAGAGGGTGTTCCCCGTTCCGAGGCTTACCCGCTGCATGGCTGTTCTGAAAGCCGTTGTTCTCTTCATCCTGCTCGTCTTCATCCTGCCGACGGCCGCGACCACGGTTTGGTGGATGCTGCAGGAGCGTCCAAATTCCTGGCGCTCGGCCGATTGGTCGGCGAGCGGGGTGCTGCCTGTGGTCAAGGATGCCGACGACGCAGCCGTTTACGTCATGGCCGCACGGCTTGGCGGCTTGAAGGGCGCGATCTCCGTTCACAGCTGGATCGTCACCAAGGAGAAGGGCGCGCCGCGCTACAACCGCTATGACGTGGTGGGCTGGGGCAATCCAGTGCGCCGCAACGGCTATCCGGCCGATGGACGCTGGTATTCCAACGAGCCGGTGATCATGCACGCCGTCACCGGCCGGCAGGCCGAGGCGCTGATCCCGCGCGTGGAAGCGGCGGTGAATGCCTATCCTTATTCTCGCGCGGGCGATTACGTGGTCTGGCCCGGCCCGAACTCCAACTCGTTCGTGGCCTGGGTGCTGAAACAGGTGCCGGAGATCGGCGCGCGCATGCCGCCCAACGCGACGGGCCGCGATTACGCGCCGGGCTTCTTCGACATCGCCTGGTCGCCCAAGACCAGGGACCTGCATGTCACACTTGGCGGCTTTGTCGGACTGGCTATTGGCGCGACGTCAGGCTTTGAATTGCACTTCATGGGTGTGGTCGCGGGCATCGATGTCACCGAACCGGCCATCAAGATCCCGGCCTTCGGCCGCGTGGACGCGTCGATCCTCGGCTAGCGCCGGCAATGGTCACAAGACCATCATGGATCCTTCATCACGCCATCAAGGAGGGGTGAGAAACAGGTTTCAGCCAAAGCCTTTGTCGATTCGCTGATCGAGAGAGCCACCGGATGCTGATGCTTGTTGCCGCCGCTCTATTTCTCTTCTTCGCCGTGCCGGTTCTTGTTCGGCTGATGTGGTGGTGCCGGCGAAGCCAATGGGCGTTCTGGGACGGGCAGGATTGCAGCGCGACCGGCCTTCTGCCCGATGCCGAAAGCAACGCGAATGCTGCCATCTATCTTTTGAGTGCCCGCACCTCCGGCCTCAAGGGCGCGCTTGCCCGGCATTCCTGGATCGTCATCCGCAAGCCGGGGGAATGCTCCTACGACCGCTACGACAAGATGGGCTGGGGCGAGGTCATCTGGAAGAACGGATTTCCTGCCGATGGCCTCTGGTTCTCGAACCCACCCCTACTCGAACATGCGGTCGAAGGTGCAGTTGCCGCCAGGCTGATCCCAGCCGTGGAAGCCGCCATCGCCTCTTACCCTTACGCCCAGCAGGGAAACTATTGCGCCTGGCCCGGCCCCAACTCGAACTCCTTCATCGCCCACATTCTGCGTGCAGCACCGGAACTCGGCCGCCTGCCGATCACCGCGATCGGCCGTGACTTTCATCCGCGCAGCATAGCCGGCTGGCATCCGGCGCATCGTTGTTTCGAGATCAACCTGCGCGGGCTTCTTGGCGTCGCGATCGGCTTGCGCTTTCTCGAAATCCGACTCCTCGGCCTGGTGGGTGGGATCGACCTCGACCGCCGCGCAATCCTCGTTCCCGCCGTCGGCGCGGTCTCTTTAGCCTTGCCTCGGCTGAGCACGCCGAGGCTGCTCGCGCGCCGCGAAGAAGCAGCGGAGTACTTCGACTCCGAGCCTGCTTGATTGACCAGTCAATAAAAGTTAAATCCGAGCGATGCCCAAGCTCGGAATGGAACCCGTTCGGCGCCGTGCCCTGATCGACGCGACCATCGCGGCGATTGGCGATGCGGGTACGCTTGATGTCACCATGTCCGATATTGCCGGTCGCGCAGGTGTATCGTCGGCGCTGGCCTTCCACTACTTTGGCGGTAAGGACGACCTGCTGCTTGCCACGATGCGGCATATTCTGGCGGAACTTGCCGCCGATGCTCGCGTGGCCCTGAAGAGCGCAGAGACGCCGCGGGCGCGGCTGTCCGCCATTCTCGACGTCAACTTCTCGGCCAAGCAGTTCCGGCCTGAGATCATCGCGGCTTGGCTGGCCTTTTATGTCGAAGCGCAGCGCTCCGAGCCACTGCGCCGCCTGCTGCGCATCTATGCCGGCCGGCTTCATTCAAACCTGATGAGCGGCCTGTCGGCACTGCTTCCGCGCGAGCAGGCGCAGACGACGGCCGAAGGCATAGCTGCGCTGATCGACGGGCTTTATATCCGCCGCGCGCTGAAACAGGGCGAGCCTGATGCGGCGTCCGCGATCGCGCTCGTCGAAGACTACCTTTCCGCCAAACTCCCATAAGGGTCCCTGATAGCATGAGCCGGCCGAACATCCTCATCATCATGGTGGACCAGTTGAACGGGACCTTCTTTCCCGATGGTCCCGCAGACTTCCTGCATGCACCGAACCTGAAAGCGCTGGCGGCGCGCTCGGCACGCTTTCGCAACAACTATACGGCCTCACCCCTTTGCGCACCCGGCCGCGCCGCCTTCATGAGCGGTAAACTGCCGTCGCGCACCGGTGTTTACGACAATGCCGCCGAGTTCCCCTCCTCGATCCCGACTTACGCGCACCACCTGCGTGCGGCCGGCTATTACACAGCGCTATCGGGCAAGATGCATTTCGTCGGCCCGGACCAGATGCATGGTTTCGAGGACCGGCTGACCACTGACATCTATCCCGCCGATTTCGGCTGGACGCCGGACTACCGCAAGCCCGGCGAGCGCATCGACTGGTGGTATCACAATCTCGGATCCGTCACGGGTGCAGGCGTGGCCGAGATCACCAACCAGATGGAATATGACGACGAGGTCTGCTTCCACGCCTGTCAGAAGCTTTATGATCTCAGCCGCACCTCGGACGACGCTTCAGCTCGCCCATGGTGCCTCACCGTCTCCTTCACCCATCCGCACGACCCCTATGTCGCGCGCAAGCAGTATTGGGACCTTTACGAGGGCTGCGCGCATCTGGAGCCGGAGGTCGGCTTCATTCCGTATGAGGAACAGGACCCGCATTCGCAGCGGCTCTATCATGCCAGCGATTATCCTGCCTTCGATGTGACGGCCGAGGACATCCGCCGCTCGCGGCGCGGCTATTTCGCCAGCATTTCCTACCTCGACGACAAGGTGGGCGAGTTGCTTTCCGTGCTCGAGCGGACCCGCATGGCCGAGAACACGCTGATCCTGTTCTGCTCCGACCACGGCGACATGCTGGGCGAGCGAGGATTGTGGTTCAAGATGAACTTCTATGAGGGCTCCGCGCGCGTTCCCTTCATGATCGCAGGCAAGGGTGTGGCGCCGGGCCTGATCGAAGCGCCGGTGTCCAACCTCGATATTCTGCCGACACTAGCCGATCTTGCCGGCCTCGACCTGTCCGGCATTGCCGAATGGACCGACGGGCAATCTGTTCTGCCGCTCACGCGAGGCGAAAGCCGTTCCGAGCCCGTGCTGATGGAGTATGCCGCCGAGGGCTCCTATGCGCCGATGGTGGCGATCCGCGACGGTCGCCTCAAGTTCGTGCATTGCGAGATCGACCCGCCGCAGCTGTTTGACCTCCAGTCCGATCCGCAGGAACTGACCAACGTCGCGGCCGATCCCGCTTATGCGGTCGAGGTCGAGCGCTTCATGAGTTTTGTGCGCAGCCGGTGGGACATGGCGCGCTTCGATGCCGATGTACGCGCCAGCCAGGCGCGGCGCTGGGTGATCTATCCCGCGCTGCGCAACGGCGCCTACTACCCCTGGGAATACCAGCCGCTGCAAAAGGCGTCGGAGCGCTACATGCGCAACCACATGGATCTCAACGTGCTCGAAGAAAGCAAGCGCTTTCCGCGGGGCGAATGATCATGATCACCCTGCATGGCCGCGCCACCTCTTCCAACGTCCAGATGGTCGCCTGGACGCTGACAGAACTTGGACTGACCTTCGAGCGCCTTGATGTCGGCGGTGCGTTCGGCGGCAACGACACGCCCGCCTTCAAGGCCATGAACCCGAACGGCTATGTGCCCGTGCTTGAAATCGACGGGCTCATTCTTTGGGAAAGTGCGGCGATCGTCCGCTATCTCGCAGCGAGGTATGGCGACGAGACCTTTTGGCCAAGCGATTCCGCAAAACGCGCGCCGGTCGACAAGTGGGCGGAGTGGATCAAGACCACCTTCGTGTCGGCGCTGCTGACCAGCGTGTTCTGGCCAATCATCAGCACGAAGCCGGGAGATCCGCTGCCGGCCAGCCTTGATGACGGCGTTGCCAGGCTGAAGGACATGGCCGCGATCCTGGAAACCGGCGTGCCGACCGAGGGCTATTTTGGAGATGCCGATGTGTGCTTCGCCGATATGGTGATCGGCACCTACCTCTACCGCTACTTCGACCTTCCGATCGAGCGTGCAGAGACGCCGAAGCTGCGGGCTTATTACGAGCGCCTGACGCGACGCCCGGCCTATGCCGAGCACGTCATGGTCAGCTACGACAGTTTGCGGGCGAGGTGATGATGGAAGCCGATTTCGTCATCGTCGGTTCGGGCTCCGCCGGCTCCGCTCTCGCTTACCGCCTGTCTGAAGACGGCAAGCATTCCGTGATCGTGATCGAGTTCGGCGGTACCGATGCTGGACCGTTGATCCAGATGCCCTCGGCCCTGTCGATCCCCATGAACATGGCGCGCTATGATTGGGGCTTCAAAACCGAGCCTGAGCCGCATCTCGGCGGTCGCGTTCTGGCCACCCCGCGCGGCAAGGTGGTCGGCGGCTCGTCGTCCATCAACGGCATGGTTTATGTGCGCGGCCATGCCAGGGATTTCGACCATTGGGCGGAGTCAGGCGCTGCCGGCTGGGCCTATGCCGACGTGCTTCCTTACTTCAAGCGCATGGAAACCAGCCATGGCGGCGAAGAGGGCTGGCGCGGCACCGATGGGCCGATGCATGTCCAGCGCGGAACAGGCGCCAATCCGCTCTATAAGGCCTTCATCGAGGCCGGCCAGCAGGCGGGCTTCGCGACCACGCGGGATTATAACGGCTCCAAGCAGGAGGGCTTCGGCCCGATGGAGCAGACGATCTACAAGGGCCGCCGCTGGTCGGCCGCAAACGCCTATCTCCGCCCTGCCCTCAAGCGGCCGAACGTGCGTCTCGTGAAAGGCTTCGCGCGGCGCGTGGTAATCGAAAACGGCCGCGCGACGGGTGTGGAGATCGAGGCGCGCGGGCAGATCCAGGTCGTGAAGGCGCGTCGCGAGGTGGTGCTTGCGGCGTCCTCCATCAACTCGCCGAAGCTGCTGATGCTGTCCGGCATCGGACCGGCCGCGCATCTGCGCGAGCATGGCATTGCGGTGGTCGCGGATCGGCCGGGGGTCGGCCAGAACCTGCAGGATCATCTCGAGCTTTATATCCAGCAGGAGTCGCTCAAGCCGATCACGCTGCATTCCAAGCTGAACTGGTTCTCCAAGGGCCTGATCGGCGCGCAGTGGTTGTTCCTGCGCACCGGCCTCGGCACCACCAACCATTTTGAATCGGCCGCCTTCCTGCGCTCGAAAGCGGGCATCGATTATCCCGATATTCAGTACCATTTCCTGCCCGCGGCCATGCGCTATGACGGCAAGGCGGCTGCTAAGGCGCACGGCTTCCAGGCTCATGTCGGCCCGATGCGCTCGAAGTCGCGCGGGTCGGTGACGCTGCGGTCGGGCGATCCGGCCGAGGGTCCGAAGATCGTCTTCAACTACATGTCGCAGGAGGAGGACTGGGCGGACTTCCGCCATTGCATCCGCCTCACGCGCGAGATCTTCGGGCAGGATGCCTTCGGCGCGTATCGCGGGCGCGAGATTTCGCCGGGCTCGGATGTCCAGAGCGACGATGAACTCGACGCCTTCATCCGCGAGCACGTCGAAAGCGCCTACCATCCTTGCGGTACCTGCCGGATGGGCCGCGCCGACGATCCGCATGCAGTGGTGGATCCGCAAACGCGGGTCATCCGGGTGGATGGATTGCGCGTAGCGGACAGTTCGATCTTCCCGCGTGTGACCAACGGCAATCTGAATGGCCCGTCGCTGATGACCGGCGAGAAAGCCGCCGACCACATTCTCGGCCGTACGCCCTTAGCCCCATCCAATCAGGAGCCCTGGATCAACCCTCGCTGGCAGAACAGCGACCGCTGAGCCATATAGGCGCCGTTATCCTCCAAGAAGGCATTCGGAATGCAGAAGAACACGCTCTACCTCCTCCTCGGCGCGCTGATCGTCGTGGTCATCGGCCTCGGTATCTATGTTTATCGCGAGGAACAGCAGCCCGAAGGCGTTCAGATCCAGTTGAACGAGAACGGCGTGTCGGTTCGGGAAAACTGAGCCTCCCGGGCCACAGCAAGGCGGCTTCAACAGCGTTGACGGTGTGTTGAACGCCTTGTTCGCCCGATTGCTCAAAAAGAGGCACATTTTTAACGGGAATGGGGGACGACCTAGTGCTCGCTCGTTGGAGCAAGCCTCTTCTGCCAGCCCAGGACTTCGATTTCCCATGCCCAAGCTTTCGCGCCGCCTTTTCATGTTGTCCGCACCGGTCTTCCTGGCCGGCTGCATGTCGTCTCGGCTGCAAACGACGGCGTCGGTGAAGCCCGCGCCGCGCGTCGTACCGGCCTACTATCAGGAAATGTATGCGGCCAAGACTGACGAGCTTTATCCGGTCGCCGCTGCCGACCTGACCAAGGTCGAGCCGGAGTTTTACCGGCAGGAGGTCGATTACCAGACCTATGAGCCGACCGGGACGATCGTGGTGGATACGCAGGCGCGTCACCTTTACCTCGTCGGCATGAATGGACGTGCCATGCGCTACGGCATCGGCGTGGGCAAGGCGGGCCTCGAGTTTCAGGGCGTTGCGCGCGTGCAGTACAAGCGCGAATGGCCGCGCTGGACACCGACCTCGGACATGATGCAGCGCGATCCCGAGCGCTACGGTCATCTTGCGAACGGCATGGACGCAGGGCCGACCAATCCGCTTGGTCCGCGCGCGCTCTACCTCTTCAAGGACGGCGTCGACACGCTCTACCGCATCCACGGCACGACGGAAGACTGGTCGATCGGCCGCGCGGTGTCCAGCGGTTGTATCCGCCTTCTGAACGCCGATATTATCGACCTTTACAGCCGCGTTCCGAACGGCACGCGCGTCGTCGTATTGCAGGGGCCGGAAAGCCCGCTCGTTTAACCGCAGGAAGAACGCTCATGAACGTCCAGCCGAAAGCCTCTCACTACATCAACGGCCGCTTCGTCGAGGATGAAGGAGGCCAGACGCTGGACGTTTTGTATCCTGCAACCGGCGAGGTGATCGCCCGCCTTCATGCCGCCACGCCCAATATCGTGGAGTTGGCAATCGAAGCCGCTCGGTCGGCGCAAGCAACATGGGTGCGGTTGAAGCCGGTGGAGCGCGGGCGCATCCTGCGTCGGGCGGCCGATCTGCTGCGCGAGCGCAATGCCGAGCTGTCGCGGCTGGAAACGCTCGATACCGGCAAGCCCATCCAGGAAACGCTGGTCGCCGATGCGGCATCGGCTGCCGATGCGCTGGAGTTCTTTGCCGGAGCGTTGCAGTCTTTCAACGGCGACTTCGTCGATCTCGGCGGGCCCTTCGCTTACACTAAACGGGAAGCGCTCGGCGTATGCGTCGGCATCGGCGCCTGGAATTATCCGATCCAGATCGCTGCCTGGAAGTCCGGCCCGGCGCTGGCAATGGGCAACGCCTTCGTCTTCAAGCCTTCGGAAAACACCCCGCTTTCGGCGCTGGCGCTGGCTGAAATCTACACCGAAGCCGGTTTGCCGGACGGCCTTTTCAACGTCGTGCAGGGGTTCGGTGACGTGGGTGCCGCATTGGTCTCACACCCGGTCACCGCGAAGGTCTCCGTTACCGGATCCGTGCCAACCGGCAAGAAGGTCATGGGCTTGGCCGGCTCGCAGATGAAGCACGCCACGATGGAGCTTGGCGGCAAATCGCCGATCATCGTGTTCGACGATGCCGATCTCGAAAACGCCATCGGCGGGGCGATGCTCGGAAACTTCTATTCGGCTGGACAGGTCTGCTCCAACGGCACCCGCGTTTTCGTGCAGCGCGGCTTGCATGACCGCTTCCTCGAGCGACTGGTGGAGCGTACCAAGGCCATCCGCCTTGGCGATCCGCTCGATGAAGACACGCAGATGGGTCCGGTGATGAATGCCGCCCAGCATGCCAAGGTCATGGACTATATTGCGTCCGGCAAGGCGGAAGGCGCGACGCTCGCCGTTGGCGGCAATGCGCCAGCCATGCAGGGTTTTGAAGGCGGATTCTTTGTGGAGCCGACGGTGTTCTCAGGCGTCACCGACCAGATGCGGATCGCGCGCGAAGAAATCTTCGGACCGGTGATGAGCGTGCTTGCCTTCGACGAGGAAGACGAAGTGATTGCCCGCGCCAACGATACCGAGTTCGGCCTGGCAGCGGGCGTTTTCACCCGCGACCTGCCGCGCGCGCACCGCGTCATCGGCGAATTGCAGGCAGGCACCTGCTGGATCAACGCCTACAACCTGACGCCGGTGGAACTCCCCTTCGGCGGCTACAAGGCATCCGGCGTCGGCCGTGAAAATGGGCTGGCCGTGCTCGGCCATTATTCGCAGCTGAAGTCGGTTTACGTGGAAACCGGCAACGTGGAGAGCCCCTACTGAGGGGCTCCTATTCTACCCGATCCAGATACTGCGTCAGAGCGCTGACGAGATGGTAGAAGATCGAGGCCGGGACTTCCGTGGCGGAGGCCCGGCCTTTTTCGTCGATCTGGTCGATCCACATGCCAGTGGGCGCGGGGTCGATGTGCCAGCGGAACAGACGGCCGACGCGCTGCTCGATCTCCGGCTTGAGATCAGGACCGTCCGTACCATCCAGCGCTATCGCGGCCTTGATGGCTTCGGATTGCGGCCAAGAGCGGGACTGGCGGTCGAGCGGCAGGCCGGCGCGTGACACGGCGCCGTAGGCCAAGCCCGTCGCACGGTTGAGGCCGTTGGCAACCGCCGACGCATAGAGCTTGCGGCCGTACGGGATCAGATCCTTCTGGCCGCTGGCATGGGCGAAGTCGATCAGCAGCGAGGCCCACTCGAAGTGGTGGCCGGGCTCGGTCCACTGGCCCTTTTCGCCTTCGGCGCGGCTCCAGTCGTCCTCGAAATACTCGCCGAGCGTCCAGGTATCGGCGTCGAAGAAGGAGGAGCGGAATAGGTCCACGATGCGGGCGGCGCGTCTGAGGTAAGCCCGCTTGCCGGTGACCTGATGCCAGGCGAGAAACGCTTCCAGCAGATGCATATGCGGGTTGGACCGCCGCAGTCCTTTGCCTTCCGACGTCTCAAGGAAGCCGGTGAGGCGCTGGTCTTCAAGATGCTCGTCAAGAAATTCGAAGGTCGCGTCGCCCAGCCGCATCGCGTCCGGATTGCCGACCGCATGGGCATGCGCCAGCGCCAGCAATACGCAGGAATGGTCATAAGCGTCTTCGGCGGGATCGATGACGCGGCCGTCCACGGACAGAGTGCGCACGAAGCCGCCGCGCACCGTTCGCGCCTTCGTTGCTAGAAACTCGATACCATGCGCGATCAGTTGTTCGGCGTTGCCGCTCCAGCCCTGCTGCTTGGCGATGGCGAAAGCATAGATCTGGCGCGCTTGCGTGCGGACGCGCTTGTCGCGGCCGGCGATTGGCTGGCCGTCGAAAGACAGCGCTTCGTGGAAGCCGCCATGGACGCGGTCGACTCCGTTTTCGCACCAGAGCGGCAGCGTTTCCTCGAACAGCCAGTGCCGCACGCGCTTGCGCCAGGCGCCGCTTTCAACAATGCGATCTTCGGTCGGGGTGAAGCGGGTTTCGAGGCGGCCGTTTCTTTCCAGCTCCTCGACAATCTTTTTGACGTGCTGCGAATGCGTGACCGGTGCGACAAAGGTCGCGTCCAGCGTCGAGACGACAGCGACATCCTTCATGCCGATGGCTGTCAAAAGCCGGCCGTGGCTGCGGAAATAGGCGTTTTCGCAATCAATCGCGACGACGTCGCCGAGCTTCACATTGCCCTTCTCATCGGCTTGCGAGACTTCCAGTAGCGACTGCCAGGAGCCGAGATCGCTCCATTTAAAGCCGGCCGGCACCATGGTGATGTCGTCAGCACGCTCCATCACGGCATAGTCGATGGAGTCAGAGGGCACGTCGGCATAGAGATCGGCTGGCAGGAACACGCCGCCGACTTCATCAGATGCTTCGGCAAGTGCCGCTTCGGCTTTGGTCCAGATTTCAGGCGCCAGCCGCGCAAAGGCGTCGCGCATGGCGCTCGCCTTGAACAGGAAGATGCCCGCATTCCAGTAGAAGCCGCCATCGGCGACATAGCGCTCGGCTGTGGCGAGGTTGGGCTTCTCCACGAAGCGCTTGACCTTGCGCGGCTCGTCGCCTTCGCCGGGCGCTTCGATATAACCATAGCCGGTTTCCGGCTGGGTCGGCTTCACGCCGAACACGACGAGGCTGCCGGCCTTTGCCGCCGGCACGCCGCTCTCGATGGTCGTCCAGAACTGCGCTTCGGTAGAAATCTCGTGATCCGACGGCAGGATCAACACCAGCGCGTCGTCGTGTCTCGCAAGAACGCGGAGTGCCGCTACTGCGACCGCAGCCGCCGTGTTGCGGCCCATCGGCTCGAAGATCGCCGCGCCGCCGGCCAGATCGATCGGCGCCAGATCGTTGCGGACGCGTTCGGCGTGGCGTTCCGATGCAATCAGGTAAACCGGCGTTTCACCCGAAGTGCGCACCTTCAGCCGCTTCACCGTTTTCAGCAGCATGGAGCCGCCGCCGGACAGGTCGTGGAACTGCTTGGGATTATCCTCGCGCGACAGCGGCCACAGGCGCGAGCCCACACCGCCGCTCATCACGAAGCCGACGATGCGTTCGGAAGAGGCGTCCGTGCTCTTGGGGTCGGAAGGGCGCGCATCCATAATCGCGATCTCCTTAGAAGGTCTGATTGTAAGCGCCGACGGCGTTGTTGCGGCGCAAAGCGGCGTCCACGGCGTCGAACATCGCACGACGGCGCTCCGACGATACCGGGCTTTCGATCACTACGACCAGTTCCGGCTTGTTGGAGGAGGCCCTCACCAGGCCCCATGTGCCGTCTTCCGCCGTCACGCGAATGCCGTTGACGGTGACGATATCCACGATCTGCTGCCCAGCCAGTGCCTCGCCGCGCTCGCGCATGGCGGTAAAGTCGGCGGTCACCTTCTCCACCACGCCGTACTTCTTGTCGTCGTCGCAATGCGGCGACATGGTGGGCGTGCCGTAGGTCACGGGCAGCGCGCGGTAAAGATCGGCCATGGAGCGGTCGGGATTGCGGTCGAGCATTTCGCAGACGGCCAGTGCGGTGACCAGCCCGTCATCATAGCCGCGCCCGATCGGCGGGTTGAAGAAGAAGTGACCTGATTTCTCGAAGCCGGCAATGGCATCGAGTTCCTTTACACGGCGCTTGATATAGGAGTGGCCGGTCTTCCAGTAATCGGTCTTCGCGCCCTTCGCCTTCAGGTCCTCGTCGGTCAGGAACAGGCCGGTCGACTTCACGTCCACCACGAACTGAGCGTTGGAATGCTGGCTGGCGATGTCGCGGGCGAGCATCACGCCGACCTTGTCGGCAAAGATCTCGTTGCCCTCATTGTCCACCACGCCACAACGGTCCCCGTCGCCATCGAAGCCGAGGCCGACATCGGCGCCGACCTCAAGCACCTTGTCTCGGATGGCATGAAGCATTTCCATGTCTTCCGGGTTCGGATTGTAGCGCGGGAAGGAGAAGTCGAGATTGGTATCGAGCGGCACCACCTCGCAGCCCAGCCGCTCCAAAATCTCCGGCGCAAAGGCGCCAGCCGTGCCGTTGCCGCAGGCCGCGACGACCTTCAGCTTGCGGCTGATGCGCTTGTTCGCCACGAGATCGTCGAGATAGGTCCGGCGGAAGTCTTCAACGAAGCGATAGGTGCCGCCGCCAACCAGATCGAAGTCGCCGTCGAGTACGATTTGCTTCAAGGCGCTCATCTCGTCTGGCCCGAAGGTGAGCGGCCGTTCGCAGCCCATCTTCACGCCGGTCCAGCCGTTTTCATTATGTGAGGCCGTGACCATCGCGACGGAGGGCAGATCGAGCGCGAACTGCGCGAAGTAGGCCATCGGCGACAATGCGAGGCCAATGTCATGGACCTCGGCGCCCGCAGCCATCAGCCCTTGCGTAAGCGCGATCTTGATTGCCATGGAATAGGAGCGGAAATCATGGCCAACCACGATGCCCGGTGCGACGCCGCGGCGGCGGATCAGCGTCGCCAATCCCATGCCGAGCGCCTGCATGCCCATCAGGTTCAGTTCGGGCGTCTTGCTCGATGCCGGATGACCGAACCACCAGCGCGCATCATATTCGCGGAAGCCCGACGCCTTCACCAAGGGCGTCGTTTCAAAAGCGAAGCTGTTGGGTTGGAGATCTTCGGCAGGTTTGAAACGCATCTTGGACTCGGGGGCTCACACAGGCAAAGCTGCGCCCTTATGCCGAACCCCGCCGGCTTTTTCTACGGCAAAGAGCCGGCTTGCGACCAAGACTTTCCGGGTTGAGTTAGCGCGTTGCTGTACTTGCATGCTTTCACTGCATCCAGAAGCGAGCGCTTTTGCTGCGTCTGCAAAGAAAAAGCCGCATCCTTGTTGGGGTACGGCTTTCCTGTTCTTTGATCTGATCTCAACTCAGACGTTGATATCAACATCCTTGGTTTCACGGCCAAGCAGCAGCGCAATCAGCGTCAGCACGGCCATGGCGCTGAGATAAACGCCGACCCAGAACGGGCTGCCATTGCCATAGCTCCACAGTGCCACCGCCACGAAAGGAGCGAGAGCAGCGCCCAGGATGGAGGACACGTTGTAGGAGATGCCGGAGCCGGTGTAGCGCACGTTGGCCGGAAAGAGCTCCGGCAACAGTGCGCCCATCGGCCCGAAGGTGATGCCCATCAAGGAGAAGCCGAGCACCAGCCAGGCGATCACGCCAAGTGTGCCGGCCGACAGCATCGGCACCCAAAGCAGGCCGAAAATCGCAATCGCCAGCGTCACCCAGATCAGCGTGCGGCGGCGGCCGAAGCGGTCTGCCCACGGTCCCGACACCAGCGTGAAGATGCCGAAGAACACGACGCCGAAGATCATCATCAGCACGAAGTGGTTGTAGCTGAAGCCGAGACCCGGCAGCGGCGCGGTGGTGGCGGCGCGGCCGTAGGACAGGGAAAAGGTCGTCATGAGGTAGAACAGAACGTAGGTCGCCAT
>DCDI01000063.1:0-178 GCA_002316345.1 Phyllobacteriaceae bacterium UBA1059 | reverse complement strand
GGAACGGAATGCGCCAGCCCCAATCGAGGAACGCCTGCGAGGGACGCGAGGGATCCTCAGAGGGCAGTGCTGCCGCAATCAGCAGGAACAGGCCGTTGGCAATGATGAAGCCAATCGGCGCGCCGAGCTGCGGGAAGGTGCCGAAGATGGCGCGCTTGCCGGCCGGGGCGTTCTCGGT
>DCDI01000091.1:11497-16401 GCA_002316345.1 Phyllobacteriaceae bacterium UBA1059 | reverse complement strand
CGCTGACGCTCTGCCGCGTGTGCGGTCACCGTTTCCAATGCCCGCAATGCTCGAGTTGGTTGGTGGAGCATCGCTTCCGCGGCCAGCTGATCTGCCATCATTGCGGCCATCATGAACCCAAGCCCGAAGCCTGTCCGGAATGCGGCACGCTGGATCATCTCGTCGCCTGCGGACCGGGCGTGGAGCGGATCGCCGAGGAAGTGGACGCGGCCTTCCCCGAGGCGCGCACCATCGTGCTGTCGTCCGACATGCTGGGCGGCACCAAGCGGCTGAGGCTGGAACTGGAAGCCGATATCGTGATCGGCACGCAGCTCGTCGCCAAGGGGCACAACTTCCCCAACATGACGATGGTCGGCGTCGTGGACGGCGACCTCGGTCTTGCCAACGGCGACCCGCGCGCCGCCGAGCGAACCTTCCAGCTGCTTAGCCAGGTCACGGGCCGTGCTGGCCGCACCGGCAAGGCGAGCCGGGGCTTGATCCAGACCTACCAGCCCGATCATCCCGTCATGCGTGCGCCGGTCTCAGGGAATTCGGACGCCTTTTACGCGCAGGAAATTGCCGAACGCCGCCGCGGACACCTTCCCCCCTTCGGACGCCTTGCCGCCATCATCGTCAGCGGCGAAACCAAGGCCGAAGCCGAAACCCATGCCCGCGCTCTGCGCCGCGCAGCACCGGAGTCCGACTTCATCGACATTCTCGGTCCCGCCGAAGCCCCGCTCGCCCTCATCGCCGGCCGCCATCGTTTCCGCCTGCTGATCCAGGGCGAACGCAAGGCCGACATCCAGACCTACATCCGCACCCTGCTCGCCACCGGCCCCAAGCCGCGTGGATCGCTGCGGGTCCAGGTCGACATCGACCCGCAGAGTTTCCTGTAAATGCGATGCTTCAGCTGCGGTGATGCAAAGGCAGGCCGTCTCGCGCTAGAACAGCCAAACTGAGCGATTCGCAGGATCCGCATGAACCTCGCATTTCCCTGGCCGATCACGAATGGCGAGTGGCTGGCTTTCACATCCGCCGCGATCACGGTTTTGTTTGGCTTGGCTTTGCTGATCGCGCCCGCCTTGTCGTTCCGCATCCTGCGCATTGCTCCGCTTCCCGGTCATCCCGAGGCGATTAGCGAAGGCCGCGCGACCATGGCCGGCTTTTATCTCGGCGTTGGGCTCTGCTGCCTGCTTACCGGCCAGTTCTGGGTCTATCTGGCGCTGGGGTTTTCCTGGGCTTTCACCGCGTTCGGCCGCCTCGTTTCGATCCTCTCCGACAAGGCAAGCACGCCCTTCAACTGGATGCGCCTCGTGCTGGAATGCGCTCTGGCCGGACTGGCGCTGGCCTTCGCGCTGGGATTCATCGCCTGATCGAAGGAACGCTTCGGTCCGCTGCGACAAATCTGTTCAAATCGTGGCCGTCCGCTATGTTGCGGCACCGTTTTGCCTGTGCTAGACGGCAATCGACTTTTGGCCGGAGGGGGTGGCAAAGCCGCTTGCTTCAGCCTGATTTGCACACAAGGTCAAAGATTTAAGCCAGAGTCCAAGTGCTCGCGCCACAATCTGCGGTCCTTAACCCTGCGGCCCTCAAGGCAGAGAGAAAAGACGTAACGTGGCTCAATCCACTTCGCTGATCGCTGGTGTTGCCGACCGCTACGCGGGATCATTGTTCGACCTCGCGCGCGAAACAAACAGCATCCCCGCTGTTGAGGCTGATCTTACCCGTTTCGAGGCTCTGCTTCATGAGAGCGAGGATCTGACCCGCCTCATCAAGAGCCCGGTTTTTTCCGCTGAAGATCAGGAAAAGGCGCTCGCCGCCGTGCTGAAACAGGCTGGCATCACCGGTCTGGTCGCCAATTTCCTGCAGGTTGTCGCTCAGAACCGCCGTTTGTTTGCTGTTCCCGGCATGATCCAGGCATTCCGCCGAATCGCTGCCGATCATCGCGGCGAAGCAACGGCCGAGGTGACCACGGCGCATGCGCTGACGGAAACCCAGGAATCCGAATTGAAGGCTGCGCTGAAAAGCATTGCCAACAAGGACGTATCAATCAACGTGACTGTTGATCCGACCCTTCTCGGCGGCCTCGTCGTCAAGATGGGCTCACGCCAGATCGACACGTCGCTCAAAACGAAACTCGCTTCGCTTAAGCTCGCACTGAAAGAGGTCGGCTGATGGATATCCGCGCCGCGGAAATTTCCGCAATTCTGAAGGACCAGATCAAGAACTTCGGTCGCGAGGCCGAGGTTTCTGAAGTTGGTTCGGTTCTTTCCGTTGGTGACGGCATTGCCCGCGTCTACGGTCTCGACAACGTCCAGGCGGGCGAAATGGTCGAGTTCCCGGGCGGCATCCGCGGCATGGCGCTGAACCTCGAAAGCGACAATGTCGGCGTGGTTATTTTCGGCGCCGACCGCGACATCAAGGAAGGCGACACCGTCAAGCGCACCGGCGCGATCGTGGACGTGCCGGTTGGCCGTGGGCTGCTCGGCCGCGTTGTCGACGCCCTGGGTAACCCGATCGACGGCAAGGGCCCGATCGTGTCCGACGAGCGTCGCCGCGTCGACGTCAAGGCTCCCGGCATCATCCCGCGCAAGTCCGTGCATGAGCCGATGTCTACCGGCCTCAAGGCCATCGACGCGCTGATCCCGATCGGCCGTGGCCAGCGCGAGCTGGTGATCGGCGATCGCCAGACCGGCAAGACCGCCATCATCCTGGATACCTTCCTCAACCAGAAGCCGCTCAATCAGGGCGACGACGAATCGCAGAAGCTGTACTGCGTGTACGTTGCCGTTGGTCAGAAGCGCTCCACCGTTGCTCAGTTCGTGAAGACGCTGGAAGAGCGCGGCGCGCTGGAATACTCGATCGTGGTTGCCGCAACGGCCTCCGATCCGGCTCCGATGCAGTTCCTGGCACCGTTCGCCGGCTGCGCCATGGGCGAATTCTTCCGCGACAACGCCATGCATGCCGTGATCGCCTATGACGATCTCTCCAAGCAGGCCGTGGCTTATCGCCAGATGTCGCTGCTGCTGCGCCGTCCGCCGGGCCGNNTCACCGACGGCCAGATCTTCCTTGAGACCAACCTGTTCTTCCAGGGTATCCGCCCTGCCGTGAACGTCGGTCTTTCCGTGTCGCGCGTCGGTTCGTCGGCCCAGATTAAGGCGATGAAGCAGGTTGCCGGCTCTATCAAGGGCGAGCTTGCCCAGTATCGTGAGATGGCTGCCTTCGCGCAGTTCGGCTCGGATCTCGACGCCTCGACGCAGCGCCTGCTCAACCGCGGTGCACGCTTGACCGAACTCCTGAAGCAGCCGCAGTTCTCGCCGCTGAAGACGGAAGAGCAGGTCGCGGTGATCTATGCCGGCGTCAACGGTTATCTCGACAAGCTGCCTGTGAACCAGGTCGGCAAGTTCGAGCAGGGCCTGCTGTCCTACATGCGCAGCGAAGGCAAGAGCGTTCTCGAGACGATCCGCCAGGAGAAGCAGCTGTCGGATGCGACGCGTGCCAATCTCAAGGCGTCGCTCGACGCTTATGCCAAGACCTACGCGTAACCGACCCGAGGATAGAGCCGCCGCATGGCTTCCCTGAAAGAACTTCGCAACCGCATCGCTTCGGTTAAGGCGACGCAGAAGATCACCAAGGCGATGCAGATGGTCGCCGCGGCGAAGCTGCGTCGTGCCCAGGAAGCAGCGGAAGCCGCGCGGCCTTATTCCACGCGCATGGCAGCCGTTCTGGCCAATATCAGCCAGGCTGTTGCCGATGGCGGCGACGCCCCTGCCCTGATGACGGGCACTGGCAAGCGCGACGTGCATCTGCTGGTCGTTGCGACCGCCGACCGCGGTTTGGCCGGCGCCTTCAACAGCCAGATCGCGCGCTTTGCCAGGGATCATGCCCGCAAGCTGATCGCCGAAGGCAAGACGGTGAAGATCTTCACCGTCGGCAAGAAGGGCAACGACATTTTGCGCCGCGAGTTCGCCTCGCTGATCATCGAGAAGGTCGAACTGCGCGAAGTCAAGCAGATCGGCTTCACCAATGCGGAAGCAATCGCCCGCCGCGTCATCGAGATGTTCAATGCCGGCGAGTTCGACGTCTGCACCCTGTTCTATTCCGAGTTCAAGTCGGTGATCAGCCAGGTTCCGACCGCGCAGCAGATCATCCCGGCGAGCCTGCCGGCTGTGGCTGGCGCCGTGTCGGGCACAAATGGCGCGGTATACGACTATGAGCCGGATCCGGCTGAGATCCTCAACGATCTCATCCCGCGCAACATTTCCGTCCAGATCTTCCGCGCGTTGCTTGAAAACGTCGCTGGTGAGATGGGTGCCAAGATGAGCGCCATGGACAATGCGACGCGCAATGCCGGTGACATGATCAACCGTCTGACGATTACCTACAACCGTCAGCGTCAGGCGCAGATCACCAAGGAACTCATCGAGATTATTTCGGGCGCGGAAGCGCTCTAAAAACCAATCGCTCGGAGGCGAAAGCCGCCGCAGCCTAGATAAAAGGGTTAGATACGATGGCAGAAGCCAAGACCGGCCGCATCTCGCAGGTCATCGGCGCCGTGGTGGACGTGGCCTTCGACGGCGGCGACCTTCCGGCAATTTTGAACGCGCTCGAGACCGACAATGGCGGCAATCGCCTCGTTCTCGAAGTGGCGCAGCATCTCGGCGAAAACGCTGTGCGCTGCATCGCCATGGACTCCTCCGAAGGTCTGGTTCGTGGTCAGGCCGTGCGCGACACCGGCACCCCGATCATGGTTCCCGTCGGCGAAGCCACGCTTGGCCGCATCCTGAACGTCATCGGCGAGCCGGTTGACCAGGCTGGTCCGGTTCCTTCGGAATCGCGCCGCGCCATCCACCAGGAAGCCCCGCCTTACGTCGACCAGTCGACCGAGGCGCAGATCCTCGTTACCGGCATCAAGGTCATCGACC
>DCDI01000091.1:0-11466 GCA_002316345.1 Phyllobacteriaceae bacterium UBA1059 | reverse complement strand
TGTTCGCCGGCGTCGGCGAGCGGACCCGCGAAGGCAACGATCTCTACCATGAGATGATCGAGTCCGGCGTGAACAAGGATCCGCACGAGAACAACGGCTCGACCGAAGGCTCCAAGTGCGCCCTCGTGTTCGGCCAGATGAACGAGCCGCCAGGTGCCCGCGCCCGCGTCGCTCTCACCGGTCTGACGATCGCCGAGCACTTCCGCGATCAGGGCCAGGACGTGCTGTTCTTCGTGGACAATATCTTCCGCTTCACGCAGGCTGGCTCGGAAGTGTCCGCTTTGCTCGGCCGTATTCCGTCCGCCGTGGGTTATCAGCCGACGCTGGCAACCGACATGGGCGCGATGCAGGAACGCATCACCACTACCACCAAGGGTTCGATCACCTCGGTGCAGGCCATCTACGTGCCCGCCGACGATTTGACCGATCCGGCTCCGGCCGCCTCCTTCGCTCACTTGGACGCAACCACGACTTTGAACCGCGGAATCTCGGAAAAGGGTATTTATCCGGCCGTTGATCCGCTCGATTCGACCTCGCGCATGCTCGACCCGATCATCGTCGGCGAAGAACACTACACGGTCGCTCGTCGCGTTCAGGAAATCCTCCAGCGCTACAAGTCGCTGCAGGACATCATCGCCATCTTGGGCATGGACGAACTGTCGGAAGAAGATAAGGTCACGGTCGCTCGCGCCCGCAAGATCGAGCGCTTCCTGTCGCAGCCGTTCTTCGTGGCCGAAGTGTTCACCGGTTCACCCGGCCAGCTGGTTCCGCTCGAAGACACGATCCGCTCCTTCAAGGGCCTCGTGGATGGCGAATACGACCATCTGCCGGAAGCCGCCTTCTACATGGTCGGCTCCATCGACATGGCCGTTGAAAAGGCCAAGCGTCTCGCTGCCGAAGCAGCCTGATCAACCAAGCACCCCATGACCGGCGAGGTTCATCGCCGGTCATTTCAGCTGATATGTGAGACGTCATGGCCGAGCCCTACAAGTTCGAACTCGTTTCGCCGGAACGCCTGCTCGTTTCGGAAAGCGTTGAATCGATCGTCATTCCCGCCACCGAAGGCGAGATGACGGTGATGGCGAACCATTCGCCGGTGATGACCACGATCAAGCCCGGCATCGTGACGGTGAAGACGGTTTCCGGCAAGGAAGATCGTTACGTCGTTTATGGCGGCTTCGCGGATATTCTTCCGGATACCTGCACCCTTCTGGCCGAATCGGCCACGCATATCAACACGCTAGACAAGGCCGACATCACGGCCCGCGTTGAGCGCGCACGCGCCGATATTGGCAGCGCGCCGGACGATCATGCCCGCACCCGCGCCGAAGAATTCCTGCATCACCTGTCCGCTCTCGGCGACGCAGTCTGAGGCTGAACGGCTATGACCGGCCGTGTCGTCGTTGTCGGCAATGGCCGGCTGCCGCGCGATCTGACGGATGAGGTCGAAAGCGCCGACTTCGTTCTGCGCTTCAACGAACCCAAAGAGTCGATCGGCCTGTCGGGCGTCAAGACCGACATGCTGATGGTCAGCAATTCCGGCAAGCCTATGCAGCGCCGGTTGCGCGATCCCGGTTACTTCCGCTCTGCCATCGTGCAGAACGCCGGCGAGATCGTTTTCCCTTACCACCCCTACGCCATTCGCACCTACATGATCCGGCCGAACTGGCTGTCGAGCCTGCGCGGCCGCAAAGCGGACTGGACCATCCAGGCCGTTGAAGCCTTTGGCATGGCCGGCAAGGAAGTGCGGATCATGCCGCCGTCTTTTTACGAGGATGGCTGCGCCGAGCTCGGCATTCCGCGTGAGCAGATGCGCACGGTCTTCCCCAGCACTGGCTATCTCGGCCTGCGCCACGTCTTCCACCATTACCCCGAGCACCACGTCCAGATTTGTGGGTTCTCCTGGGAAGGTTGGAAGCGTCATGCCTGGTCGGACGAGCGCGGTTGGGTGGAAAAGAAGATCGCCGACGGCCGCTTGACCATGATGGCCTGACGACCAGCCGATTTCCGACAACTGGCCTATGCGGCCATGATGGTTTTGCTCGACATTTCCTTCTGTTCCTCCATCTTGCGGGGTGGTGCGGGTTAACTGGAGGGCTTGGAAACCATGGATCAATCGCTGGACATTTACATCGGCTGGGACTCGCGCGAGCCGATTGCTTACGACGTCGCCGAGAAAACGCTGAAGGACCATGCCAGCGTGCCGGTGCGGGTTTTCCCGATCAAGGTACATGAACTAGTGGAACAGGGTGTTTACACCCGCGACATCGACCCGCTCGCTTCCACCGAATTCACCTATTCACGCTTCTTCGTGCCCTATATGGCCGGCTTCAAGGGCTGGGCGCTGTTTTGCGATTGCGATTTTCTGTTTCTCGATGACATCGCCGAGATCCTGCAACATCGCGATCCCTCGCTCGCGGTGGCCTGCGTGAAACACGACTACACGCCCAAGGCGACGGTGAAGATGGATGGGAAGGTGCAGACCAATTATCCCCGCAAGAACTGGTCGAGCTTCATGCTCTTCAACTGCGAACACCCTTCGACCCAGCAGCTGACACCGGAACGGATCAACCGCGAAAGCGGCGCTTACCTCCACCGCATGCAATGGGCGGGTGATGATGAGATCGGCGAGATTCTGACACGCTGGAACTGGCTGGAAGGCTGGAACGAGAAGCCGGAAACCGGCACGCCGGGCGCAGTCCACTTCACCAATGGCGGCCCCTGGTTCAAGGACTGGCAGAATGTTGATTACGGCGATGAATGGCGCGCTGAGGCCGACAAGGTCGAGCCAGGCTGGCAGCCGANNCCTGCAAAGGGGCCGCCTTTTCCTTATCTGCGATCCTGCATCGCTACACCCGTCTCCCCTTTTGTGGGCATTAGGGTAGTCAGCCGCAACAGCTTACGCGAGTGGCTTACCGGCAAGATGGCCGAACACATCTACCACCTGCAGATAGACCGAGCGCTTGAACGGCACGATCAGGTCCGGCAGTTCAGCCATGTCCTTCCATTCCCAAGCGTCAAATTCCGCGGTGTGGCCTCCGGGCGGTGGGTTGATCTGGATCTCGCTTTCGTCCCCGTCGAAGCGGAACGCGAACCAGCGCTGCGTTTGGCCTCTATAACGCCCTTGAAAGGCCACGCCGACCAGATGTGGCGGTAGATCGTAATTGATCCAATAAGGGGCCTCTTCGAGCAGCGTCAGGCTCGTCATGCCCGTTTCTTCGTAGATCTCGCGTAAGGCCGCTAGCAGCGCTTCCTCGCCCTCATCAATGCCGCCCTGAGGCATTTGCCAGAGCTGCGTCGTGCCAGCCGTTTCGCTGCCCTCTTCCGAGATACGGTGACCAGCCCAGACCTTCCCGGCGCTATTCAGCACCATGATCCCGACGCATGGACGATAGGGCAGGGTTTGAGGATCAACAGGCGGCTTCATCGGGATGGCTCTCGCTTCAAGGATGCCCATCTGCATAGCCGGTTCGCCTGACAGTTTGAAGGCAGCCTTCAGCGGCGTTCAGGATCATCCGCTACAGCGGTGATTGGCACGATCTCGACGCCACGTCGGCGCACTTCGGCGGCCCAGGCAGTGACCGTGTCCACGGTGACGTCAAAGGCCGAGCCGGTGCCGACAGCAAACTCGTTGGCGCGGGCGGTGCGCTCGAGATCGTCGAGCTTTCCAAGGATTTCGCCGCGCTCACGCACCGCGTCGATCTGCATGTCGGACGCCGCGAAAGGCACACGGTTCGCCTTGGCCAAAGGTTGCGATTCATTCCGCGCGGTCGAGCCATCATCGACATAGGCCAGGCCGCGCTTACCAAGTTCGGCCATCATGGTTCCAACGGGCTGCGTTTCGGCGAGAAAGCGGGCACCCATATAGTTCATGACGCCGACATAGTTGGTTGTGCGGGCCAGTACCCATTGCAAGTTCTCGACCGTCTCAGATGCCGGCGCATCCACGGTCAGCGTCGCGCGGCCGGGATCAACCGCCGGATAGTCGAACGGCTCGAGCGGCACCTGGAGAACGATCTCGTGCCCGTTTCGCCGCGCCGCCTCCATCCAGCGCGACAGGCTGTTGCCGCCGGATGCGAAAGCCAGCGTGATCTCCGGCGGCAGCTTTTCAATCGCTTTCTGCGTGCCGGTCTGGCTGACACCAAGACCGCCGATCACCAAGGCAATGCGGGCACCGCGAGCACCTGACCACGGGCGTGCATAAACGTCGAACGGTCGACGCCCATCCGCCGCGCGTTGCGGCAACGGTCCATCTGGGCCTGCTTCGATCAACGCCTGATCCGGCAGATGCGCGATATGCGCGTCCTGTGCCGGCGCCGATGTGCTGCGGATGATCGTGGTGCCTTGCGCGGGATCCGAATCCGGGTTGACCCGGATAATCGCTGGACCGCCCGCCGGATCGTTGGACAGGCTGGGACGCGGGGCGGGACTGGGTTCCGCCTCGGATGCGGCCGTTTGCATGGGAACGGAAACCACCGCAGCGCTCGGCATGCGAATGCCGCGATCGCGCAAGGCGATGGCGCCGGCACTGCCGGCAAGCGCGACAGCCACCACGGTAGTGAGCATCGACGATGACGTGAAACGCGGGGATCGCGTCGGCTTCGCCGGACCCCGAATGCCTAAGCCAAGCGGCAGGTCGATGTCCCGAATGCGCGTCGTGTCTCCGCCCCGCTCCTGCCCCGCCATGTGACCCGATCGACCTCAGACCTGCTTTTGCATCATCCCGGAATCAAATGTCCGGCGAAGGGGTTCCTCCGCCGGACATGATAACTTCTATCAGCGCGCAGCGCTTACTGGTTCATCACCGCCTTATCGGGGTTCGGCGGGAAAGCGGCATCGGTCTTGGCGCCGCGGATCAGGTCCAGCGCATATTGCAGCTGGATGTCGTCCTTGGCTTCCGGCGGCACATAGGAGGCCGAACCCGAACCCTCGTCGCTTTCTTCCACGCCCTTGATGTGACCGCGCAGAGCGGACTCACCACGGCTGCTGTCGCGGCCCTTGAACTCTTCCGGCAGTGGCTGGTCGACCTTGACGTCAGGCGTAATGCCCTTGCCCTGGATCGATTTGCCGGCTGGCGTGTAATAGAGCGCCGTTGTCAGGCGCAAAGCGCCGTTCTCGGCCAGCGGAATGATGGTCTGGACCGAACCCTTGCCGAAGGACTGGGTGCCAAGCACGGTAGCGCGGCGGTGATCCTGCAAGGCACCGGCAACGATCTCCGACGCACTCGCCGAACCGCCATTGACCAGAACGATGAGCGGCTTGCCGTTGACCAGGTCGCCCGGACGCGCATCGAAGCGCGAAATGTCCTGCGGATCGCGGCCGCGGGTCGAAACAATCTCGCCACGGTCGATAAAGGCGTCCGATACGCTGACGGCCTGATCTAGCAAACCGCCCGGGTTCAAGCGCAGATCGATCACATAGCCCTTGAGTTTGTCGTCCGGCAGCTGCTTGTGGATGGTGTTGATGCCAGCCTGCAGATCGTCGAACGTCTTTTCGGTGAAGGAGTTGATCTTGAGATAGCCGACATTGCCCTCGACACGAGCGCGCACGGCTTTCACCTTGATGACGTCGCGAATAACGGTGAGCTTGATCGGCTTGTCCGCGCCATCGCGGATCAGCGTCAGCTCGATCGGCGTGTTCACCAGACCGCGCATCTTCTCGACGGCGTCGTTGAGCGACAGGCCACGCACTTCCTGGCCGTCGATTTCTGCAATCAGGTCGCCCGCCAGAACGCCGGCCTTTGCGGCGGGCGTTTCATCCATCGGGGGGATGACCTTGATCAGGTCGTTTTCCATCGTGACTTCGATACCGAGGCCGCCGAACTCGCCCTTGGTCTGGACGCGCATATCCTTGGCTGCCTCTTGGTTGAGGTAGGAGGAATGCGGATCGAGCGAGGTGAGCATGCCGTTGATGGCATTCTCGACAAGCGACTTGTCGTCCGGCGGAGTCACATACTGCGCGCGCACGCGCTCGAAGATGTCGCCGAAGATCGCCAGCTGGCGATAGGTTTCGGAACCCGCGGCATTCGCTGTCGAGCCGGGCGCACCGTAGACCACGCTCATCGCCGAAGCGCCCATCAAGGCGCCGGCAAACAACAGCGACAGCTTACGAATCATTTGCAGTCCTTCCAGCGATCCGCTCCGACCACCAGGGGGTCGGGTCCACGGGTTTTCCATCTTTCCGGAACTCGACATAAAGGTCAGGTCCGGTGCTGCCGTCCTTCAGTGGAACGGGGCCAGCGACCCTCGTTTCACCCATTGCTCCGATCGGCTCACCCGCCAAAACGGCCTGGCCAAGCGTCACGCTGATTCTGCCCATCCCCGCCAGCACGACATGATAGCCGTCGCCGGCATTGAGGATCAAGAGTTGACCGTATGACCGGAAGGGTCCCGCATACAAGACGCTCCCCCCTGCCGGTGCGGTAACAATTGCCCCGGATTGTGTTGTAATGGTGTCTCCCATTCTCACGCCGCCGTTATTGTCGGCTTCGCCGAAACGCGCGGTGCGTCGCCCAGTAGCTGGGAGGCTCATCTGTCCTTTCAAGGCCGCAAACGGAATCATCGACAGGCGATAGGCCTCGGGAATGGGCTTGTTGAGCTCGGCTTCTTCGCGCGCCAGCCGCTCGACCTCCGCTTTGGCGGCAGCTTCCGCCGCAGCCCTTGCTGATTGCCCTTCCTTTTCCAGGTTCGCGATCAGTTCCTGGAAGGAGGAAGCGGACGCCGCAAGTTGTTCGGATCGCTTCTGCTCGGCGGCATACACCGCTTCGGATTGGGTTTGCAGCCGCTGCTTTTCTTCCAACAACATGCTGAGGCGCTGCTTTTCGGCCACCTGCTCTTCCGCCGTGGCGTTCAAGCGGCCGCGCTCGGCCTCGATCGAGGCTGCCACCCGCGACAATTCCCTGAGATCCGCCAGCAGCGTTTCGGTTTCCTGGCGCAACTCCGGCACGACAGCGCCGAGCAGAATGGCGCTGCGAACGGACGACAGCGCGTCTTCCGGCTTCACCAGAATAGCCGGCGGCGGGTTGAGGCCCATGCGCTGCAATGCCGCCAGCACTTCCGCCAGCACGGCGCGACGGCCTTCCAGCGAGGCCTTGATGCCATCTTCCTCGCCACGCAGGCCGACCAGCCTTCCGCTGATCTCCTCGACGTCTTCGGCGAGCTTCTTTTCGGTTTTCGCAGCCTGGATCAGCGCCGCCGTCACCGAAGCACTGTCTTTCTTCAGCGTCGCGATGCCGGCCGAAATGGAGGCCATCCGATCTTCGGACAGCTTGATGTCGTCCAGCGCGCGTTCGTAGTCGGCTTGGGTTTGCGCCCGTCGCGCTTCGATCGCCGCAACCGGATCGTCAGGCTGCGTCTGTTCGGTGGACACCGCTTCATCTTCCTGCGCATGGAGAGGGCCGGCAGAGGCCAGCAGCAGGCCGAGCGCGATCAAAAGACCGCCCTTCCCCCATGCTGCCGATGCCATGCCTGAAACCATGCCGCTTCATCCCTCGGACCGGATCGCCCCATTCGCGGATCGTAGGTCGGCTTCGTAAAGGAAGCATCAACCATCGGCCCGGCTGCACCGCCGTTCTTCCCAAGCGAATCGCACTTTCTCAAGGCGAGCTTACGCGGGGCCTTCAAGGCGGCGTTCAAACGCGATGATAGGGGTGGCCGGACAGGATGGTAGCGGCGCGGTAAAGCTGCTCGCCAAGCATCACGCGCACCATCTGATGCGGCCAGGTCGCCGCGCCGAAGGAAATCAGCGCGGTTGCCTGATCGCGCAAGGTGGCCGCAGGGCCGTCTGGCCCGCCGATGGCGAAAGTCAGCTGCCGCAAACCGCGATCGCGGTGATCGGCGATCAGTTGCGCGAAGGCCGGCGATGCGAGGTTCTTGCCGCGCTCGTCGAGCAGGATCAGCCCACCGGCGCCAAGAGCCGCGTCGAGCCGGGCCGCTTCCTCACGCATCCGCTCGGCCGCGGTGCCCAACCGGCTTTCCGCGCTCTCCGCTACTCCGGCAAATTCCAGACCTAGCGGCGGACCCGCTTTGGCGAAGCGGTCGAGGTAGCGATCGGCAAGCTCCCGCTCAGGCCCGGCCTTCATCCGGCCGACGGCATTGATGCCGATCCGCATTGAAACCTCAGAATGCCAGTGTCAGTGCTTGGTCCCGTCGTCGAGCTCAGGCGTCTGCCACATTTTTTCGAGGTTGTAGAACTCGCGCACCTCGGGCCGGAAGACGTGGATGATGATGTCACCCGTATCAATCAGCACCCAGTCGGCACTTGGGAGGCCCTCGACGCGCGCATTGTTCACGCCGCTGTCCTTCAGCGCTTTCATGACGTGTTCGGACACAGCCGCGACATGACGGTGCGACCGACCGCTCGCCACGACCATATGGTCGCCGAGGCTCGATTTCTTCCGGATGTCGATGGCCACGATGTTTTCCGCCTTGGAGTCGTCGAGACTGCCAAGGACGGTTTCAAGTTGGGAGGTCGCAGGCGCTTGGGCGCCGATTTCGACCGGCGAAAGCGGTGTTTCCGCCTCCTTCCGCAGTTCTGTTCTCAGTGTCTTCCCTTTCTAAGGAACAACGATGCGCCACCCTTGGCGCACCCTATAGATAGGCGCAGTTCGGTGACGGTTTCAATAACATTGGGTGCAGTGTATCAGGTCTTCGTGCCTTTGGCTTGTGCCCGCAGTGCTGTCGAGCTCAAGGTCGAGCGCGGACCATGCAGAAAGGTCCAAGCAGGCGCACGCCGACTGGCCAGCACTTCCGAATCCGTTTCGTCTTCACGGGCATAAGCAAATGTCTTGGCCATCACCGATGACAGGAACGACAAGGTCGCGCCCGGTCGGTCGATCACGGCGATCGGGAAAGTCATGGCAATCGCCCGCCAGCGTTCCCAGCGATGAAAGCTCGCCAGACTGTCGGCGCCCATGATCCAAACGAAATGCACGCCGGGATTGCGCGCCTTGACCAGCGCCAGCGTGTCGGCGGTGTAGCGCACATGCTCAGCCGCCTCGAACGCCGTCACCTTGATACGCGGATCTTCCGCCAGCTTTTCAGACAAGCGGATCCGCTCGGCCAAAGGCGCCAGTTCGCGCGTACTCTTTAGCGGATTGCCCGGCGTCACCATCCACCACAGCTGATCCAGCCGCAGCTTGCGCAATGCGATCTCGGCCACAAGCGCGTGCCCCGCATGCGGTGGATTGAACGACCCGCCAAACAGCCCGACCGCCATGCCCTTTTCGACATAGGGCATGTGCAGATACTGGTGCGGGACATCCGCAGGTCGACCCTGTTCAGGCACGAGCGGCTTCGCTGATCGAGACGGGAAATCCCTTGCGCAGCGAATTGCTGACCATGCAACTCGCTCTCGCCGCTTCGATCACGGCGCCCGCATCCGAACCGTCGATGAGCTTGCAATCGACCTGCATCGCGGCCGACTGTGCCAGCAACGGGTTGCCTTCCAGGGTGAGCGTCACGGTGACCGCCACTGGTCCGAGCTGCACGCCCATTTTTTCGGCCGTATATCGCAGATCGTTGCAAAAGCAGCCGCCGAGCGACAGCGCCAACATCTGCGCGCCATTGAAGCCCAGACCCATTCCGCCCGCCACGCCATCCGGGCGATCGACCACATGCGTGTGGCCGCCGGCCCAGCCAAGTGCTGCTTGCGTACCTTCGATGTTGCGCAGTTCAACCGTGGCCGTTCGCGCCATTGATGAGGATGCTTCCATGCTCACGCCTCCTCCGCCAATCGTTTTATGGCCGAACCTGGCCGGAGCCATAAACGCGGTAGTTGAACGAAGTCAGCTGCTCGACGCCCACCGGGCCCCGCGCGTGCATCTTGCCGGTGGCAATGCCGATCTCGCCGCCAAAGCCGAACTCGCCGCCATCGGCGAACTGGGTCGAGGCATTGTGTAAGAGGATGGCGGAGTCGATCTCGTTGAAGAAGCGAGCTACCACGGCCGCATCGTCTGCGATCACCGCTTCGTTGTGGTGCGAGGAATAGGCGTCGATATGCGTGATTGCACCGTCGATGCCCTCAACCAGCCGCACCGAAAGGATCGCGTCGAGATATTCGGTGCGCCAGTCCTCATCCGTCGCCGGCTTGGCTGCGGGAAAGCGCGTAACCACCTCGGCGTCGCCGCGGATTTCACAGCCGGCTGCCTGTAGCGCATTGAGCATCGGCAGGAGATGGGTGTCGACCGCCGCACGGTCCACCAGCAGCGTTTCGGCCGCGCCGCAGATGCCGGTGCGCCGCATCTTGGCGTTGACGATGAGGTTCACCGCCATGTCGGGATCGGCCGAGCGGTCGACATAGACATGGCACAGCCCTTCAAGGTGGGCGAAGACCGGCACGCGGGCGACGGCCTGCACGCGCGACACAAGGCTTTTGCCGCCGCGCGGCACGATCACGTCGATAGCGCCGTTGAGGCCGGCCAGCATCGCGCCGACGGCAGCACGATCGGTGGTTGGCACAAGCTGAATCGCATCGGCTGGCAGACCGGCTGATTCCAGCCCGCTTTGCAGGCAGGCATGAATCGCGGCGGACGTCCGAGCCGAATCTGACCCGCCGCGCAAGATGACGGCATTGCCGGCTTTCAAGCAAAGCGCGCCGGCATCGGCCGTCACATTCGGCCGGCTCTCATAGATCACGCCGATCACGCCCAAACGGGTACGCACGCGCTCGATCTTCAAGCCGTTCGGCCGCTCCCACGCCGCCAACACCGAGCCGACAGGATCAGGCAGATCGGCAATCGCCTCGATGCCCGCTGCCATGGCTTCGATGCGTGCATCGTTGAGCTGGAGCCGGTCCATAAAGGAGGCCGACAAGCCCGCCGTATGACCATTGGCCAGATCGATCGCATTGGCGTTGAGGATCGCCGGCGCACCTGCCCGGATCCCGGCTGCCATGGCTCGCAACGATGCGGCCTTCGTTTCCGGTGCAGCCAGTGCCAGCGGCTTCGTTGCAGCGCGCGCCTTGCGGCCGATTTCCACCATCACGTCGGTGACGTCAGACTTCTCAAGCAGTTTCAGCATGGCTTGTTTCCTGAACGATGGCGTCGCTGCTTGGCGCCTGCCGCGTCATCACGAGGTCGTCGCGATGCACCATGGCCGAGCGCGCTTCATAGCCGAGCACCTGCGAGACCTCGGCACTCTTCAGGCCGGCAGTCTGCAAAGCGTCGCCGGAATCATAGGCCGCCAGTCCGCGCGCGATTTCCGCGCCATCCGGTCCCAGCACCGCAATCGTATCGCCGCGCTCGAACACGCCGCTGACCCCCGTGACGCCCGCCGGTAAAAGCGACTTGCCGGCAAGCAGCGCGTTCACTGCACCGCCATCCACCGTGAGACGGCCCGCGGGTTCCAGCTGTCCGGCGATCCAGCTCTTGTAGCCGCGCACCGGATGGTCCCACGCCTTGAAGAAGGTGGCGCGCTCGCCTTTGTCGATGGCGGCCAGGGGATGCGGCCGGTCACCCGCCGTGATGAT
>DCDI01000139.1 GCA_002316345.1 Phyllobacteriaceae bacterium UBA1059 | reverse complement strand
GGCCGATCGCCAGCATCTGCTGTTCGCCGCCCGACAGCTTGGTGCCCTGGCTGGAAAGCCGCTCTTTCAGGTTCGGAAACAGCTCGAAGATCTGCTGCACGGTCAAACCGCCTTCGCGCACTTTCGGCGGCAGCATCAGATTTTCCTCCACCGACAGCGAAGAAAAGATGCCGCGCTCTTCCGGGCAGATCGCGATGCCAGCCTTGGCGACATAGCGTGCCGGCGAATGCATCAACTCCTTGCCTTCAAAGGTGATCGAACCCTTGCGCTTGGCAATCATGCCCATGATCGACTTCAGCGTCGTGGTCTTGCCGGCACCATTGCGGCCAAGCAGCGTCACCACCTCGCCGGCCCGAACATCGAAGTTGATGCCGTGCAGCACATGGCTTTCGCCATACCAAGCTTCGAGATCGCAGACCGTCAGCAGCGCGTCGGCGCGGGAAATGACTTCCGGACGGGTTGCAACGCCAGCATCAGCCATGACCGGCTCCGATATAGGCTTCCACGACGCGCGGGTCCTGGGACACGGTGGCGTAATCGCCTTCCGCCAGAACCTTGCCGCGCGCGAGAACGGTGATCGTGTTCGACAGCGTCGCGACCACGGACAGATTGTGTTCCACCATCAGGATCGTGCGATTGGCGGAAATGCGCTTGATCAGCGCCGTGATGCGCTCGACATCGGCCTGCGCCATGCCGGCCATTGGCTCGTCGAGCAGCAGCATTTCCGGGTTGAGCGCCAGCGTGGTGGCGATTTCCAGCGCCCGTTTCCGGCCATAGGAAAGCTCGCTGGCCGAAGTGTTGGTGAAATCTGAAAGTCCCACTTCCGCCAGCAAACCGCGCGCTTCCTCGTCGAAGCGCGACAGGATCTTCTGCGAGCGCCAGAAATCGAAACTGTCGCCGCGCCGCCGCTGCAAGGCGATGCGCACATTCTCCAGCGCGGTGAGATGCGGAAACACTGCCGAAATCTGAAACGAGCGTACAAGGCCGAGCCGCGCAATATCGGCCGACGACATCGCGGTGATGTCCTTGCCATCATAGGTGATCGTCCCGCGCGTCGGCGGCAGGAACTTGGTCAGAAGATTGAAGCAGGTCGTCTTGCCTGCCCCGTTCGGGCCGATCAAGGCGTGGATCTGGCCACGGCGGACCCGAAGGTTCACACCGTCCACGGCGACAAAGCCCTTGAACTCCTTGGTCAGGTTCTCAGCCGCCAGAATGACGTCGCTCATTATCCCTCACGTTCCCACCTGCATCGCTGATGCGATGCGCTTCCTGTGAGACCTCCTCCCAAGAGGGCTCATGCCGACCGGCAGCAAGCGGCTCCCATCCGCTTGCGTTAAGGAAGATGCACAGTCCTCGGCGAGGACGCAAGTGCACCTAAGGGCTAAGATGCTCCTGAAATTTTCGTGAGTTGCGCCACGTCAACGGTGCCACTTTGGCTGGTGAACGTCAGAGTTGCAGAGGCCGATTGTGCCTGCGCCACGCCGTGGATGCGATGGTCGCCGGTATCATAGACACTGATCGTGCCGCCCTCATCGATCACCAAACGCCGTTTCTCGGGGAAGACGGCATAGCGCATCGCGTTCTGCGATCCGGATGTCGACGGAGAGCCGAGGTCGGACGGCCACCACTGATTACCTGCCTGTCGCCCGGTTTCGGCTTCTTCTTGCCGGACTGGTGCTGCGGAAGACGTCCGAACATCCGACTTCGCGTCAGACGCAGGCGTATTCTTCAAATAAGCGGCAAGCTCGGTCGCGACCGCGTCAAGCTTGCCTTTCATGCCGGTGTTGAACATGTCGCCCACCATCGTCATGCCCGGCGACCATTGTGCCATGCCGCCAAAGTCCGGGTGGCTGAACTGTGCCATTCCGCCACCGCGCCGCAGCGCATCGAGCACGGTCTTGACCGCGTCTCTTGAGAGATCGTGGCGCACCGCAAGGCGGGTCAACAACGCTTCTTCTCTGACATCACTGGCCATAAATCTCGGCTCCTTCGCTTGTTCGAAGGACAACCCGTCCAGCGGTCCGCCTGTTCCAGCAGAGCCGAAAAGATGAGCGCGCAGGTTGTCTTTTCAAGCACGTAAGGAGATGCTAATGTCCAGCTTGGAATGCAGCACCGGAGTGCGGCAATGACACCTGAAAACAACACCTTTTCCACAACGAGGATCGAGCTCCCCGTTGGCCCTCGCCTGCAGGCGCTCGACGCCAACCGGCGCGTCGACATCACCGTCGATCTCGACCGAGACGTCGTCAGCAAGTTTCAGGCAACCGGACCCGGCTGGCGTGAACGGATGGAAGCCGTTCTGAGCACGGCGAAACTCGCTTAACGCACGATCAATCGGGCAGCGCGGTCTCCTGAGGCTGCGCCATCTCTGCCTGCAACGCATCCATATGTTCCTGCGCGGCGCGCGTGGCTGCCTCTTCCACCGCACGATATCGGCTGACCAGCATCTCACCCATATCAGTCAGTTGTGCGCCGCCGCCGTGTTTCCCGCCCGTTTGCGCGTCCACCACCGGGCGGCCGAACATGCGCTTCATTTCTTCAACGAGATCCCAGGCTCGCTTGTAGGACATGCCCATCTGCCGGGCCGCGGCAGAAATCGAGCCTGAGGCCGCGATCTGCTCGAGCAGGTCGATCTTGCCCGAGCCGATGCGGCCGGCCGGATCAAGCTTGATGCGCAGGCTGATCGACGGCATGATGAGGCATATCCTTATTGATCGGCGGCGGGATGACGAAAGGCGGCAGCGCCACCCTCGAAGCTCACCGCCTTGATCACAAGGTATAAACGCTGTCCGGTTCGGAGCGCCATGGTTTCGAGCGACCGCCGCGTGATGCGCGAAAACAAGCGATCATCGCCGCACACCAGCGTCACGAGAACATCCGGCCCCTCGCCTGTGTCTATACCGGCGACAACGCCCTCCAACACATTGAGCGCGCTGATACCGCTTGGCTTCTCCGTCGCAAGCATCACATCGCGCGCCCGCACCCGCACGCGGACTTTGGTGCCGGTCGCCGCCTCGATCCGCGGCAGACGCCATTCGCCGCTCTTGGAGCGCAGAACGGTCAACCCATAGGCAGACTCATGCTCGTCAACGACCAGTTCGACCAGTGCGCCGGCCTCCGCCTTTTCGCTGGCAGGCAGAAGGTCATGGCGCGCCAGAACATCCGCGGCCGGCCCGTGCGACAGCACGCGTCCGCCCGACAGGATCACGACGTCGTTGGCCAGCCGCGCCACTTCGGCAACGGAATGGCTGACATAGATGATCGGGATCTTCGTTTCGTCGCGCAGCCGCTCGATATAGGGCAGGATCTCCGCCTTGCGCGCATCGTCGAGTGCGGCCAGCGGCTCGTCCATCAGCATCAGCCTGGGGCTGGCAATCAGCGCGCGCCCGATTGCGACACGCTGTTTTTCACCGCCCGACAAAGCGTCCGGCCGGCGCTGAAGCAGATGGCCGATGCCCAGCAGTTCCACCACGCCATCCATGTCGGCATAGCGCTCTCCCTTGGGCGCAAACCATCGCCCGTAACGCAGGTTCTGGCTCACCGTCAGATGCGGAAACAAACGCGCATCCTGGAAAACATAGCCGATCCGGCGCTTGTGCGGCGCCAAGAAGATGCGCTGGGTCGTATCCACCAACACCGTGTCGCCAACAACGATCCGGCCTTGGTCGGGCTTGGTCAAACCCGCAATCAGATTGACCAGCGACGTCTTGCCGGAGCCGGACTGGCCAAACAAAGCCGTTAGCGCTCCACTGCCCGCAAAGGTGGCTTCCAGCGTGAAAGAACCGAGTCTCTTTTTCAGATCGACGGAGATCGTCATTCGATTGCGATCTGCCGATTGAGCCGCCGCGCCATGACTTCGGACGCGATTAGCGCGACCATGGCGATAACAACCGAAACGAGGGTCAGCCGCAGCGCGCCGAACTCGCCGCCCGGAACCTGCGTGAAGGTGTAGATGGCGGACGGAAGCGTCTGCGTTTCCCCGGGAATGTTGGACACGAAGGTGATAGTCGCGCCGAACTCACCCATCGCCTTGGCGAAAGCGAGGATCATGCCGGCGATGATGCCGGGCAGGATCAGCGGCAGGGTGATGGTCGCGAAGACCCAGGCAGGGCTGGCGCCCAGCGTGCCGGCTGCAGCTTCCAGCTTGCGATCCACGGCCTCGATCGACAGGCGGATGGCACGCACCATCAGCGGAAAGGCCATCACGCCACAGGCAAGCGCGGCACCTGTCCAGCGAAAGGAAAAGACGATCCCGAAGGCGCTATCGAGGAAGGAACCGACCGGCGCACGCCGCCCAAAGGTGAGAAGCAGGACATAACCGGTGACCACCGGTGGAAGAATGAGGGGCAAGTGCACGATGCCGTTGAGCAGCGACTTGCCCCAGAACTCCCGGCGCGCCAGCACATAGGCGACGAGAATGCCGAGAGGCAGGCTTGCGATCGTTGCCCAGAAGGAAACGCGGAGCGACAGCCGCACGGCGTTCCATTCGTCAGGACTGAGCGCAAGCCATTCCATTCCCATCCAGCCTTACTTGGCAGTGCCGGGGAGAACCGTGAAGCCCTGCGCTTCAAACAGCTTCTTGGCTTCTGCCGTCTTCAGGTACTCGAGGAATGCGCCGGTATCGGCCGACTTGGCTTCGGCCGTCTGGGCGGCCGGATAGATGATCGGGTCATGGCTGTCTTCCGGGAACACGCCCACCACCTTCACCTTCTTTTCCGCGACCGCATCCGTCTCATACACGATTCCGAGCGGCGCCTCCCCCGTGGCGACCAAGGCCAGTGCGGCGCGCACGTTTTCAGCCTGCGCGACATTGCCGGAAACCGACTTCCAGACGCCGAGATGTTCCAGCGCATCCTTGCCATACTTGCCGGCCGGAACGGAGTTGACATTGCCCATGGCGAGCTTGCCGCCCTTCAACAGACCGGCCAGATCGAAGTCTTTTTTGATGTCGGTCGTCACCGCCGCATCGGCAGGCGCAACCAGCACGATGCGGTTTGCCAGAAGCTGCACTTCGGTGTCGGTCTTGATGAGCTTCTTATCCCCGAGATAGTTCATCCAGTCGAGATCAGCGGACACGAACACGTCAGCCGGCGCACCCGATTCGATCTGCTTGGCGAGCGCCGAGCTTGCAGCATAGGAGATGGTGGCTTCCTTGCCGCTTGTCGCCTTCCACGCCGCATTGATGCTGTCGAGCGCGTTCTTCAGGCTGGCTGCCGCGAAGACGGTGACCTTTTCCTGTGCCTGGGCAGCTGAAACGAAGCTTCCCACGCTCGACACAGCGAAGAAAGCGGCAACTGCAAAACCTGCAACCTGTCTGCGGTTGAACATCGGAACTCCTGATGATGACCGGCGGACCCTCTGCCCTCCGTTATATTCTTATAAACATAACGCCGATGCCGCGTCCATCGGTGATGGACGGTACAGCAATCAGCATTTGAAAGCGCGATAGAACAGCTTAGATGCGAGAGTCGCAAGCAAAACTGCTTTATCTGATAGTACAGTAACCGCAACACCGTTAAAAAGCGGAACCATCCAGCAAGCAAAATGACAATCTTCGCCACAAAGAACCCAACTTTACTTTGCAATTTGCCGGGAATGGACGTATTCCCAAAGGGTTCCGTCGGACTCGGTAGCAGACCGCGCGACTTTCGATGCACTGAAATGAGAAGCAAGGCAGCGTGTCGCCCATCAAACGCTTGAGAACAGATGATCGCGATCATCCGACATGGCCGGCACGAACATGCCACGGCTTCGCGCGCCCACTTTGAAGACCCTTCATTCCCTCGTCCCCATGCGACTTCTCGGCAGCGACATGACGCGCAGGCATTTCCATGAATAAATCCGACACGTTCAAAGACGCCCTGCGCAGCTATCGCGCGATCTTCGGCGCCGTGGTGCTGTTCAGCGCCGCCATCAACACGCTGATGTTCGTTGGCCCGCTTTACATGCTACAGGTCTATGATCGCGTGCTGCAAAGCCGCAGTGAAGTCACGCTGATCGCGCTGACCGTCATCGCCGTCACCATGCTGATCATCTACGGCGTGCTGGAATGGATCCGCTCCCGTGTTCTGGTGCGCGCCGGCATGCAGTTCGACAATGTGATGGCGAGCCCGCTCTTTTCGCGCGTCGTATCCAGCGCCCTCGCTGCTCCCGGCGCAAAGTCCGAATTTGCCCTCGTCGACATCGATCGCCTGCGCGAGTTCCTCACCGGCTCCGGCCTCATTTCGCTGTGCGATGTGCCGTGGGTGCCGGTGTTCCTGGCCGTCTGCTTCTTCTTCCACCCGTATATCGGCTGGGTGGCAACGGCGGGTGCTGTGGTCATCTTCGTGCTCGCGATCCTCAACGAGTTCACCACCAAGAAGACGCTGAACGACGCCAACTCCGCGTCCCAGGCCGCCCAGCATTTCGCCAACACGACGTTGCAGAACGTCGAGGTCATTCGCGCGCTTGGCATGGAAACCAGCCTGCGCGGTCGCTGGAATGCAATGCACCGCAAGACGCTGGAACTCCAGGCCACCGCCAGCGACCGCGCCGGCGTGCTGGTTTCGGCCTCCAAATTCGTCCGCATGGTGCTGCAGGTCGCGATCCTCTGCACCGGCGCTTACCTCGTGCTGGAGCGCGAAATGAGCCCCGGCATGATGGTCGCCGCCTCCATCATGATGGGCCGCGCGCTTGCGCCGGTGGATCAGGTCGTCGGCCAGTGGAAGCAGTTCATCGGTGCCCGCAGCGCGTATAATCGCCTGAACGAACTCTTCACGCGCGTGCCCGGCGAAACCGAGCGCCTGCAACTGCCCGCCCCCACCGGCCAGTTTTCCACCGAAGGCTTGGTGATCGCCCCTCCCGGCTCGCGCAACCCGATCGTGGCCGGCGTTTCCTTCGCGCTGGAGCCCGGCGAAGCATTGGCGCTGGTCGGCCCAAGCGGCGCCGGCAAGTCCAGCCTCGTGCGTGCCTTGGTCGGCGTCTGGCAGCCGATCGCCGGTGGCGTCCGTCTTGACGGTTCCGAGCTGCAGCACTGGAACAAGGACGAACTCGGCACCTATGTCGGCTATCTCCCCCAAACGGTGGAGCTGTTTGCTGGAACCATCGCCGAAAACATTGCCCGCTTCCGCGATGCCACCGCCGAGGAGATCGTGCTGGCGTCTCAGCGCGCCGGCGTGCACGAGATGATCCAGGCCCTGCCCGATGGCTACGAAACGCAGATCGGCATCAGCGGACGGCAGCTGTCCGGCGGCCAACGTCAGCGCATCGGCCTCGCCCGCGCTTTGTTCGGCGATCCCGCTGTGCTGATCCTCGACGAGCCCAACGCCAATCTCGACATGGATGGCGAGGAGGCGCTTGTGCGTTCGCTCAAGGATCTCAAGGCCCGCAACCGCACGGTGATCTTCGTGAGCCACAAGATCGGCCTGCTCGCCTTGAGCGACAAGGCGTTGATCCTGGCCGATGGCCGCATGCGCGCTTTCGGCCCAACCCGCGAAGTGCTGCAGCCCAAGGCCGTGGCGCCCTTACCCGTGGTCAATCAACCAGCGGTCGCAGCCCGCGCAATGACGGTGGCAAGCTGATGATCGGCAAGATGCTCACGATGAAGAAAGCCCCGAAGCAGCCCGCCGACGGCTTTTCCCCGCGCCCCTTCGTGCTGGCCGGCTATGTGACGGTCGCGCTCGCCTTCGGCGTGTTCGGCACCTGGGCATCCACCGCGCCTTTGTCGAGCGGCGTTGCGGCGCAGGGTCAGGTCGTCGTGTTCAGCAACCGCAAGGTTATCCAGCACCTTGGGTGCGGCATCGTGCAGGAAATCCCGGTTCAGGAAGGCGATGTCGTTCAACCCGGCGATGTTCTGGCGCGTCTTCAGCCCAATCAGGCGCAAGGCAATTTCGACATCCTCAGCCAGCGCTACAATCTCCTGCGTGCCACCGAAGCGCGTTTGCAGGCCGAAAGTGCCAATCTCGACAAGATCGAGTTCCCCGCCGACCTGCCGCTCACCGACGACAAGGGCGAGGAGCCGCTTTATATCCGGCTGCAGCACAACTCCTTCCGCGATCGCCTCGCCACCAAGAAGGGTCAGATCGACATTCTCGGCGCGCGCATCGACCAGCTCCAGAACGAGATCGGCGGGGTGGGTGCCCCGCGCGAAATNNACGAGATCGGCGGGTTGGATGCCCAGCGCGAATCCTTCTCCGAGCAGGCCAGCTCCATGGTGGAAGAAATCCGCCGCATGACGCGGGGCCAGAAAGGCGGCGTCGTTGCCACCAACCAGGTCGCGCAGCTCACCCGTTCGCGCATCGAGGTCGAAGGCAATCTCGGCCGCATCGTTGCCGAAACCGCCAAGGTCAACCAGACCATCGCCGAAACCAAGCTGCAGATCCTGCAGATCAACCAGGAATTCGTCGAGCGCGCCAGCAATGAGCTGCGCGAGGTCCGCGACCAGCTCAACGAGACCGGCGAGCGCGTCAAGCAGGCCCGCGACATCCTGGATCGCACGGTGATCCGCGCGCCGGTGCGCGGCATGATCCAGAACATCCAGATTCATACAAAGTCCGGCGTCATCCGTCCGGCCGAGCCCCTGATGGACCTGATCCCGTTGGACGAAAACCTGATCATCAACGCCCGCGTCCGCCCCGTTGACATCGACAATGTCGCCATCGGCAACGTCGCGGAAGTTCGGCTGTCCTCCTTCTCCAGCCGCACGACGCCGGTGATTTTTGGCACGGTGCATGTGCTGTCACAAGACGTGGTGCAGCCGGAAGACGGTCGGTCCGAGCCCTACTACGTCGCCCGCGTGCAGGTTGCCGAGCAGGACGTGCCGGCCAACGTCAAGGGTCGCCTCGTGCCCGGCATGCCGGCAGATGTGATCTTTGTCGGCCCGGAGCGCACGCTGGTGCAATACATCACCAAGCCGATGCGCGATGCCTTCTCCAAGGGCATGCTGGAGGAATAAACTGCCGGCGGGAGAGCCCCGCAGACGGTCACGACGACATCCATCCTTTGCCGCAAAAGGATGCGAGAAAGACGCACTACCATCGCCTAGAGAGGTCCCATGCGCATTCTCCAGTTCCGCAAGCCGACGCCCAGCCCCGCTGTTCTCGTGATGCAGCAGGACTGGTCCCAGCAGGAAATGGCGGACTTCTACCGCGCCCATCACCTGCTCGCGNNAACGGATGCCGGCGACCCGTGGATGGTGTTCTTCGACACCGCCACGCAGGACGTGTTCCTTCATGTCGCTCGCTTCGATGGCCAGTGCATGCTGATCTGCGAAACGCTCGACCTGAGGCTGACACGTCCAACAATCACTGATGTCATCCTCGCTTTCGAGGAAAGCGTGCGGGACTTCGTCGCCATCCGGCAGGACCGAAACTCCAATGTCGTGCTGCATCCGGCAGCGCGCATCATCATGTCGATCTCCGCGGTCTTCCTTCTGTTCAAGCTGGAAAATGGCGGCACCGCTCAGGCGAAGACCCTGATCGAAACAGGCGCCGCGGCCGATGCTACGCGCAAGCAGGATGCGGGCATGGCCCCACGCCTGCATCAGGCCGTTGCGCGCATCTTCGACATCGCCGACGCCCCAGCCGCAGCCGCAGCGATCGCCGGCGCCATTCTCAGCGTCGAACTCGCCCCTGCCCCGCTTCCCGCTCACCACCCCGCCTCCGAACNNAACTCGCCCGTGCCCAGCTTGCCGCTGATCACCAGTCGTCCGAACTCGTCGGGATCAATGACGATCATCCCGCTGACGGTATCGTTGCCGTAAACACGCATCATGAAGACGCTGCAATTGTTGCAGTGACGGAAGACGCGGCGGCGGATGCGCCGTCTTCAGGAGCCGCGCACGCGGTCGCCCTTGAACACGGCACGGTTGATCTCAGCCCCAAGATCCAGATCGCCATGCACACGGCAGCGATCGCAGCACCTGCGGAACAGGCCGCCGCGGCGCCGGACCATTCCACGCCTGAGACGATCACACCGCAACCTCAGGCCCCCCAGCCGCATGTTGATGACGACCACCACGCGGTTGCGTCAAGCGGTGGCACGACCGTTCCTGCCTCGCAACCCACCGTTTCTTCCGATGCCAACGCCAGCGTCAGCACCCCAGCGTCCACCACGCAGGAAACGGCCACGACAACCAGCCTCGCCGCCCGCGCCGTTCAAAGCCTGTTGAGCGAAACGGCCCTGCCCGGTCTTGCCCCTTCTGTCATCGATGACGGCGACGTCGCCGCCCTGCCGGTCGGTCTTGGCGACATCACCATCGCCGATCTTCCCGATCTCGACACAAGCGTGGCCCTGTTCCGCGAAACGACCCTGACCGGCGACCTGCTCACCGACACGATCATCGATTTCATGGCTCGTTTCGGCAGCTACGACGTGGAGTTTGCGGACGGACGCGTGTTGATCGAGCAGCATGATACGGCTTCGCTCAGCTCTGATCACATCGGGATCTGGACCAACATCATGGAGGATGGCAGCGCCATTTCCGTGATCGGCCACATCGATCTCGTGACGGACGTGACGACCAGCCTCAGCTAGAGCTGGGGTGCCGACACACTTCGCTCTGTTGTTCGGCCGCCTTCTTCGCTAAGGCATTTCACACGCAGCAGATGATCCGCCTTCCAGCGGGTGTACTGCAACGATGTGGCTGCCGTGGGAGCGCCGACAATTTTTTCGTTCAAACCTGTTATCGCGCAACTGCGAGGTCCAGCGGCCTTTTCCATGGCCGCCGTTCTCATCTGTCTTGTCACGGCCTCGGCCGTCTGGGTGGAAAGCGATGCCTACCGCTATAGCTGCGGCGTCCTGATCATCGCAGCGCTCGTCGATTATTGGCGAACGCCACAAGCCGCACGGCCATCCATCGGCTGGGGCGGCTTGGCCTGTGTGATCTGGGCTCTTTATGTCGGGCTGCGCTATGGCTGGGTCTTCTTCAGCGTACCCGGAAAGCATGGCTCCGCCGAAGGCATCTACCTCTTCCCGCTGCTCTTTCCCACGATCGGCTACGCCTTCTTCCGCATCCGCAACCGCCTGGCCGGCCTGGCCGACTTGTTCATGCTGATCAGCCTTGTGCTGCTCGGCACAACCATAGACTTGCACCATGTGTTCGATGGCGAGCGGACGCCCTTCCTGTTCCAGAACAACACAATCCACGCTTCCGTCGCTGCCGGCCTCATCACGATCTGCGCGCTGGCCTATGCTGAGAACGCCTACCGAAACCGCGCGAACCAGCGTCCGCTTGAACAGGCGCTCCGCCTGACACTTGCCTTGGCTGTGATCGCGCTCTGCTTGCTCGGCATTTATGGCGCCAAGTCGAAGGGCGTCTGGCTGGCACTTGCTCTGTCCGTGCCTATCCAGGCGCTGACGAGCCTCGTGCATCTGCCGCGAAAGCAGGTGCTTGTAGGGGCATCCATCGCCTTGCTGGGCTTGGCCATCATCCTGTTCATCGCCAGCGCCGGCATCATCCGTGAGCTTGCCCCGGTGACGGCAAGCGGTCTGGCCCTATTTGATGCGACGCTGCTGGATGGCGTTGGCGCCGTTCGCACAGCCATTGCGCAGGGGTCCGTGCCCTTCTCCTTCAACGAACGCCTGATGCTCTGGATGAATGCGCTCGAGATCATCACGGCGCATCCCATCTTTGGCGCGGGCGTCGGCTGGCAGCGCATATGGGCCACGACGACCTACGCCTCGGTGCCCTACAATCTCATGCATAATGGCTATGTCGAGATCGCCATCCGCTATGGCCTAAGCGGGCTCGCCTTCTTTGCAGCCCTTTATGCCGCCTTTGCCTGGTGGATCCTGCGTGCATGGCAAAAGAGGCTGCTTGGAACGGTGGAGGCGAAGGTCTGGCTGTTCGGCATTCTGTTCTTTGCCGTGACCCTGCTGACCAACTCTAATAACCGGCTCGCGATCGGTGAATCCTTCATCCTGATCACTGCCGGATTCGCCTTCTACGCCTACTACCTTGCGCAATTAAAGGTTGCAAAATAGGTTTCCTTTATACTACTTGAAGTTGAGTATGGTGCGATGGCATAAGCCGTGCAGCCGTCTTCTTGTCGAAGACCTTCAAGTGGAGCATTGCCTTGTCGAAGAAAGCGCTCGTTACGGGCATCACCGGCCAGGATGGCGCCTATCTTGCGGAGCTTCTGCTGCAAAAAGGCTATGAAGTTCATGGGCTTGCCCGCCGCTCCAGCAGCTCGGACGTCAACCTCAGCCGGCTGGAGTGGCTGGGTATCGAGCGTCAGGTTCGCATCGTTGACGGTAATCTTCTCGACCTTTCGGCCCTGATCCGCACCATCCAGAATATACAGCCTGACGAGGTCTACAACCTGGCCGCGCAGAGCTTCGTTCATTCGTCCTGGCAGCAGCCGATCCTGACCGGCCACGTCACCGGCATCGGCGTCACCAATGTGCTGGAAGCCGTTCGCACTGCCCAGCCGAAAGCCCGCTTCTACCAGGCCTCTTCCTCGGAAATGTATGGCCGCATCCGCGAGCCCATGCAGAGCGAGCAGACGCCGTTCTACCCGCGTTCGCCCTACGCAGTCGCCAAGCTTTATGGGCACTGGCTGACGGTGAACTACCGAGAAAGTTTCGGCATCCACGCCTCCAGCGGCATCCTGTTCAACCACGAGTCGCCGTTGCGCGGCATTGAGTTCGTGACCCGCAAGGTCACCGACGCGGTCGCCCGCATAAAGCTCGGCACGCAGAGCGAGTTGCGGCTCGGGAATATCGACGCCAAGCGCGATTGGGGCCATTCGCGCGATTATGTCCGCGCCATGTGGCTGATGCTGCAGCAGGAAGAACCGGACGATTACGTCGTCGCTACGGGCCGCACGTCCACCGTTCGCACCATGTGCGAGATCGCCTTCGATCATGCTGGCCTCGACCTTGACAAGCATCTGGTGATAGATCCAGCTTTGTTCCGCCCGGCCGAAGTCGACGTCCTCCTTGGCGATCCAACCAAGGCAAAAACCAAGCTCGGCTGGGAAGCGGAGATCACCATGGAAGACATGATCCGTGAAATGGTGGACGCCGATCTAGAACGCTGGAAGCGCAAGCTGCGCTGACGCCGAAAGGACCTCATGACCCGGCATCGGCTTCTCGTCACCGGTCTGCAAGGCTTTGTCGGCACGGTTCTCGCGCGCCGCGTGCGGGAGCGGCCGGATGCGGCTGACATCACGCTTGTCGGTCTTAACGCTGACGACGAGCCGATGGTTGACATCCGCGATGCCGATGCGGTGCAAGCCGTCATCGAACGGATAGAGCCTACCGCCCTGATCCATCTGGCCGCCATCGCCTCCCCTCGCGATGCCGCCAACGATCCGGCAGAAGCCTGGGCCGTCAATGTCATGGGCACCTTCAACCTCGCCTATGCGCTAGGCAGCCACGCCCCCGATGCCCGCTTCATCTTCGCTGGCAGCTCGGAAGCCTATGGCGCAACCTTCGCCAGCCATCCCGCCCCCCTGCGGGAAGACGCGCCGTTCCAGCCGACATCTGTCTACGGCGCGACCAAGGCCGCAGCGGATCTGATGCTCGGCCAGATGGCGCGCGAGGGCCTCCACGCCATCCGCTTCCGCCCCTTCAACCACACCGGCCCCGGCCAAGCCCCAGCCTATGTCGTTTCCGCCTTCGCCCGCCAGATCGTGCGTATCGAGCGCGGTTGGCAGGAGCCAGTGATGAAGGTCGGCAACCTGGAAGCCGCGCGCGACTTCATGGACGTGCGCGATGTAGTCGACGCCTATCTCATTGGTGCAACTGGTCAAAACGCGCAAAATACCGGCGCCTTCAACCTCGCAACCGGCGCGCCCGTCGCGATCCAGACCATCCTGGACATGCTCATCGCACTGTCGAACAGCACCATCACCGTGGAGCAGGATCCGGGCTTGATGCGACCGAGTGAGATCCCAGTTGTTTCGGGTGATGCTTCCGCAGCGCAGGAAGAGTTCGGCTGGAAGCCGGTTGTTCCCTTGGCAGAGACATTGAAGGATGTGCTCAATCACTGGCGCGCGGTGGCGGATGCCTCGCCGGATGCGTTGCGGTGGTGACTGCCAAGCCTTTGATCGGAATGGATTAAAGGCTACTTGCCTGCAATTCGCCCTGCCAAGCTTCCGACCGCAACCATGACGGCTGTTCGGCATCGCGGTTGATGGCATTGCCTTCATGGGCGCGCAGGATGGCGATGCACAAAGCGAGGGCGGCGCTCTTTCCCTTGCCGCGATAGGTGTTGTGCGGCCAGCCGATTTCGGCGCGCCAGAACTCAGTGGGCGGGTTCATCAAGCCATTGATCGACATAAAAAAATGCGGTTGACTGTCGGCCAGAACGAGCTTCATTAGGGCGGTGGCGGCGTCGAGGGAGAGGACCGGATTTTCGGAGCCGACGCTATGGAATGGCGGCAGGCCGAAATGACGGTGGAGATCGACGCCGAGGTCCCACATGCCGTTCAGCTGAGCAGGGTTCGCGGCCTCTAGTCTTAGGTCTAAGTCTCTGATTTTGTTATCAACCATGGCGGACCTGTTGGAGGCTTTGGGGCTGAGATGGCTGGTGTTTTTGTGGTTCGGCGGGGATGTTCAGGAGCTTGCGGTAGAGGGCGCAATAGCCGTCGACCATCTTGTCGGCCTGGAAAAGGGTCATGGCGCGGCGGTGCGCGGCGGCACCTAGGCGGGCGCGTAAAGCTTTATTATTCCAAAGGGTTAGCATGGCATTGCCGAGGGCTTCGGGGTCGGCGGGGGGGACGACGAGGCCGGTCTGGCCGTCGCGATTGACGTAGCTGGTTCCGGTGCCGATCTCGCATGAAATCAATGGCTTACCGGCAAAAGCGGCTTCAAGGAGGGCGATTCCGAAGGCTTCGGAGCGCAGATGCGAGGGGAACACGAAGGCTTCGGCGCGGGATAGCAGAGCGGCTTTCTCTTCGTCGCTGACCGGGCCGAGAAGCGTAACGTTTTCAGGGACTTGTCCGACAGGAGTGCCGCCGGCGATCACGACTGGGAGGCCGGTTTGGCGGGCGGCTTCGAACAGGAAAGGCAGGCCCTTGTAGTAGCGGGGGGCGCCGACAAACAGGAAAAACCGGTCTGGGAGCGGAAAAAAGCGGAAATTTTCGCCTGTTTTTTCCGGTTTTCCGCCGCAGGACGGGTTAATTCCGAGCGGAATCACCGAAGTTTTTCCGGAAAATCGCGACAGGACGGGGCTGGTCGCGAAATATTGCGGAGAGGTCGCCACGATGTGGTCGACCGATCCGAGGAAGCGGTTCATGAGGGGCTGGTAGAGCCTCAGCAGGGCCGTCTGCTTCACCACATCGGAATGGTAGGTGACGACACTCGGCCGCCCTCTCCCGCCGGCATGAAGATGCCAGAGATCCATCATCGGCCAGGGGAAATGGTAGTGGATGAGATCGGCGGCTTGCGCGAGGTCGCGAAACTGGCTGGCGGCGGGGAAGGCGATGGGGGGGGAGGCGATGTCGAGGGTGGCGCTTGCCTGATGCACGCGGTGGTTGCCGATGGTGATGGGCTCGGCTGATGGCGTCTTGCTCAGCGTGAACACATCGCTCGCAAAACCCCGCCGCGCAGCACCCTCGGCGATCTCCCAGATCACCCGCTCCACGCCACCGAAATTGTCCGGCAGATAGGTCTTGAAGACGTGCAGGATCTTCATGCGTTCCGCGCAGTGACATCGACAGATCGGAGCTGGCGATTGCGGGCAGCGGATTGTGCCGCCTACTTCTAATGGTTGTATATTACAACCCGGAGTTGACTTCAACGGTACGGCTGATGTTCGTCCAGAAAGTTCGCCTTTCAATCGAGCAAGCTCATCAGGATCTTATGGTGAGCGACACACAGATCATCGGTGAGCTGGGCAACGCCATGTAGAGATTTTCCAAATCGGCATAAAGCATATGTCAATCATAGGATGTAAATCAGTTTTATGATTACAATCTAAGGTTCTAACATTTTCCCTGTGTTGAAGCAGATGCGCTGCTGGCGCGCGCAAGGGAGATTGTGGAATGGCAACGATCCAAGGGATCTATATCGCGCTGTTCGGCCGCCCGGCCGATCCGGCGGGACTTGCTTACTGGGAAGCCGAAACCAAGGGCGGCACGGATCTGTCGGGCCTGATCGGCCGCTTGACGCAATCGGACGAATATCTCGACCGGTTCGAGGGTCAGTCACCGGGAGAAGCCATCAGCACGATCTACCAAGCGCTGTTCGGGCGCGAGCCGGACGCGGCCGGCCTCGCCTTCTTCGTGGACGCGCTTGCTTCGGGTTCGCAGACGATCGAAACGATCGCCATCAACATTCTGGACGGCGCGCGCAACAACGACGCGGCCATCATCGAGAACAAGGAAGCGGCAGCGGACTTGTTCACTGCCAGCCTCGACACGCCCGAGGAAATCGCTGCCTATACCGGCGATGACGCCGCCGATGCCGGCCGCGCCTTCATCAGCCAGGTGACGGCCGATCCGGCTTCAGTGCCGACGCAGCAAGAAGTCGATCAATCCATCGATCAAGGTGTGGTGAACCCGCCCGAGACACCCACGCAGCCGGAGCCTCCTATCGGCGGAGGTGGTAGTGGGGGCGGAGGCGGGGGAAACCCTGGCGACGCTTATGCAGGACGGATCGTGTTGCTTGATGCAGATGGTTCGTCCAGGGACTTTTCATCCCTTCAAGCGGCGGCGGATGCCGCCCATGCCGGCGCGACGATCTTGGTGGGTCGCGGAACCTATACGGGTGAAGTCCGCATCGGTGTTGCAGATCTCACGATCTATGGCGCCAATTATGACACGGCTGGTGATGGCACGCGCGAAGCCGAGTCCGTCATTGAGGGCGGGTTCAACATCCTGAACACAGCGCAGGGCTTGAAGCTCGTTGGCTTGCAGATCGTCGGCAACCTGACGGGACCGAACACGGAAGGCGCGGCAATCCTGAACCGGGCTGCCCAGGTCACGATCGAGAACAATGTCATTCATGGCGATGGTTCGGGATCGTTGACAGGGATCGTCAACGCGACCAACGCCGCAGACCTAATCGTGAAAGACAACCTCGTTTCCGGCTTCGAAGATTTCGGCATTTACGTGAACCGGGTGGCCAATGCCGGCGACTCTGCCACCGTCATCGGTAACGCTTTCAGTGACATCAGAGGGGCGCAACTGGTTCTAGAAGCGAACTCTGCCGGCGACCTGAGCGGACAGAATGTGACNNGTTTCTTTGCCGCGCAAAGCGAAGGCGACATTCGGGTTTCTGTGCGAGCAGCCGCAGTCGTCGATCTGACCGGATTCGACGGCAATGGCTTTTCCAATGGCTCGCATGGCGACCTCACGATCAACGTGAAGGACGGCAGCACGGTGACAGGCACGGGTTTCGATGATCAGATACGAGTAACCTATCATACGGCCAACACAGCCGACGCCGACACGATCCTGAACGGCGGCGCAGGAAACGACCTTCTGCAAGGCGGCGGGGGCGATGACCAGTTGTCGGGTGGAACGGGCGCGGACCGGTTCGTTTTTGCACCCGGCCGGTTTGGAGACGATCGCGTTCTGGACTTCACCGCCTCGGACGGCGATCTTCTCGATCTTGGCGGCCGGGCTTACACGGTGGCTGATGGTCCAGTCGATATTGTCCTGACCGTACAAGATGCCAATGGCACAAGTACCATTACGCTTGTGGGTGTTGCCGATTTCGAGACGAGCTTCATCGCTGTGTAGCTTCATCGCGCATGAACTTCTTTCAAGCCCCGCTTATGCGGGGCTTTTTTCTTGCTCATCGACAGCCAGCAAGCGATCTATGAGACCTATTGCGGACTAGAACGATCTCTTTTGAGCAACCGCTGACCTATCGCAAGGTAAGCTCACGGAATCAAATTAGGAGTATCTTAAATCCACTCGGAAGCTTCCGTAGCTGGTGCATGTTGTTTGTCAAGATAGATAACAAGTTCTTTATACATCTTGCGGTTGGTTGCCGGTTTTCTGCGACAAAGGATAGAAAGCCTCGCAGGAGGGCTTCCTTGAATGAAAAGGTCTTACACGCGGTTCGATGTTCCCACGACTGACGAGAAGCTAGACTACATCGCTTGCCTCTTGCGTTCGCTGAGCGAGCTCGCGACGGGACGGGAGCTACGTGAGCTCCGACTTTACCTTGAGATGGCTGCTATCGAGGCTAGAGATGTTAGGGATCATCTGCAGAGCGACCATCACTTGAGATCAGGTCGTTCAATGCTTTCTGCAAACGAGCAGAAAGCATCATAGTCAGCTAGGCTTTAAATAAAAAACCCGCCGTCCGAGGACGGCGGGTTCGTTTTGCAAGTTAATGCAGCTTAGTGGACGAAGTTTGCGTCCGGCAGCGCACCCGTGTAACCGGTGAGCTGAACAAGGCCGTCGCCAGCGTCGAAGCCCGCAGTGCCGTTGTCAACGTAGACGTAGGTCGAGCCCTGATACTGGAAGATCGCATAGCCAACGCCATCAGCAGCCGTCGCAGCACCAACGGCTGTCAAAGCATCCGTGAGTGTCGTCGCAGTCGTGATCGCATTGGACTCAGCGACGTTAAACGTTGCTGCGTCACCGGTGACACCAAGATCAAGCAAATCATTAGCAGAGAAGTCTGTGATTTTGATCACGTCTTCCAAGATAGCTGCATTTGTGCCGATAGCGTTTAGGTTGGCGAGCCCAACAGAGTTGAACACGTCAACGCCGGCACCGCCGGTGATGACCGTACCTTCAGCAGTCGCAGTCAGGTTGAAGACGTCGTCGCCTGCACCACCGATAACCGTTGTGGTCTCGTTGCCGGAAAGCGTAACCGTGAAGTCGCCGCTAAGAGCGGAAGCATCGACCCGTACAACATCGTTGCCCAGCGCAGTGCTAAGGGTCACGTCACCCGTTCCGGTTACGGTCAGGTTCACGAGATCAGCGTCGGTGACAGCCAGCGTAGCCTCGGTCGTCGTGGACAGGGTCAGGTTTTCGATGCCATCAACCGCCACTGCACGGGTCACGGCGTTTGCATCGAACGAAGCGACCGACAAGGTTGCAGAGTCATTGGTGCCGCCAACATCGCTGAACGTGATGGTCGTTGCGCCGGTGCCGCTGCCCTGCAAACCAACCGTACCGGTAACACTGAGGCCGGAAACTTCAAGAGCATTGGCGGAGCCAACAGCCCAAACCTGCTGAAGGCCAGAGGTGTCGCTCAGATCGAGAGCACCAGTTGCACCGTTCGAAATCACGTTGAGGCGTTCAACTCCGACCAACGATGTCTCGGTCGTTGCGACAGCAGCAGCGACACCAACGTTGACTGTGTCAGAACCAAAACCCGTGTTGATATCGCCGGAAGCATCATAGTCTCCGATGACTCTGACAGTGTCGTTGCGGGCGCTGGCGTCGACAGTCGAACCAACCTCGCCGACAACTACGTCATCACCATTGGCAACATCGATCAGGTTGCCTGCGTTGCTTGCATCAACCACACCCTGCACAGCAGCCTGTGCCTGAGCAGCCGTAGGAACGGTAGCAGGGTCAGCCGTCACGGCGGAGAGGTAAGCGCGACCGGCAGCAGCGGCATCCGCACCCACGTATGATGCGATCTCGATCTGCGTGTCGACGTTCTGCGTGAACAGGTTGGCTGCAGCTACCTTGTTCGTGACGATGGTCAAATCCGCACCACGGGCACCATCGAGGATGTTGATGGCGATCGTGTTGATGTTCTGACGGCCCGAATTCAGCTCAGCCACGAAGTAGGCGAGGCCTGCGGCATCTGGATCACGACCATAGAGATCCTGGTAGATCTGAGTCACGATCTGGGCGTTGTTATAGCCCTGGAAGCGATCCTGATACTCGGCTTCACCAGCGAGGCTGTTGATCTGGGAGAGATCGCGGCCGCCATTGGTGATCGAGTTGAAATACTGCAGGCCGAGCGGATCGGCCGGACGCCCGAAGAGGGCGATGTAAATTCCCTGGATAGAGGCCATTTTGGTTCCCTTGGGTTGGCTTCACACGCCTGGAGCTCACCCAGCCCCCTCACGGGCCAGCTGTTGTAAAGCGCCAAGGCAGACACAAACTCTTGGTTGAGTCGGTGTATGGAAACTACGTACTTTTGGTTGCGTAACGAGTCAACCGATGCGTGTGGTATTATTTTTACTTTCTCCCTAGGGTTGTATTCCCCAGAAATGATGGGTATCGGTGGGTGCAAGAGCTGATGTTCCCTCAACGCCCTTCTGATCCAGGCGGGAACAGGACAGCGCACCTCGAACGAAGCGAGTACACGGAGATGTTCACCCACCCACAGCAGGGCGTTGCCCATGGAGACGTGCTGCGCCTGCGGCAGGAAGCCGGCAAATGGCTGAAGGGTTTGCGCGAGGCCGCCGGCCTGTCTCAGCGCGACCTCGCCAAGGTGGTGGGCATCGACTATTACACCTTCATCTCGCAGATCGAATCCGGGCGCGGCCGCGTGCCGCCGGCGCAGATGCGGGTCTGGTCTGAGGCGTTCAAGGTGCCTTCGCGCGACTTCGCGGTGACCCTGATGAAGTATTACGATCCGCTGAGCTATGAGTTGATCTTCGGCGACGAAATCGCCGTGACGGCGGCCGAACAAGCGCGCGACGAGCTGGAAGCGCGCATCGCCAAGCTCGAAGGTCNNGAACCTGCGCGCGTGTTTGATCGGGTGCGCTCGGTTTTGCAGGCGCTCAGCCCTTCAGAAACGTGTTCCAGTCGATCTTCAGGGAGCCGTCGTCTTCGCTGAGGAAGCTCTTTTCGGGCACGGTCATGCGCTGTTGTTCGGCTTTCTGGGTCGCGGCGAGCAGGGTCGTCAGCATCTGCAGATTTCCGGCGGAGATGAGCTGGGCGTAGGCGATGGCAAGGCCGCCGCTTTGGCGCAGCTGATGCAGGGCGCTGGCATCGAGCGCGTTGAGGGCGGCTTCGTTGATGCGCAGCAGGCCTTGCACTTGGGCCGCACCCGCGCCCTCGCCCGTGGTGATCGGCCAGGGTTCGTGCAGGCCGGCACCTTCGATGCCGCGCACGGCACTGGCGGTGGCGGCTTCGGCCTGCTGCAAGGTAGACACAAACTCCATCATCTTGGCCGTTTCGGGCGCGATCTGGCCTTGGGCGTCGAAGAAGGGCGCGCCGGTTTCGCCGATCGCACTTTCGATCACCAGTCCGCTGGCTTCATCGGNNGTGTATAGGGCCAGCCAGCGCCCGTTCGCGGCCACCATCAGGTTGCGGCCGGGGGTGAGGCCGAGCACGGCAACCAGGGTGGTGGCGTTTCCGGTTTTCACGAAAGAAAGCGGCAGCGCGCGGGCGGCGTGGCCGATCTCGGCATTGACGATGGGCACGATGTGGCGATCGGCGGCAAAGCGCATGTCGCGCGGGGCGAGCCATTTCTTGGTGGCATGGCGCTCGCGGGAGATCGGCCGGAAGTCGGAAGTCATGGGGCGAGCCTCGCTGCAACACTCAAAGCGCGCTTCCCTTACAACCGAGATTCCACACGAGCAAGCTCTACCAAAGGTTGCATTTGGAAGCCGAAGCGGTTAGGCTATCGGTGTTTCCCGCACGAGCCCGGATCCAGCCACATCCCATGAAAGTCATTCTTTCGGTCGAACCGATCCGCTATCCACTAACGGGGATCGGCCGCTACACACTGGAGCTGGCGCGCAACCTCGTGCAACTTGAGGCTGTGGAAGAGCTCCGCTATTTCAGTGATGCGGCCTTCGTGGACGAATTGCCGGATGGGGCGCAGGCGGCGAGCGCGACGGCGCCCGCTTCGCGCATGCTGCGGCTGAAGCGGCAGGTGGCGGCACGGCTTCCGTTTCTGCTCAACATCTATCGCCGACGCGTCGATACGGCGCGTCAGGATACGCTCGCCGGCAAGGGCGATTATGTCTATCATGGCCCCAACTTCTACCTGCCGCAGACGGACGGGCCGGCGGTGGTAACGATCCACGACCTGTCCGTGCTGAAGATGCCGGAGTTCCATCCGCCGGAACGCGTGGCGTTCATGACGCGCGAGGTCGAAGTGGCGATGATGCGCGCGACGGCGATCATAACCGTGTCCGACTTCATCCGGCATGAAATTGCCGAGCATTTTTCGATACCGCTGGAGCGCATTTTTACCACCAGCCTGGCGGGAAGCGCGGAATTCTTTCCGCGCGACGAACACGTCACCGCGCCGGTGCTTGGGACGCTTGGGCTGACGCCTGGCGGATACGCGCTTTATGCCGGTACGATCGAGCCGCGAAAGAATCTGGACCGGCTGCTGACGGCTTACGAGGCGTTGCCGATCGCACTGCGCAAGCGCTTTCCGCTGGTGCTTGCGGGCTACAAGGGCTGGAACAATGCGGCCGTTCATGCCCGCATCCGGCAGGCGACGGCAGAAGGCTGGGCGCGCTATCTCGGCTATGTGCCGGAAGAAGCGCTGCCGCATCTGTTTGCCGGCGCGCGGCTGTTTGCTTTTCCGTCGCTGTATGAGGGATTCGGGCTGCCGGTGCTGGAAGCGATGGCTTCGGGCGTGCCGGTGGTGTGTTCGGATGCAGCATCGCTGCCGGAAGTGGCGGGTAGTGCGGCGCTGATGGTTCATGCCGAGGATATTCCGGGACTGACGGCTGCGCTGGAGCGCGGGCTGACCGATGAAGACTGGCGCAAAGGGGCAATTGCGGCAGGGCTCAACCAAGCCGCGCGCTTCTCTTGGGCTCGCTGCGCGCAGGAAACGGCGGATGTTTACCGCCATGTGCTGGATCAGGCGGCATGATTCCGGCCGTCTCGCAGAGTTTCGGGCTGCAGCGCACCTGGGCTTACCGCTATTTCGTGCTGTCTTCCATCGCGACCGAGTTACGGCTGCGCGTGGTGGGGAGCCGGCTGGGTCTGGTCTGGCTGATCATCTCGCCGCTTCTGCAAGTCGCGATGTATGCGCTGATCCTGTCGACCGTGATGCGTTCACGTTTGCCCGGCGTCGACAACCGCTTTGCTTACGCGATCTATCTGCTGGCCGGCTTTCTCGCCTGGTATCCATTCACCGAGATTGTGACGCGCTGCGTGACGCTGTTTCTCGACAACGCCAATGCGCTGAAGAAGATCGCCTTCCCGCGCACGGTGCTGCCGCTGATCGTGCTTGGCAGTGCTGCCTTCAACAATCTGGTGATGATTGCGGTGACGGCGATCGCCTTCCTGCTGATGGGCCATGTGCCGTCATTGCAAGTGCTGTGGCTGCCGGTGCTGCTGATCGCCAATCTTGCTCTGGCGAGCGGGCTCGGGCTTTGCTGCGGCGTGCTCAACGTCTTTATTCGCGATGTCGGCCAGCTCGTGCAGATCGGGCTACAGTTCGGCTTCTGGCTGACGCCGATCGTTTATGTCATCGACATCATCCCGGCGAGTTATCGCTGGGTGATTGGCCTCAACCCGATGTTCTGGGTGCTGGATAATTATCATCGCGTGCTGGTTTATGATCAGCCGCCAGATCTCGCGAAGCTCGCCGCCGTCGCCGTGCTTGCCATTCTGCTGCTTCTGCTCGGGCGGTTCATGCTGCGGCGCTCGCAAGCCGAGATGATGGACACGCTGTGAGCGCGCCGCTTCTGCAACTGGATGGCGTCGGCAAGGCGTTTCGACGCTATGCGCGCGAACGGCATCGACTGATGCGTTGGTTCGGGCTGCCGATCCCGACACCGGAAGAGCGCTGGGTGCTCAGCGACATCAGCTTTCGGGTCTATCCCGGTGAAGCGATTGGCATTGCCGGACGCAATGGCGCGGGCAAGAGCACGCTGTTGAAGATGATCGCCGGCATCACGCGTCCGAGTGCCGGAAGCATCGCGCTTTCGGGCCGCGTAGCTGCGATTCTCGAGCTCGGCATGGGGTTCAGCGGCGAGCTGACGGGTCGGCAGAACACCTTTCATGCGGCCGGCATGATGGGGTTCAACCAGGGCGAAATCGAAGGCGCACTGGATGATATTACCGGCTTTGCGGAACTCGGCGCCTTCTTCGACCAGCCGATCCGCACCTATTCCAGCGGCATGCAGATGCGGCTGGCCTTTGCGGTGGCGACGGCCTTTCGGCCTGATATCCTGATCGTCGACGAGGCGCTGGCTGTGGGCGACGCTTATTTCCAGCACAAGAGCATGGAGCGCATCCGCCGCTTCCAGGCCAAAGGCACCAGCCTGATCCTGGTTTCGCACGACAAGGTGGCGTTGCAAAGCCTGTGTACCCGCGCGATCCTGCTCGATGGCGGGCAGATGGTGCGCGACGGAAATCCCGAAAGCGTGCTGGACTATTACAACGCGCTGATCGCCCAGAAGAAGGGCGAGACGATCACGACCGAGGAACTGGAAGACGGGCGAGTCCGCACGATCTCCGGCACGCGGCAGGCAGTGATCGAGAGTGCCGTGCTTGAGGATGCGGACGGCAAGCTGGCCGACACGGTGGCTGTTGGTACGACGGTGAGCCTCGTGGTCAAGGCGCACGCGAATGAAGCGCTGCCATCTTTGGTGCTGGGCTATGCGATCAAGGACCGGCTCGGGCAGACCTTCTTCGGCACCAACACGGCGTTCAGCGGCCAGATCATCGACGCACCGCAAGCGGGCGACACGGCAACCTTCCGCATCACCTTTCCGGTCATGCTTGGGCCGGGCACATACTCCGTCGCGCTGGCGCTTTCGGCCGGCGAAAGCCACTTGGACGCCAACTACGAGTGGCGTGATCTCGCGCTGATGTTCGACGTGGTGAACCTCGACAAGCCGCCCTTCGACGGCAAGATGTTCATGCCGCCAGTGATTACGGTTGAGCGCTAGTCACGCCTTGGTCGCGGCTTCGACATAGCGAGTGCGTAGGCTGAGAAATGGCTGTTCGATGACGGAATAGGACAGCCACGCAAAGGCCAGCGTCGCGCCGAGAAGCACAGCCGCATTGAGGGCAAGTGCGATGATGCCGGTGCCGCCAACAGAGCCGAAAAGCTCATGCGCGGTGAACAGGATCATGGCGTGCCACATATAGATCGAGAAGCTCCAGGCGCCGCAGGTCGCGAAAACGCGATCGAGCCGCTCGCCGAACGAGATGCCGCCGCGCACAAATCCGAGAATGACGCTCGCCCAGCATGCGGCTTCGATCGTGCCCCAGAGGATCCAGAAAGGCTGCTTCTGCTCCGATAGGAAGGAACTGGCGTAACGCGCCTGCACGCCGACCGCGACGATCGTTACGAGCGAAGCGACAAAGAAAAGTGTTCTGCCGTGGCGGGTCAGCCAGTCCTCCCGGCGATGGTAGGCGAGGCCTGCCAGCATGCCGATGAGGAACTGGTCGAAGCGCCCGACCAGCGTCGAATACAGCATCAGCTTGCTGTTTTCGGCTGCGAGATAAGCGCCCAGCTTGATGACCAGCATCATCAGGATGAGCTTGACGAGATATCCGGCGCCGCGTTCGCGCACGAACTGAGCGAGAAAAGGGAAGACGAGGTAAAAGGCGAACTCGACCGAAATGCTCCAGGCCGGCCCGGTGGCGAGATGCCAGGAGGTCGGCGGATTGCCGATATTGGTGACGAAGACATACAACAGATCGGTGGCAACGAAGCGGTCGCGATGGATCGAGATCGCAACCATGAACACCGTGAGAAACAGCGGCGCGATGCGCAACAGGCGGTTGCGCAGGAATTTGGTGTAGGCGATCGCCTCCCCTTCCGCCGCGATCGTCATGAAAATGAAGCCCGACAGCACGAAGAACAGGGCAACGCCGGTGTGGCCTTCGGTGATGAGGCCGAGCCAGGCATATTGGGGTAACGGAACCCAGCCGCCCTTGTACATGTGGAAGAAGTGAAAGGCGAAAACCAGCAGGGCTGCGAGCAGGCGGAGCTGGTCGATTTCAGGAATGTAGCGGAGATTGCGGGACTTCACCTTGCCTCCGGTCTCACGCGGATTTCGGGAGGACTGTGCTGGCCTGCAGATCGGCCAGGAAATTTCCAGCGATCGTTTCCCAGGAATAAAGCGCTTTGACCTGGTTCCGCGAGGCCGTCACCATCCGGTCCAAGGCACCCTGCTCGGCGCTTGCAAACCATTGCAGAGCGTCGCGCAAACCGTTGTCTTCCAGCAGCACGAAGTGCTTGCCGCTTTCGAAGCTCAGGCCACGCGCGCCGAAGGCGGTGGACAGGACCGGAATGCCGGATGCGAAGTAATCGAGCATCTTGAGGTTGGTGCCGGAGCCGGAGCGCATCGGGTTGAGCGCGACATGGGCGGCTGCGAGCAGGTCGTTACGCACGGCATTGTCGACCTGACCAAGCAGATGGACGTTGGCGGGCGTTGGCCGATCCTTGAAGGGCAGGCAAACGCTGCCGAGAACCACGAAGCGGATCGTCGGAAGCGTTTCCGCAACCGCGAGGATGTCTTCCAGCGCCTCGATGTTGGGCTGGTGCCAGCTGCCCATGAAGAGCGCGGTGGTCTGGCCGGCGAGACCGGTTCGGGATTGCAGATTGCGCCGCATGGCTGGCGACGTGAAAGGCACTTCGTCGAGCGCGACGCCATTCGGCACTTCGTGTAGGCGCGCGCGGGTGGGACCGTAGATCTCGCCGAGCCGCGTAAGGTCGCGCGTTGTGCAGGCGAAAACGTGCGAGGCGAGACGCCAGGCTTTGCCTTCCGCCGCTTGGACGATATCCAACAGGCGCTCGCCGGCGGGATGGTCAGCAGGCATGGCGCGCTTGAGGTCGGCTTCGACATTGTGCGCTTCAAACCAGAGCGGCTTGGTGTTGAGGGCCTGCTTCAAGGGTTCGACGAGATAGGGATGGCTGGCGATGCCGGCTACGCTCGTGGCGCAGGAGTCGGCGAGCGCTTGCTGGAAGTCCGGCGTCAGCCGGGAGGCGAAAGCGGCGGCGATATCGCCGACGGGCTGGTTCCCGACGGTTTGCGAAACAAGCTGCTCGGCGCGGAGGTGTGCCGCCGACTTGGCGATACGGAACTCGATCATGCCCGGGGCGATCTCGCGCGGCGGTGCCGATCTGTCATCGAGCGAGACGATGTCGATGTCGTAAGCATCGGCGAGATGCTTGTAGAGGTGGAAGATGCGCGATTGTCCGCCACCCATGGGCGGATAGACCGGGAAGGTGTTAGCGAGCGTGAGCTTAGGGCGGCGTTGGCGAAGAACGGTAGCGTTGCGGGTCGGTCGTTGCATCAAGCGATCGAACACGGACGACCAGCTAACGCTTGCAACCGCATCGCGCGCGGTTTCGCCCATGCGCCTGGTTTCATCGGGGTGGCCTGCGAGGTAGGCAAGCCGTTCGCCGAGCGCTTCGGGGGTCGGTGCGGTGACAAAGCCGGTTTCGTTGTTGCGTACAAATTCCGTCGGGCCGCCAGAATCCTTGACTGTGACCACCGGCTTGCCACTGCGCATGGCCTCGACCGTGATCAGGCCGTAATCTTCATCGCGCGGCACGAAGGGCACGGCGAGCGCATCGGCATAAAGGGCGGGCATGTCGTCGTCCGGTACGAAGCCGAGGAAGCGGATGCGCTGATCGCCCTTCGCCAGGTCTTTCAGGCGCGCTTCATCCGGGCCGGAGCCGGCGATCAGCAACGGGATATCCGCATCCACGAAGCGCATGGCCTTGATGATCAGATCGACGCGCTTAGGGCCGTCGAGCCGGCTAGAGGTGAAGAAGGTGTCTTGCCCGCCGCAGCGGTAATCCTCGCGATGCGGCGGGGGATGGAGGATGCTGACGGGGGCGCCGACCGGGAAGTAATCGCGCCGATCGGCGACCGTTTTGGAGATCGCGGCATAGCGCTGGATGCGCGTTTGCGACAGGCCGATGCCGTCGAGGAAATGCACGATTTCGCGCGCAAATGGGCCGGGAAAGGCGAAGACGATGTCGGGCACGTCGCTGGCGCGCAGGGCTTTGTAGCGCTCGAAGAACTCCGGCAGCAGTTGTTCATGCGCGCCATGGTCGCCTGCCATGTCGCGCATCCAGGCGACGAGCGTGCGGGCGCGGGTTGAGGTGATCGTGTCGGCTGAAGGCCCGCTATAGGTGTCGTAAAGGCCGCGCAAGCGGTGAAGCATGTAACAGACGTGGTTGGGATGCTTGACCATCCAGGCCGGATATTTGCCGGAAATGACGCAGTCATAGGCGCTGAGATCGAGCTCGGAGAAAGCCTTGTAGGAGGACACGAGGCCGTCCAGCGTGTCTTCCGGCGAGACGAGCGAAACGATGTCGCAGGTGTGCCGCGTGTTCTGCTCGATATGGTTTTGCAGGCCCCACCACAGGTTCTCCGCGCCGCCGATGGCGAAGGGGATGGGATGCGGGGTGACGATTGCGATCTTCATGCCGCGCGCGCCGATGGGTTGTTCTGGCCGAGCGCGCCGTCGAGCAGGGCATCCACCACCGGTTGCCAGCCGATCTGCATGTCTGCGTAGCGTTGGCGACCCGCCTGCCCCATTGATGCGGTTTTGGCGGGTTGATCGATGATCTGAGCGAGCGCGTCCGCTACCGCTTCGGGCGTCGGCGCGCAGATCAGGCCTGTTTCGCCGTCCACTACGAACTCTAGCGGGCCGCCGGAGTCCGTGCAGGTGATGACGGGCTTGGCCGAGAGCATCGCTTCCAGCGTGACATAGCCGTAGTCCTCGTCGAGCGGGCCGAAGAACACGGCCGAGGCATGGGCGTAGAGCGCGATCATTTCGGCGCGCGAAATTTCGCCGAGGAAGCGGACGCGGTCGGTGATGCCGAGTTCGGCGGCGAGGTCTTCCAGGAAGGCGCGGCGACCGCCGGTGCCGCCGAAGATGACCTGCACCGGTCGCGGACAGGCTGCGACGGCGCGCAGCAGCAGATCCTGACGCTTGAGGATTTCGAGGCGGCTTGGCGCGAAGATATAGGGCATGGCTTGCGCGCAATGGAACGCGTCGGCGTCGGCGGGCGGGTGGTAGAGCGCCTTCGAGGCGATGCCGTTGTAACGTTGGAGGCGTTGAGAAACGCGCTCGGCGATGGTGAAGACGGCCTTGGCGCTGCCGAGGCTCTTGTTGTCCGCCGCGATGATTTCGGCGCGCAAGGCATCGGTTTCCGCGTGACCCTTCGCCCAGCCATAGGGCGTATCGTAGAGATCGTAGGCGGGGCGGTGCTGATGCAGGAGCCAAAGCGCCTTGTTGGGATGCTCGATCAGATAGGCGGGGAATTTCAGGCAGATCAGGGCGTCGATCTGGCCGCCGTCGTAGCGAGAAAAATCGACCGAAGCGGCCTGGCGCATGGCTTCATGCGCGGCACCCGGCGGCTCGAAGTGGAAGGGGATGCGGATGCTGTGCAGGCTGTGGCCGGCGCGGCGGAAGGCGTCTTCCAGACCGGCGGCAAGGAACTCCGCGCCGCCGAATATGCCCGGCGTGTAAACGGTGGAAACGCCGATGCGCATCAGGAGGCGGCGTCCAAACGTGGCTTGCGGGCATAGATGGCGTAATCGGCCGGCTGGCGGAACCAGTCGTTCAGCTCGGCAGGCGCGAAGCCGCTTTCGGGCTGATCGAGGCGGCAGTCCTCATCGCGGCGGATAACGCGTACATCGCTGAAGCCACGGGTTTCTGCGATGAAGCGCAGGAAGTTGGGTGGCAGCGGCTTGTTGTGGGTGGGGTCGTAATGGAAGGTGCAGGCGCCGACGACGAGATTTTCCGGGTTGGGCGTTTCGAACAAGGCGAAGCCTTCAGGCGCCAGCGCGGCATAGGCGGCATCGAACAGCGCAACGAGATCGCGGAAGGCGAGATGCTCGACGATGTGGAAGCCTGTGACGGCGGCGAGGCTCCCCTCCTCCAGCCCGCGTAGATGCGCGATGGCGTCGCCTTGCCTTGCGTCGAGGCCGCGTCCCCGCGCTTCCGCGGCCATGGCGCCGTTGAGGTCGATGCCGCGTGCGATGACATTGGCGTCGCGCAGCAAAGCGAGCCACTCGCCGCGTCCGCAGCCGATGTCGAGCACGGTCCCGCCGGCTGCAACCGGTGGCGTTTCGCGGGTGAGATCGAGATAACGGCGCAGACGTTGGCTGATCAGGTCGGTTGAGCCGCGAAAGCGGTTTTCGAAGGCGACATAGAGACTGTCAAGCGAGGCGTCTTCGGCGGATTGCAACAGCGGCGCTTGCAGTGAAGCTGCGGGCAAAGCGCCCCTGGCGCTGTCGATGAAGGTTGTCAGCTGGCGTTGTTGTTCGACGAGCTGCCGCCGCGCCGAGGTGAGCTCTGACACGGCGTTGTCTCGGCTGTCGATCACCTCTTGTGTGAGCGCATGCGCCTGATCGGCCGCTTGTTCGGCTTCGATGACCCGCTGTTCCAGCTTCTGCAGGGAGCGGCGAACGCTGGAAAGCGATGTGTTGACGGCGGTCACGACTTCGCGCTGGCGGCGATCGCTGGAGGCGATGCGTCGTTGCAAGCGGCGCTGGCCATGCGGCAGCGACAGATAGGGCTTGAGACGGACAAGGATGCCGCCGATGATCGGCAGGCTCTTTATGCGGCCATAGCGAGAGCGTCCGTCGAGATCAGCGATCTGCACACCGCGCGCTTGGCCTTCCGGCGAGGCGCGGAGCGAACGCAGGACATCGGCCGGGCCGGTATGGCCTTCGCGCAGCACCGGCAGGTAATGGCTGAGGCCGGATTCGTCGATGTCGCGGCCGAGCACGGCGCGATAAGCGGCGCGCAGGAAGGCGAGCTCATCCATGCCCTCGAAGTCTTCCAGCGCGAACTGCTTGCGCTCGCTCGGGAAGACCTCGTCGCCTTCATCCAGGCTTTCAACGCGAACGACGCTGAGCGCACGGCGGTCCGCCTGGGCAGCGGGTGGTTCCACCGTTCCAAGCTCGGCGCGGATGCTCGCAAGGATTGCATCAATGTCACGCCGAGGTTCAGCCAGGGCTTCGCTCATCCGCCGAAATGCTCTCTTCTTAGGTCCGAAAATGCATTGGCGGCTTAGCGCGGGCTGAAACGAAACGCAACCCTAGGTAGTTAAATCCACAACCTGTAGTGCGGCCTCGATCGCTTGACCGGCCGACGTGGGGAAGCCCAGTCGGCTGAGACTACCGGCCAATGCGGAAAGCGCAGCGATCGCATGCAGCGGGTGCGCAGCCGGTCCCATATGGGCTACCCGGATGGCCCGGCCGGCTGTTGGCCCTCGACCGCCCGACACCAGAAGGCCGTAGCGGTCGCGCAGATCGCTGAGCAGGTCTGCCTCGCTGATACCTACGGGCAAGCGGACGACGGTTGTAGTGGGCGATGCATTCGCCTCTCTCGCCGCCCAGATCGACAAGCCAAGCGCTGCAATGCCGGCGCGGAAGGTGCGCGCCGTCAGGCCATGACGCGCCCAGACCGCCTCAGGTCCTTCGCCGAGATAAAGGTCGAGGGCTGCATCGAGGGCATTGATGTCGGCGATCGAGGTTGTGAACGGAAAGCGCTTGCCGGCCTCGCCTGCGTCTTCCCAATCAAGGATGCTGAGCACGGATCCGCGCGGCGCGGTTGGGTTGGCCCTCATCTTGGCCCATGCGCGGGTGCTGATGCCGAGCAGCGTCAAGGCCGGCGGCGTGCCGAGGCATTTGGCCGGACCGGTTACATAGATCGCCGCCCGGCAATCCTCTGGATGCGTATTCATGCCGCCGAAGGACGACACCGCGTCCACGATCAACAATGCGCCATGTTCGGCCACCACTGTCCCGATTGCGTTGATCGGGTTGATGGTGCCGCACGGCGTTTCATGATGGCAGACGGACACCACCGAGATCGACGGGTTGCGCTTCAGCATGTCGGCGACCGCTTGCGGGTCAATCGCCTGATCATCAGGCGTTTTCAAAGTGAGGACATCACGGCTGTATCGGCGCGCCCAACCGCCGAAGCCCTCGCCATAGGGGCCGGATGCGAGAATGAGAACCGTATCCTGTGCGGCGATCAGCGAAGCGGCGGCAGCTTCCAGTCCAAGGAGCGGTTCGCCCTGCAGGATAAGCGGCCTTGTAGAAAGACGCATGGCCTGCTGCAACTTTCTGACGATCCGCTCGTACTTAGCCTGATACGGCAGGTCGTAATCATACGGCACCTGTCGAGACAGTGCATGCAGCACCTCAGGATAAACCGGAACCGGCCCAGGCGTCAGACTGAGAACCGGTGGTTGATCTTGGGGGTAACGCATGGGCCGATCCTTGGAAGCGCAGGCAACACCATATAAGGCTCAAATCTCTTCGCGAAGTTCCCGGACCAAGGCAAGCCTATGGCAGCCCAGGCGGTTGAACCTCTCGCACTCCTACAACCCTTAGAAGAACCTTTTTAACGGTCGGCGCCCTTTAATCAGCTGACATGATCTCGTAGCGACCATGACCCTGCTGAACACCAAACGAAACGTGCATACATGGCCGCAGATCGCCCTGCTGACGGTTCTCGGCACGCTGCTGTGCATTGCGCTCGCCTTCGTCATCGACTGCTTTTCGTTTGAACATTGGCGCTTTCAATGGGGAACCGATCCCCAGAACAATGTGATCATTCCCGGCCTGGTCGCTCCGCCGATTTTGTTCTTCCTGCTGAGCCGAATGCGCGAACTGGCGATTGCCCATCGCGAGTTGCAGATCCTAGCCTCCACGGACGGGCTGACCGATTGCCTGACGCGCCGCGCCTTCACGACGCTGGTGGATGCCTATCTCGAACAGGTGAGCCAAGAGGACAAGCAACGTGGCGGCGCCCTGCTCGTGATCGATGTCGACTATTTCAAGCTGATCAACGACCAGTTCGGACATGACGAGGGTGATCACGCGTTGCGGGTCATCGCCGATACGATCAAAGGGTCGCTACGCGAGATCGATCTGATTGGCCGCATCGGTGGCGAGGAATTCTCCGTGTTTCTGCCGGGTGCCGCGCCGGAAGCGGCACGTTTGGTGGCCGAGCGCATCCGCCAAAGCGTCGCGCAAAGCCTGTTCGCACCCTTGGGCCAGCCTGTTCGAATGTCGGTCAGCGTTGGCGGAACGACGTTTGGCCGGCCGACGGAATTCAGCGAATTGTATCGTGAGGCCGATCAGCAGCTCTACAAGGCCAAGCGAAACGGCCGGAACCGCGTGCTGTTCAAGGCAGCCAGCCCGAAGACCGTCCCGCCCCTCCCTCTGCATTGAAGGCTCTGGGATCAGCGCCATTATGCTGCAGCGCACAACCCGTGCTAGGGTGAGTTGGTTCTATTTGATTTGAGACCGGATTTTTTCCTCATGCATATCGAGTACAAGAACTTGCCGGCATTGGTCGGTCAGGAAGTGGGCGTCAGCGACTGGGTTCTGATCGACCAGGACCGCGTCAACCGCTTTGCCGAAGCGACCGGCGACTTTCAGTGGATCCATGTCGATGTGGAGCGCGCGAAACGCGAGCGCGGCGGCACCGTGGCGCATGGCTACCTGACCTTGTCGCTCGTGCCGGGCCTGATCGAGACAATGCTGATCTATGAAGACGTCAGCCACACCATCAATTATGGCGCGGATCGTCTCCGCTTCACGGCGCCGGTGATGGTCGGCAAGCGGGTGCGCGTGCGCCAGACCATCAAGACGGTCGAGCCACGCGGTGGCGGCATGCAATATCTTGCCGAAATCAAGGTTGAGATCGAGAATGAGGACAAGCCGGCCCTCATCATGGACATGCGGATGCTGGTATTTCCCAGCGTAGCGCTTGCTGCTTAGAAACAGGGCTTAAGACAGCGCGACCTGTTCCACGATCGGCGCCGTCGACACGAACGGATCGAGCGCCGCATCGTTGATCGCGTCGCGATATTCGGCGATCAAACGCTTCACGAGATCGGCTGCTGCCGGAATGTCGTCGATCGCGCCGGTGCCCTGCCCGGCCGACCATACCGTCTTCCAGGCGCGTGCTTCGTTCTGCATGTCCAGCGTGCCGTGCGAGATGAGGTTGTCGGGATCAAGCCCGGCCGCCACGATGCTGGGGCGCAGGAAATTGGCGTTCACGCCTGAAATCGCCGGCGTATAAAAGATGTCGGCGGCGTTCGACGCGACCAGCATTGCCTTCTGCTCCTCCGACACCAGCGCCTCCTTCGTGGCGATAAAGCGCGTGCCGAGATAGGCCATGTCGGCGCCCATCACGCGCGCCGCCGCGATCTGGCGTCCGTCAGACATGGCGCCCGACAGCACGATCGTGCCGTCAAAGATGCTGCGAATTTCGGATACAAGCGCGAACGGGCTGAGCGANNTGATCATGGCCGCCGGCACCGGCGGCCACTGCGATGATGCCGTCGACGCCGGCTTCCGCCGCCTTTTCGGCATGGCGCCTATTGATGACATCGTGAAAAACCAGGCCGCCATAGGAATGCACGGCATCCACCACGTCGCGCACCGCACCCAGTGAGGTGATCACCAGCGGCACCTTCTTCTGCACGGTGATCTTGAGGTCGTCTTCCAGCCGCGGGTTGGTCTTGTGGACGATCAGGTTGACGCCGAAGGGCGCGGCCGATGGTGTTTCGTCCAGGCGCGCCTGAATCTGGTCGACCCACTCGACATAACCTTCGCTGGTGCGCTGGTTGAGCGCCGGGAAGGTCCCGATCATGCCGGCGCGGCAGGTTTCCACCACGAGATCGGGTCCAGAAGTCAGGAACATGGGGGCTGCGATTGCCGGAATTTGCAGCCGGCCTTCAAAGCTCTGCGGAATGCCCATGCCCCGAACTCCCCTAATCGTCTATTGAATTGCTTTCCGATCGCGCCGCCAGGCCGCCGATCAGCGTTCCCACGCTATGCTCTGCAATTTCGCGTTTGGATAGGGGCCCGGCCGGGTCATACCAGCGCGAAATCCAGTTCAAGGCACCCAGTGCCGTAAAGGTCGTCAGCCTCACATCAGCCACGGCAATCGAGCCATCCGCCATGCCGGCTTCGATCACGCGGCGCACGATGGCGTCCGTATCGCGTTTTAGCGCCTTGATACGCGACAGACTTTCAGCCGACAGCGCGTGGTCTGGCGTGCGGCCAACGCAGGCGCCGAAGCCGTCGCTCATCATCATCGCATAATCGATCAGCAGCGCGCGCAGCCGCTGCAAGCCGTTGCCGCCCGCCTGCTCGGCTGCCTGCGCCGCTTGGCCAATTTCCTCCAGCCCGCGCTGCACGCAGGCAAACAGGATCTCATCCTTGTTGGCGAAGTAATGGTAGATCGTGGGTTTGGTGACATTGAGCGACAGCGCGACATCATCCAGCGACGTCGCGTGAAAGCCCTTTTCGTTGAAGAATTCCACGGCGCGCAGCAGCACGGCCTCGCGCTTCAACGCGCGGTTGATTTCGCGCTGCTCGGGCTTGGGCCAGGGAGAAACGTCGGGAGAGCGCTTCGCCGTTGAACCAGTCCGCATCAATCTTCCGAGCATTTGATATTTCTTGCGTCACGATTATACTGGCGAGTAAACAACGTCAAACATCTCAGGAGGACACGTCATGATTTCGTCGAGCGATCCGATCGTCATTGCCGCCGCCGCCCGCACTCCCATGGGCAGCTTTCAGGGCGAGTTGAAGAAGGAAACGGCCGTCACCCTGGGTGCCGCCGCGATCCGCGAAACCCTATCGCGCGCGGGCATCGACGGCGGCGACATCGACGAGGTCGTGATGGGCTGCGTGTTGTCGGCCGGCCT
>DCDI01000187.1 GCA_002316345.1 Phyllobacteriaceae bacterium UBA1059 | reverse complement strand
GAGGGGCTGAGCACCGATCCTTCGGCATGCGGGGTGTCTTCAACTGGTGCCGCACTGACATGCGGAACGAGCAGTGCCGGGATCGCGCCGAGCACTGCCATCGCCACCACCGCAAAGATCGGCGACAGCGTGCCCAATCCCGATGCGGCGACAGGCGCGAGAACGAAGGTCACCTCGTTCAGCGTGGCCGATATTCCTAGCGCACGCGGCAGTTTGGAAGCCGGGGTCAGACCGTTCAGCACCGAGCGCAGATAGCCCCAGGCCGCACCGTGCACCGAGCCTGCCACCGCCGTTAGCAGAAAGAGCCACAGGAATGGCGCCCCGTAAGCGGCCAGCACTGCCATGAGGAGGAGGGCAATGGTGCGGATGGCGATCAGCCCCTGTAGAAACCGTGTCGCCGACCGGTTCCTGCCAAGCCGCGTGATTGGAATGGCGCCCAGGACCTGCGCGACGGTCATCGCCAGTATCAGGGCCGCCCCGCCGCTTGTGTCGCCGGTCAGAACCAAGGCGAGCAGCGAGAAAGTCACCGGTCCCGCTGCCTGCGGCACGCTGATGGCTGCGGCCGACACGAACCAGCGGATCAACTGCCCGCGCGCGGCAGGGTCATCGAAGGCTTTGCGGTCGCGATCGCCAGCCTCTGCGTTGTGGAGCGTCGTCATGGGAGATTGACCCGCCGGCTGCCCGTAGCACCGCGCGGTACACCGCCCCGTCTGGCTAGGCCTGTGCCAAGTGCAACGAAGCCGTCCACCCACCCTAGTCCGACAAGCGGAGCGGGTCGAAGCAACCGTGAACGAACAAGTAGCGTAATCATGCACCGGCCCCTTTGATGGGCCGGGCCGTTCCCGGGCATTTTTTCCCACGGAGGGGATGAGGACGTTACCTCACGATTCGAGAGGATATGGGTGGGAGTGATGAAGTCAATTGGCTTGGGTGCCGCCGTTCGTCCAACCGATCTTTGACAGAAAACAGGTTGGGGAACGAAGCGTGCCGAGAATGAGGCGCGCTCGCAGCCTCAGTGCAGCGCCGACACCATATCCTCCGGCAGCGGCGCGGGCTTGAAGCTGTCGCGGCGCGTCCAGCGGTAAACCAGGAGGGCGGCAACGATGGCCAAGCCGGCAAACAGGCCGATCCAGATGCCGAGCCCGCCCATGCCGAAGTGGAACGCAAGCAGCGCGCCGAGCGGCAGGCCGATGCCCCAATAGCCGATTGCGGCATAGATCATCGGCACGGTCGTATCCTGCAAGCCGCGCAGCATGCCGCTGGCCACCGCCTGCGCGCCATCGACGATCTGGAACAGGCCGGCCACTGCCAGGAAGACGATGGCGAGATCGACCACCGGCGCGTTGGCGGGATCGCTGAGATCGATGAACGCGCCGATCAGCAGGCGCGGAAAGACGATCATCACGAAAGCCGCGAGCGTCATGAAGCCGATGCCCAGCGCAAACGCCGTCCAGCCGGAGCGGGTGATGCCCTGCTTGTCTTCGGCTCCGAGCGACAGGCCGACGCGCACCGTCGCCGCCTGACCCAGTCCCATCGGTATCATGAAGGTGACGGAGGCGATCTGGATCGCGATGGCATGCGCGGCAAGCGACGTCGTGCCGATCAAACCCATCAGAAAGGCGGCCGCGTTGAAGATCGACACTTCGAAGGTCAGGATCGCTGCAATCGGCAGGCCGAGTTTCAGCAAGGCCTTGAAGCGCGGCCAGTCCGGACGCCAGAAGCGGCCGAAGATATGATAGCGGCGGAACGGGCGTTTGAAGGCGATGATAAGCGCGAGCCCGATGAACATCATTGCGCTAGACAAGGCCGTGGCGATGCCCGATCCGGCCAAGCCCCAGGCGGGAAAGCCGAAATGGCCGAACACAAGCAGCCAGTTCGCCAGCGCGTTGAACAGAACCGCGCCCGCCACCACAACCAGCGCCCAACCCGGCCGTTCCAACGCGGAGATGAAGGAGCGCAGAACGAGATAGGCGTGGAAGGGCAGTGTCGCCCATTGCAGCGCGCGCACGTATGAGCCCGCATCGGCGGCAAGCTTCGCCGACTGCCCCATCCAAAGGAAGATGCTTTCGGCATTCCAAAGGAAGATCCAGGCGGGGATGGAGTAAAGCGCTGCGATCCACAGGCCCTGCCGAATGGTGCGGCGTGTTTCGCGCACGGCAAAGCGGTTACGGCCAAGTTCACGCGCAGCCATTGGCGATGTCGCCGTCACCAGGCCGAGGCCGAAGATCATAGGAAGGTAGTACAGGCTGGTGCCTAGAGCTGCCGCCGCAATCGCATCCGGGCCGAGCCGACCGAGAATGATCACGTCGGTTGTGGTCATTGCGACCTGGCCGAGATTGGTCAGCACCATCGGCCAGGCAAGCGCCACCATGGCCAGGACTTCGGTACGCCAAAGCGAAGAGCGGCTCTGCGCGGGAAGCGCGAGGCTGGTCATCCCATCACCTGTAAAATCCAAGCGCGGCAGCCATTTCGGCGCACAGCCCGCTTCACTCCTTCCTTGCGACAGGTGGACTGCGAGGTCAATTGGGCCAGAACCGATCTGCTGATTGAACGAGCAAATGCCGCTTTCGCGGTCAGCTTATTCGGCGAATACCTTGACGCTGGCTGCTCGTCCGGCGGCATCGATCACGGTGAGCGTGGAGAAGCCTGCGCCATCCGGAGT
>DCDI01000230.1 GCA_002316345.1 Phyllobacteriaceae bacterium UBA1059 | reverse complement strand
CTTGAAAAAGCTCCGCGCTTACTTCTTTGCGCTCTTCAACCGTCCGAGAAGATCAGCTAGGCCTGCGCGTTTGCGCGGCTTGATCTCGCTGCGGCCGGTCAGAATGTGGGCAATATCGTTAAGGATCTGCACAGTGGCGTGCTTGGGATCCATTTCGCCAAGCATGCGGCCGTTGTTGGACGCCGTTCCGAAGAATTGCGGATCAAACGGGATGACGGCCAAGGGCGTGAGATCGAGCGGTTCGGCAAAGTCGCTCGGCGAAATTTCCGGCCGCTTCCGCATGCCGGCCTGGTTGAGGATCAGCTTCGGCGCGGCGTCGTTGGGCCTCAGCGTGCGCAGCGTATCGACGAGGTTCTTGGTGTTGCGGAGATTGGCCAGTTCCGGCGACGCCGTAATCACCACCTCATCGGCCTGCATCAGCGTGGTCTTGGTCCAGCCGTTCCAGCTATGCGGCAGATCGAGCACCAGCATCGGCGCGCTGCGCTGGGCCGTATCGATGATCTGCTGGAAAGCATCGGGCTCGAAATCATAGGTCCGCTCCAGCGTCGAGGGCGCGGCCAAAAGCGAGAGCTTGTCGGCGCACTGGGCCAGCAACCGGTCGAGATAGACTTCGTCGATGCGCTCCGGCGCATAAACGGCTTCGGCAATCCCTTGCGCCGGATCCTGGTCGAAATCGATATTGGCTGTACCGAAAGCGAGGTCCATGTCGGCAACCACGGTCTCGGACGCAAACAGCGTCGAGATCGCCCAGCCCAGATTATGCGCCATGGTGGACGAACCGACGCCGCCCTTTGCGCCGATAAAGGCGATGGAGCGGCCAAGCGGTGCCGCTTCCGGGTCGACAAAAATGCCGGAAATCACCGCCAGCATGTCGGCCATCGAGATCGGCGCGACGACATATTCGGAAATACCGGAGCGGATCAGTTCGCGATACAGCCAGACATCGTTGTAATGCCCGACAACCACGACCTTCGTGCTGGGATCGCAGACATCCGCCAGCTGCCGCAAAGACGCGATCAGCTCGCGCGGCTCCTGATTGGATTCCAGGATGATCAGGTTGGGCGTGGGCGCGGTATGATAAAGGTCGAGCGCGGTGGCGATCCCGCCCATGTGAACCTTGAGATACGCCTTCGCCATGCGCCGGTCTTCGGCCGCGCGGGTGATCGGTCCAGCTACCCCGTCCGTTTCGCAGAACGCCTGGATCGAAATTCGCGGGATCGGCCGCAACGCGCGCAAAGCCGCTGCATCGTGATCGCTTTCCGACAGGTCCGTTTCGTAGGCGAGATTGGTCATCGATGCCGGTCCCGCCCGTCAGTTCTGGTCGTAGTCGATGGTTGGCGTGAAGGGCGTCTGCTTGCCCTTGTAGTTGCCGATCGCAACGCCGCGGTTCTCGGCGTCGATCTCGCTGGAGCGGCGCGGTCCGAGCAGGTCGGCCGGGTTGGCGATCTGTGCCGCCAGATTGTTTTGATAAGAGCAGCCGAAATTGGCGTAGTGCTTGTTATCGGTGGTGTCACCGATATCCTTCGGCCAGCGTCCGCAAGGCTGCGTATAGGCCTGCATGGCACTATATGAGACGCGGATCGGCGCGTTGGTTTCCGCGCTTCCCGCCCGGTAAGCGGCCGTCGCAATACGATGCGCCGGCACGCCGTTGCGGCGCAGAACCGCAAACATGTCATGCGCCACATTAGAAGCCGCGATCTCGTTGGCCGAGCCGCTCGGCACAACGATCGTCACGGTCGGCTGCGCATCCGTATCGTACTGCGCGAGAAAGCCTTCGAGTGCTGCGCGCTGCATCGCGGTCATCCCGCGATCGGCCATGCCCACCGGCAAATCGATCTTGCGCTCCTTCTCGCCCACGATGATCGGGTGATTGGTGCGATAATCGTCGGGGATGGCGCCGACGGTGACCGAGTCCCGCCCCGATGTCGAGCAGCCCGAAAGCAGCACCACCGCAAGAAGTGCCGACGCCGCAGCCATCCGGCCCGGCACCTTTGACGCGAAGCTGATTGCCTGGAGTGCCATGGCGGCGCGACCCTTGCTCACTTGTAGATGTAGCCGACGACGCCGTGGTAGCGTCCATCAGGAAGGTTGGTCTTCATCGTCCCGTAAACGCGATTGACCTTGCCCAGAAAGAAGCCGGTGCCATCGCTTGCAGGATTGAAGTTGTCATCCGGCTTTGCCAGCTCGTTGCGGGCAACGGGACGGGCAAGATAGGGCGTGACGATGATGACGAGCTCGGTTTCGTTGCGCGTGAATTCACGGCTGCGGAAAAGCGTGCCGAGCACTGGGATCTTCGACAGGCCAGGTGTTGCGCTTACCGTCTGACGCATCTCGTCCTGCACCAAGCCGGCGATCATCATCGATCCTCCAGAGGGCAATTCGATAGTGGTGTCAGCCAAGCGCTTGCGAAGCGACAGGATGTTTTCACCCTGAACCTGTTCGACGTTCTGGTTCGTCGGTTCGGAAACGGTTGTCCGCACCTTGAGACTGATGCGCCCGGGCGAAAGCACGGTCGGAAGAAACTCAAGCCCGATGCCGTAATCGATCCTCTCAATCGACCGGACTGTGACGCCGTTCTCGTTCGTCACATTGGCGACAACGTTGAATTCACCGCCGACGCGAAATGTGGCCTGTTCTCCGGAGATGGCGGTCAAAGTGGGCTCAGCCAGTGTCTTCATGGCACCGGTCTGTTCCATCGCTGTCAACGTGCTCTGGAGGGCAGATCCAAGGCCTAGACCTGTGGCCCCATCGGGGAAATTGCTTCCTATGCCCACAACCGTCTGCCCAAGCGCATTCAGCGTATTGAACTGAACACCGTCCATCTGGCCGATGATGTTGACGCCGAGCTGCTTCATGACATTGCGGTTAACCTCCGCCACCGTCACCTTCAGCGTGACCTGATCCTCGCCGACGATCTTGATCAGATTGATGATCTTGCTGCCGCGCCGCGAGCTATCGGGATTGTTGATCGACACACCGGCCGATGCATCTCCGCCAGAGGCCGTCTGCGAAAACTGGCCAGTCGTGGCTTCACCACCACTGACAAAGACCCCTGCCAGCTGCGCGGCACGCGAAGCATCCAGCGGCGTGTTCACCGTGCCGGTCAACACGACATTATCGTTCAGAAGCTCGACGCTGATGTCTGAACCCGGAATGAAGCGCTCCAAGTATCCTTCAAGCCCTGCAACGTCGCGCTCGACCGCAATCTCGTAACTGCCGATCTGCTCGCCATTGGAACCGAACACGATGATGTTGGTCTGGCCAATGCTCTTGCCAAACAGGTAAATGCGCCGCGCCGTACGCGTCACCGCGTCAGCGACAGCCGGATTGGCGACCAGAATGTCATAGGCATCAGAGCCAAGTTCCAGCACGAAAGACTTGTTCAAGCCGAGCTTGATCGCCTGACCACGGCTGTAACTGCTGCCAACTTCGCCGCCGGCATGAGCGACGGTGACGCCTGGGCTTCCCGGCAAGACCATCATCAGCGCTGCCAAAACAGCGGCTGTCTTCCGGCCCACCTCTTTGCGCATAAACGGTGCGCCAGCAGCGATCATTGACGGGCTCCCTGTTCGGAAATTTCGCCCGACTTGATCAGGCGGACCGTTCCGCGCTTGCCGGTGCCGTTTACGAGGTAGTCGGCTTCGGCGAGGTTCTGTTCCTGCGATTCCGTGATCGGCCGCAAAGCCAGCGTCAGGCGATCGGCCATCTGCTGCGCCACCGTGATGATCTCGGCCTGCTGCGGCGTCAGTTCCAGCGTGGCCGTCTGGCCCACCCTCACCCGCTTGCCGTCCTCGTCTTCCTGGATGGCCTGGTCGATCGCCAGAACGCGGATGTTCTGCAGGATGGTTTCGGTCGTGAAACCCTCGCCGCCCGCACCCTCGGCCGAAGCGCGGCGCGTCATGATGACATCCACGGAATCGTTGGGAAGGATGAAGCCGCCGGCCGACGTGTCGGCCGCAATCTGCGTGGCAACCGCCCGTTTGCCGGTCGGCAGGATCGAAGACATGAAGCTTTGCCCCTGTCCGATCAGCTTGGAGCGCCGAAGCGGCTCGCCCGCATAAATCTCGACCCGCGCGATCGAGCCTTTCAGCGATTCCAACGCCTCCGGTTCGGCGGTTCGCGTGATGAAGCCTTCAGAAACCGCATCTTTCGGCCATGCCTGCCAGCGCAGTTGGCCTTCGATGGGCGACCCCATCGGCACGGTTTCACTGAGAACAAGCACGTCCTCGACAGCAAGCGCTGGCGTCTGGTCAGGCTGCTGAACGGCAACCAGTTCCGGCGCTGCTGAAGCCATGTTCTTGGCGATCCAGCCGGCAGCGATGGCTGCCACGACTGCAACGCCGAGAATAATGACACGTGAAGCGTTCATCGTCAGAGCCTTAGATCAAACGCTTTAGCTGCGTTGATCGAGACACTGACGAGCAAAGGTCAAAGTATGGTTAACAAGAGGCTTATAACCAAATTAACGGCCGCATTATCTTTCGATCACTACGACTAGATCGAAGCTAAGGCCCATGCGCCCAAGGGACTATAGGGAGACGCAAGCAGACCTGCTGCGCCCAACGCTATGCCATACGGTATACCAGCATTTTTGTCAGCCACATGCCGCAACAGCCTGGTGTTGCTGGCAGCGGGGGCGAGCGGGGAATAGCGTAGTGCCAGAAGCGCAAGCGTCAGCAACCCGCCGAGCATAGCTGCCCAAACCAAATACTTAGCCAGCGCAATACTTGGACCCATCCACAGAGCGGTTGCAGTCAAGAGCTTCGCGTCCCCGCCACCCACTGCGCCGACAGCGAAGAGGGTGAATGCGGCCAACAACATGATAATGCCTGCTGCGAGATGAAGTCCGTAGGCCGACCAAGATAAGCCGGCGAGCGGCGCGAGGATCGCAAACCCAGCAACCAGAACGATGGAAATCATGTTCCCAATGGTCATAGAAAGCATGTCACTTCCAGCTGCAAAGATCATGCAAAAAAGAAAGATCATGATGATTGCTGTCTGCAGCATGCTTGTTAATCTTCATCCCTTCACGTCAAAAAAGCAAAGGCCGCCTTTGAGGCGGCCCGAGCTAATAATCTATTGGAGGAATTAATCAGCAGGGGCCGCCGCTGGCTTCTGTGTGTCGTCCAGTTTCTTAGCTACAAAGCTAAACTGTTCGCTAAGGCTGCCGCCCAGCGTGGTCGCGCCCGCAACGATTGCCAGCGCGATCAGCGCAGCGATCAGGCCATACTCAATAGCGGTTGCGCCGGATTCATCCTTGGCGAAACGAGCAAAAATCTTCGACATTGTTTGAGCTCCTACTCAACGTGGTTACAGCATCTCGTCGACGTTCTGCCGTGTCGATCGATTGCCTTGAACCTAGCAGGCACCTGTTGCGATCGGCTTAAGCGACGCGCTTAACAAACAATTGCGGTACTACATCAAAAACGGATCAGCGCCTGTTTCGCGGTCTATACTCTCGCGGGCGCGCTTTAACCGCGCGTTCACCCTTCTCCTTCATTCTTCGTGCATCTCCGCGCGGAACACGATCATGTCGCTGCCTTCAACACGCCGCCCCGTCGCCTCCCTGCTTCTGTCGGCTATGATCTGTCTCGGCTTCTCGGCTGCAGCGCGCGCCGATACCGGCCTCCAGGTGGTGATGAACCAGGCCAAGATCGTCAAAGTCGCGCGCGCGATCGACACGATCGTGATCGGCAATGAAGCCATCGTCGATGCCGCCGTTCAAAACGACACGACGATCGTGCTGACCGGAAAGGGCTTTGGCTCGACCAACGTCGTCGTGCTCGACAAGGAAGGCCAAGCGATCGTCGATCAGCAGGTTACGGTATCCCGGCAAGACAGCGGCTCGGTTCGCGTCTACCGTCGCTCTCAGATGCAGACCCTATCCTGCACGCCTTATTGCGAAGGCGCCTATCGCAACGAAGCTGAGCTGCAGTCGGAAAATGCGCTGAACGGTCAGTAAGCACTCATTTGGATCATTGTCTTAGCGCTCGGTAAAAACAATCCGAACGTTTCTCCGGGTTTCCAAAACGAGACAGCAATCGGGTTCGTTTAAGTTGCTCACGGCGATGCAAGGTCTTGCAGCGGCGAAGAAGCTTAAACCAAAACGGTCATGTTCTTGCGTCATCGAATCCAGTCCAATGCCGTGCTTCGTCTTGCCAGCCGCTTCCTGCGAGATCAGCGCGGCAGCACAGCGATCGAATTCGTGGCGCTCGCGCTGCCCTTTTCGCTCCTAGTCTTCGCCATTCTCGAAAGCTGCCTGTCTTTTGCCGGCCAGCAGGTTCTAGCCAACGCGACGGATGATATCGCCCGCAAGCTGCGGACCGGCCAGATCAAGAGTCTCACCGAGGCTGAACTGAAGAACGATATTTGCGACCGCATCAACATCATCGTACCAGGCAATTGCAGCGCCAATCTCTCCGTAGATCTGCGCACATTCACGACCTTCGCGGAAGCAGCGAAGCTGCGGGTAAAGATCGGCGCGGATGGCGACATCGATACAAGCGGCTTCAAGGTAGAGGTTGGTAAAGCCGGCACCAAGAACATGCTGAGGACGTTTTACCGCTGGCCGGTCATCACAGACCTCATGAGCCGTTCCATGTCGAACCTCAAGGACAACAAGACCCTGCACTTTGCCACGGCGACCTGGCAGAACGAGCCGTTCGATGATTGAGGGTCGGCATGGTCTAGCCACCGGCTACAAGCGGTTGCGCGATAAGGCGAGCGTCTTTAACCGCGATCAACGCGGCGCCGCGGCCATCGAATTCGCGTTTGTCGTTCCAATCCTCCTTTGCATGTATCTCATGACCATGGAAATCTCGCAGGGTATTGAAGCCAACAAGAAGCTTGGCCGCGCGGGCACACTTGTCGGCGATCTCGTCACGCAACAGGACGCGATTACAAGCAGTGAAGTCGACGGCATCCTGCAGATCGGCGACTCGCTGCTTCAACCGTACAATCGCAGCATGCCGGTCATCACGGTTACGGCGATCAACGTGCAAAGGAATACAGAAACGAGGGCGCTGACGGGCAGGGTCTCCTGGTCACGCAGAATGACTGATGGAAAGTTCGCGCCAGTATCTGCCATCGAGGTCGATGTTCCCGAGTTTCTGCGCGTTGAGGGAACCTTCGTGATCCGTGTGGATGCGGCATTGAACTATAAACCGGTGTTGCTCCACGCAGCAGAAGGAAGCGCGCTCGGCATCGGCGCCGCTTTCGACCACCTCTCCATGGGCGAGACCTATTACATGCGTCCGCGCCGCAGCACGACCATCCCCTGCATCGGATGCTGATGCGCCATTCGCAACACCATTTGAGCCCGGCCGCGAACTGACCTATCTGTGTTGCCAATCAAGGTCGGCTTCATGGCGCGCGCGTTTCTCTTCGTTCTCGATTCCTTCGGCATCGGCTGCGCGCCGGATGCGGCACGCTATCGTGATGAAGGCGCGGATACCTATGGCCATATCCGGGCGGCCTGCGCGGCTGGCAATGGCGATCAGGCCGGCTTGCGCAAAGGCCCGCTTCTTTTGCCCACCATGGATGCGCTTGGTCTCGCTCACGCATCCGCCCTGTCGCACGGCGAAGCCCTTCCGCCCGCCGGCACCCTCGGCTTCTTCGGTGCCGCGACCGAAACATCGAGCGGCAAGGACACGCCCTCCGGCCATTGGGAAATCGCGTCCTTTCCCGTTCTTTTCGATTGGGGCTATTTTCCCGCTACGGTGCCGAGCTTCCCGCCTGCACTGACCGATGCGATCATCGCGGAAGCGAACCTACCTGGCATTCTCGGCAATTGTCATGCTGATGGCACCGGCGTGATCGATGCCTTCGGCGAGGAGCATGTGCGAACGGGCAAGCCGATCCTCTACACATCTGTCGATTCCGTGCTGCAGATCGCCGCTCATGAAGAGCATTTCGGCCTCGACCGGCTTTACACGCTGTGCGCCATCGTACGGCGCCTGGTGGACCCGCTCAACATCGGCCGTGTCATTGCACGGCCCTTCGTCGGTGAAGCCGTCGAGACCTTCGTGCGCACGCCCAATCGCCGCGATTTCGCGACGCCGCCGCCCCAGGCCACCTTGCTGGATCGGCTGACGGACCGCGGCAGCCGCGTCATCGGCATCGGCAAGATCGGCGATATTTTTGCCCATCGCGGCGTGTCTGAAACCCGCAAAGGCGCGGGCAACATGGCGATGTTCGACAAGGCGCTCGGCGCGATGGATGATGCCCAAGACGGCGATCTCGTTTTTGCGAATTTCGTCGATTTCGACACCAACTTCGGCCATCGCCGCGATGTGCCGGGCTATGCGGCCGCCCTCGAAGCCTTCGATGCCCGCTTGCCGGAAGCCCTGGACAGGCTGCGACCCGGCGACATGCTGATCCTTACTGCCGATCACGGCTGCGACCCTACTTATCGCGGCACGGATCATACGCGCGAGCGCGTGCCGATCCTCGGCATCGGTCCAGGTTTCAAGCCAGGATCCGTCGGGGTTCGCCCAACCTATGCCGATATCGGCGAAACGATTGCCGAGCATCTCGGCCTTGAGCCCGTTCCTGCCGGCACGTCCTTCCTCCAGCAGATCGCCGCGCATGCCTGAATTACCGGAAGTCGAAACCGTCCGGCGTGGATTGCAGCCGGTGATGGAAGGCGCGCGGATCGAGCAAGTGGAGTTGCGCCGCCCCGACCTGCGTTTCCCGTTGCCGCTGGATTTCGCCGCCCGCCTTCAAGGCCGTACGATCGATGCTCTGGCGCGGCGGGCAAAATATCTGCTGATCCATCTCGACGACGGAACCGTGGTGATCGCCCATCTCGGCATGTCCGGCTCGTTTCGCATCGAGCAGGAAAGCGATCCCGAACCGGAACCGGACGTGCCCGGCACCTTCCATTACGCCCGCTCCAAGGACGAGAAGCACGATCATGTCGTGTTTCACCTCCAACGCCCGGAGGGCTGCGCGCGCGTGATCTATAACGACCCGCGCCGCTTCGGCTTCATGCTGCTGGCCGAGGCTGGCGCGCTGCATGAGCATCCCATGCTCAACGGCCTCGGTGTCGAACCCACCGGCAACGCGCTGGATGGCCTGCTCTTATCGGACATGCTCAGGGACAAGAAGACGCCGCTGAAATCCGCGCTGCTCGACCAGCACCTGATTGCCGGCCTTGGCAACATCTATGTCTGCGAGGCGCTGTGGCGCGCTGCCATCTCGCCGAAGCGTCTGGCCGGCACGCTCGCCGGCAAACCGGGCAAGGAAACCGTTCGCACCCGCCGCCTGGCCGAAGCGATCCGCACCGTGATTGCGGATGCTGTTGCCGCTGGCGGCTCCACCTTGCGCGACCACCGGCAGGCGGATGGCTCGCTCGGCTATTTCCAGCACACCTTCTCCGTTTACGATCGCGAGGGGTCGCCCTGCCCTCGGCTATCCTGCACAGGCGCTGTGCAGCGCATCACCCAAGCCGGCCGCTCCACTTTCTATTGCCCGCGCTGCCAGCGCTGATATGGGTGAGCGACATCGGGCAAACGAACAGGAGGAACGCATGGCCTATGAAACGATCCTGGCGGAAACGCGCGGCAAGGTCGGGATGATCACGCTGAACCGTCCGACCGCACTGAACGCCATCAATTCCGGCCTGACGCGCGACGTGCTGGCCGCACTCAAGGCCTATGACGCGGATCCCGCCATCGGCTGCATCGTCATCACCGGATCGGAAAAGGCCTTTGCCGCCGGCGCCGACATCAAGGAGATGCAGAGCCGCTCTTACGTCGACAACTATCTCGACGACTTCTTTGCCAAATGGGACGCCATGCAGCGCGTACGCAAGCCGATCATCGCGGCCGTTGCCGGCTATGCGCTGGGCGGCGGCTGCGAACTTGCCATGGCCTGCGATTTCATTATCGCGGCCGAAACCGCTAAGTTCGGCCAGCCGGAAATCACGCTCGGCGTCATGCCGGGCATGGGCGGCTCGCAGCGTCTGACGCGCTTTGTCGGCAAGTCGAAGGCCATGGATATGTGTTTGACCGGGCGCATGATGGATGCCGCGGAAGCCGAGCGCAGCGGCCTCGTGTCACGCGTCGTGCCCGCTGGCGAACTGATCGAGGAAGTCCTGAAGGCCGCGGCCAAGATCGCTGACTTCTCGCTTCCGGCCGTGATGATGAACAAGGAGGCGGTCAACCGCTCTTATGAGTTGACGCTTCAGGAAGGCCTTCGCTTCGAGCGGCGCGTGTTCCATTCCATGTTCGCGCTGGAAGACCAGAAGGAAGGCATGTCGGCCTTTGCCGAGAAGCGCAAGCCGACCTTCAAGAACCGCTGAATGACCGACTTGAAGCGTAACGCGTTGCCTGAACAGCCCGGAAAAGCATTGACGTTGCGCGTCGTGGCGCTTATAAGCCGCCCAACCTGTGGTGGCCTTCGGCTGCCGCATTGCTATTTTGTACGGCCTGCCGGCCGGCAGGACCCGTTGAAACAATAGAGAGGCGACATGGCCAATACAGCTTCGGCCAAGAAGGCGGCGCGCAAGATCGCCCGCCGTACTGCAACCAACAAGAACCGCCGTTCGCGCGTGCGCACTTTCGTCCGCAAGGTCGAGGAAGCGCTGCTGGCCGGCGACAAGGATGCGGCCGCAGTTGCATTCAAGGCTGCCGAGCCGGAACTGATGCGCGCTGCCTCGAAGGGCGTTGTTCATCGCAACACCGCTGCTCGCAAGGTCTCGCGTCTGGCTTCCCGCCTGAAGACGCTGTCTGCCTGATAACGCTGGCGGCCTGATCCGGCTTAATACTTGTGTTCGAAAAGCCCGGCGTTCGCGCCGGGCTTTTTTTGTGCCTTTGACCTCCATCAAGGGCCAAATTTGCTTCTAGATCAGCGGTTGGTGAAACAAGCCTCGGCTAAGCTCTTGAGATTCAAGAATGCATGGCTTGGGGAGCAACGGCTCCTCGCCGTTTTCCTTTGCTTAATCAGTGACTTGTAGATGTTTATCCACAGGCTGCCCACAAGGGCGGCAAGTCTTCCTAGCCCTGCCAGAGTCAAGAAGATTCTTTGAAAAAATTTGTTTCGGAAGCACCGAAAACAAGCTTTTCCGAAAAGGGATTGAATCCAAAGAACTTAGAGGATTAACGCGCCACAAAGCGGGCCTAAAACGGCCTTGAGCATTAAGATTTGTTTAAATTTGTCCCTGTCTACCGCTTGTCTCAGCGGCTCCGGACTCGGTAATGTCCAGTCAGCGAGAGGGACGGGCGGGGGCCTTAAACCCGAGCCATGAGGACGATACTGCCGCACCGGCTTCGGTGAACGGGTATCTAAGCCCTTTCGCTGTGTAACGATCGAAGCAATATCCAGCAACTTGAGTTGCGGTGTGCAGGCCAATGCGAATCCGTTGGCCCGCCGGAGGTTTGCCGAAAATCGATGGCGTACAAACTCTGGGTGAGAGCCCGGACGGGGCGTCTTATTTTCTTGGGCGCGCCGCAACGGCTGCGATCGGGAACACAAACGGCGCCTGCTCCAATGGTAGGCGTGAGCATGACGAATAAGGAACGGCGACACATGCATAGCGGCCTTGCAGCGAAGAGCGGGTTTAGCCTTCCCATTCAGACGAATTCCAACGAGGACCAGATGACAACAGGCGACGCAGCCGGTGAACGAGTTTTCGAACGCGTAAAGGTGCAGCTGCGGGCCCGTCTCGGGAACGACGTCTATTCAAGCTGGTTCGGCCGCATGAAGCTTGCGGAAGCCTCGAAGGGCATCGTCCGCCTGTCGGTGCCGACCGCCTTTCTCCGCTCCTGGATCAACAATCATTATATCCGCCAGATCGAAGAACTATGGCAGGCCGAAGAGCCCTCCACGCTCAAGGTCGACGTGATCGTTCGCTCGGCCACCCGCAACACCGCGCCGGCTCAAAGCGAAGCGGCTGCGC
>DCDI01000097.1:226-2917 GCA_002316345.1 Phyllobacteriaceae bacterium UBA1059 | reverse complement strand
TCGAAGGGCAACACGCTCGACCCGATCGACCTGATCGACGGTATCGACGTCGAGTCGCTGGTTGCCAAGCGTACGCAAGGCCTGATGGACCCGCGCGCCGCCGAGAAGATCGCCAAGGCCACGCGCAAGGAATTCCCGACCGGGATTCCATCGTTCGGCACCGATGCCGTGCGCTTCACCATGGCCAGCTACGCCTCGCTGGGCCGCAACATCAACTTCGACCTCGGCCGCGCCGAAGGCTACCGCAACTTCTGCAACAAGCTGTGGAATGCGACGCGCTTCGTGATGATGAACACCGAAGGCAAGGACTGCGGGGTCCGGCCATCCGGCCAGCCCGATCCGGCCGATCTGTCACAGGCCGACAAGTGGATCATTTCGCTGATGAACCGCGCCGAACAGGAAGTAGCAAAGGGCTTCGAGGACTACCGCTTCGACAACATCGCCTCCGCCATCTACAAGTTCGTCTGGGACGAGTACTGCGACTGGTACCTGGAAGTGGCCAAGGTCACGGTCCAGCAGGGCACCGAAGCCCAGCAGCGCGCCACCCGCCACACGCTGCTGCGCGTGCTGGAAGTGATCCTGCGCCTGGCGCACCCGGTGATCCCGTTCGTGACCGAAGCGCTGTGGCAGGCGATCGCGCCGCTGGCCGGCAAGACTGGCGATTCGATCATGCTGCAGCCCTACCCGATCGCCAACGAAGCCCTGATCGACGAAGGCGCCGAAGGCTGGATGGCCCAGCTGAAGGACTTGACCAATGCCACCCGCAACCTGCGCGGCGAGATGAAGCTGTCGCCGTCGGTGCGCGTGCCGCTGATCGTCGAGCCGGGCAACGCGGATGACCGTGCCAACATGGCCGGCTTTGCGCCCTTCATCCAGTCGCTCGGTAAACTGGCCGAAGTGCAGATCGTCGACGCCCTGCCGGAATCGCCGGCGGCCGTGTCGATCGTCGGCACCACCAAGCTGATGCTGAAGGTGGAGATCGACGTCGCCGCCGAACGCGAGCGCCTGTCGAAAGAGATCGCGCGCCTGGAAGGCGAGATCGGCAAGGCAAGCGGCAAGCTGTCGAGCGAAAGCTTCGTCGCCCGCGCACCGGCAGCAGTCGTCGCGCAGGAAAAGGAACGCCTCGCAAACTTCTCGGCAACGGTCGAGAAGATGCGCGAACAGCTGGCCAAGCTGCAGGCAGCTTGAGAGCGTGAATGAGGGAGCGGCATGGCGTGCAAGCGCCTTGCCGCTTTTTTTTCGCCCTCAGGTTTTACGTGCGCGCCGCGCCGCCAGCAGCGCGGCCAATCCCAGCCCGAGCATTCCCGCATGCGCCGGTTCCGGCACCGGCGGCACCCGCGTCACGATATTGTCGATGCGCGCCCAGTCTTCGCCATAGATATCGTCCGGATCGGGCGTGGTCATGTACCAGTTGATGTAGTTCACGTTCTGGAAGCTGGCCGGCAGCTCGACATAGGTCAGCGGCACCTCGCCCACGATATCGAAGGTCGCCCCGTTGTCGGCAATGAAGGTCGAGGTCCCGCCCAGGTACTCGAAGCCGAGCACGTCGAAGTTCAGGCCATCGTCGCGCCGGATCTGGTAGGGCGAAGACCCGTACTGGCTGTGCAGCCACAAATTGCCGCTGCCGGGATGCAGGTGGCCGCCGCCGACACCGGTTTCGAGCGAGGTGATGGTGTAGCCGGACTCGCTATACGAGTCGATGTAGATGCCCTCGATCTCGTCGAAATCGATCACGACGATGGCGGCCGAGGCGGCGCCGGCGCCAAGCATGAACAGGGCTGCAGCGGCCAGCCGTCTTAGGAATGTGAGCGGGTTCATGGGATGTCCTCAATGTGGGGTTGAGAATACGCAACAATGTGTGTTTCAGCTTCCAGCATATGGACGAGCAGCACTCGTATATTGATGTGTTTCAAAGTGCGCGTTTGCGTTAGCGGTTGCTTGAAACATCCGGCAACGTTTTTGTCGCCAGTTCGCGCGCACAGTTTGCTACACTGCGGCCAACGACACCAAAACAACGGAGACCCCACATGCGTACCCTGATCAAAGCCGGCCTGCTGGCCACCATGCTGTGCACATCCGCCGCCTGGGCACAAAGCCCTTCGCCGGTCGGCCTGTGGAAAACCATCGACGACGAAACCGGCAAGCCGAAAGCCCTGGTGCGCATCACCGAGGAAAACGGCGCCTTGCAGGGCAAGATCGAAAAGCTGTACCTGGAACCGAACGTCGACCAGAACCCGAAATGCGTGGCTTGCGAAGACTCGCGCAAGAACCAGCCTATCGTCGGCATGACCATCGTCTCGGGCCTGAAAAAGGACGGCAACGAATACACCGGCGGCGAAATCCTGGACCCGAAAAAGGGCAAGGTCTACAAGAGCAAGGCCACGCTGCGCGAAGGCGGCAAGCAGCTGGAAGTGCGCGGCTACATCGGCGCCCCGATGTTCGGCCGCTCCCAGGTTTGGCAGCGCGAACAGTAAGCTGGTATTGTTTTCATCCGAAGCGGCCTGCGGGCCGCTTTTCTTTTTGCGAATGAATACGATGACCCTGACCCAAAGCTACCTCTTCCTCGCCCTCGCCATCGTCGTCGAGGTGATCGGCACCACCGCCCTGAAAGCCACCGACAACTTCACCCGGCTGTGGCCGAGCATGCTGACGATCGTCTGCTATGCGGCCTCGTTCTACCTGCTCACCTTT
>DCDI01000097.1:0-194 GCA_002316345.1 Phyllobacteriaceae bacterium UBA1059 | reverse complement strand
CTGATTTCGATCGTCAGCTGGGTCGTCTATAAACAGAGCCTGGACCTGCCGGCGCTGATCGGATTGGGGTTGATCATTGCGGGCGTATTGGTGATCAACCTGTTTTCGAAGAGCGTGGGGCACTAGGTAGCCCGGCGAACGGCGTGCCCGTCATCCGCCGCACGGTAGCGGCCCAGAACGCCAGTGCCAGCGCG
>DCDI01000066.1:30822-30982 GCA_002316345.1 Phyllobacteriaceae bacterium UBA1059 | reverse complement strand
GCTGATCGGCGCGCTGATCATCGGCGTTATGAACAACGGCCTCGATCTCATGGGTATCCAGTCCTACTATCAGCAGATCCTCAAGGGTGCGCTGATCGTGGGTGCGGTGATGCTCGACCAGAAACGCAATCAGGACGCCTGATCGCGGGGAACTGCCAAA
>DCDI01000066.1:0-30708 GCA_002316345.1 Phyllobacteriaceae bacterium UBA1059 | reverse complement strand
GAAGTTGTTGCTGACGCTTGCCATGGGCACGTCGCTGCTCGCCTCGCCGGTCATGGCGCAGGAAAAGCTGAAGATCGGCGCGACCGTTTACGGTCTCAATGCCGAATTCATGCAGATCTGGACCTCGGCCCTGCAGCAGCACCCGGCCGTGAAGGCGGGCGAAGTCGAAGTCACGATCTTCGACGGTCGTTATGATGCGCTGGTCCAGCAGGAACAGTTCAACACGATGATCACGCAGAAGTATGATGCGATCCTGATCGTGCCGATGGACGTCGAAGCCGCTGCCGCTCCGGTTCAGGCTGCCGTCGATGCCGGCATCCCGGTTGTCGGCTCCAACGCCCGCGTCAACTCCGAAGTGCTCACCGCCTATGTCGGCTCCAACGACGTGGAAGCCGGCGAGCTGGAAGCCAAGGCCGTCCTCGACAAAATGGGCTGCAAGGGCAATGTCGTGATCCTCGAAGGCCCGATCGGCCAGTCCGGCCAGATCCAGCGCCTCGAAGGCAACCAGAAGGCACTTGCAGCTTGCCCGGACGTCAAGGTCCTCGAGCAGCAGACCGGCAACTGGTCGCGCGCTGAAGCTCAGACCCTGATGGAAAACTGGCTGACCTCGCATCCCGGCCAGATCAATGGCGTGATCGGCCAGAACGACGAAATGGCGCTCGGCGCGATCGAAGCCATCAAGGCTGCGAACCTCAAGGTCGAAGACTTCGCGATTGCCGGCGTTGACGGCGTGACCGACGCGATCAACGCGGTGAAGGAAGGCCAGATGGCCTCCATTCTGCAGGACGCGAACGCGCAGGCTCAAGGCGCCCTCGACATCGCCATCAAGGCTGTGAAGAAGGACTACGAGCCGAAGTCCGAAATCTGGAAGCAGTATCCCCAGATGGAATGGAAGGACGGCACCGCCAAGGACTACCTCGTTCCCTGGACCCCGGTAACCACCGAAAACGCTGACAAGCTGCTCGAAGCCCGCAGCAAGCTCTAAGCCGAAAACAGGAGCGGCCTTTTGTTGAAGGCCGCTCCAACCTCCTCCGTTTCCTGCAAGGACCAAGCGCATGAGCGACGTCGCCCCCACAATCGACCTCAATTTCCCGCTGACGGATCGCGTGGCGCTGGTCACGGGTGCTGGTTCCGGCATCGGTGCGGCGATTGCATCGGCGCTCGCTGCCAAGGGTGCGCGGGTTGCCTTGCTCGACCTCAACGAAGCCGCGGCGCAGTCTCAGGCCGACACGCTGGGCGGTCAGGCCAAGGCGTTCCGCTGTGATGTGTCCGATCCCGCTTCCGTGCAATCAGCCGTACAGGCCGTGGTCGACGCCTTCGGGCAGATCGACATCGCCGTGAACAGCGCTGGCATCGTCGCACTTGCCCCTGCCGAAGAGCTGTCGCTCGACGCTTGGAACAAGACCATCGCCATTAATCTGAGCGGCACGTTCCTGCTGTCCCAGGCTGTCGGGCGCGTCATGATCGCCGCCGGTACCAAGGGCCGCATCATCAATTTGGCATCGCAGGCCGGCACGGTCGCGATCGACGAGCATGTCGCTTACTGCGCCTCCAAGTTCGGCGTCATCGGCCTGTCCAAGACGCTCGCCGCCGAATGGGGCAAGCACGGCATTACCGTGAACACGATTTCGCCGACCATCGTTTTGACCGAACTCGGCAAGCAGGCCTGGGGCGGCCAGAAGGGCGAGGACGCCAAGAAGCGCATTCCCGCCGGCCGCTTCGCCTTTCCGGAAGAGATCGCAGCCGCAGCCGTGTTTCTGGCTTCCGACGGCGCCCAGATGATCAACGGCGCCGATCTCCTGATCGATGGCGGCTACACCATCATCTGATCCACATTTTATCAGAACAGATTTCTCGATCGCGTCGGAGTTCATCATGCAGCGTTTCATCAACAATCCCGATGATGTGGCCGACGATAGCGTCCGCGGCTTCGTAAAGGCCCACAAAGACCTGGTTCGCCTGTCGGACAAGAACCGCCGCGTCGTGGTTTCCACGGCAGCACCCGTTAAGGGTAAGGTCGGCGTGATCACCGGTGGCGGCTCCGGCCATGAGCCTGCCTTTGTCGGTTACACCGGCCGCAACATGCTGGACGCCGTGGCCGTCGGCGAGCTGTTCTCGTCGCCGACAGCCAAGAGCTTCCATGAAGCCATCAAGGAAGCCGATGGCGGCGCGGGCGTGATCTGCTTGTACGGCAACTATGCCGGCGACAACATGAACGTGAAGATGGCGATCAAGCTCGCCGCCAAGGACGGCATCGAAGTCGCCACTGTGGTTGCCAATGACGACGTGTGTTCGGCAGTACCGGAAGAGCGCGACCGCCGCCGTGGCGTGGCCGGCGAGATCTTCCTGTGGAAGATCGGCGGCGCCAAGGCAGCCTCCGGTGCCAGCCTCGAAGAAGTCCGCGTGACCTCGCAGAAAACCATCGACAATTGCCGCTCCATCGGCGTCGGCCTTGGTCCCTGCACGCTGCCGGCCGTCGGTCATCCCAACTTCACCATCGAGCCCGGCACAATGGAAGTGGGCATCGGCCATCATGGCGAACCCGGCATCCGTGTCGAGCCGCTGAAGAGCGCCGCCGAAGTGGCCCGCGACATGTGCCAGATCGTGCTCGACGACCACAATCTGCCGGAAGGCACCGAAGTGGCCGTACTCGTATCGGGTCTCGGCGCAACGCCGCTGAACGAGCTTTATATCCTCAACGATACGGTAGAAGCCGAGATCACCGCACGCGGTCTCACCATCTACCGCACCTTCATCGGCAACTACTTCACCTCGCTCGAAATGGTCGGCGCGAGCCTGACGGTTCTGGCCTTGGACGAGGAGCTGAAGAGCCTCCTCGATGCCGACGCCAGCTGCCCGGCCATGCTCTGAGATCAGGAAACACATTCATGCAGAGCTTCAGCAATTCCGCTTCCGGCGCCATCGTTTTGCGCATGGCAGACCGCATCGTCGAAAACCGCGCCTATCTCAGCGAGATCGACGGCAAGATCGGTGACGGCGATCACGGCGTGAACATGGCCAAGGGCTTCGGCCTGGCCGCCGACCGTTTGAAGGACGGCAATGCCGGCCTGGGCGAGGCCTTGAACACGCTGGGCGACGTTCTGATGAGCGAGATCGGCGGCTCGATGGGTCCACTTTACGGCATGATGTTCACCGAGTTCTCGGAAGTCATCGAAGGCAAAGAGCAGATCGATCCCGCGACCTTCTCCGCCATGCTGCACAAGGGCGTCAAAGGCATTCAGGAGGTTGGCTCGGCCAAGGTCGGCGACAAGACGCTGCTCGACACTTTCGTGCCCGCGATCGAAGCCTTCGATGCCGCCAACGCCGAGGGCAAGTCGTTCGGCGAGGCGCTTGATGCGTTTTCCGCTGCTGCCGAGAAGGGCAGGGACTCCACGGTCGACATGGTCGCCAAGATCGGCCGCGCCAGCCGCTTGGGCGAACGCTCGCGCGGCGTTCTCGATGCCGGCGCCACCTCCTGCGCTATCATCCTGACGACCTTGGCCGAAGGCGCCAAGGAACACCTCGCCGAACCAGCCTGAGCCAACGTTTCTTACGCGCCGGTTCTTCCGAAAGAAGGGCCGGCATCTTACATAATGACCAGCAGGATCTCCGCCACTGCGGCAACCGCCTTCGGCAGACCTCCTTACTTTCCATGAAGAGGCCGAAGCGGTCTCACCGGAGCTTCCATGACTGAAACCCGCTCTCTCGTTCTTGAACGCAAAGGCGAGCTTGCGCTGCGCGAGATCGACCTGCCCAGCGAAGTCGGTCCGAACGACGTGAAGATCGCGATCCACACCGTAGGCGTCTGCGGTTCCGATGTTCATTATTACACCCACGGCAAGATCGGACCCTTCGTCGTCAACGCGCCGATGGTGCTTGGTCATGAAGCCGCCGGCACGGTGGTGGAAGTCGGCTCGAACGTCACCAACCTCAAGGCCGGCGACCGCGTTTGCATGGAGCCGGGTATCCCGGACAGCAATTCCCGTGCCTCGCGCCTCGGCATGTATAATGTCGATCCGGCCGTGCAGTTCTGGGCGACCCCGCCGGTTCATGGCGTTCTCACTGCGCAGGTCGTGCATCCCGCTGCCTACACCTTCAAATTGCCTGATAACGTGTCCTTCGCCGAAGGCGCGATGATCGAGCCCTTCGCCGTTGGCCTCCAGGCCGCGCAAAAGGCCAGGATTGCGCCCGGCGATGTCGGCGTTGTGATCGGTGCCGGCCCGATCGGCATCATGATCGCGCTGGCGGCGCTGGCCGGCGGTTGCGCTACCGTGGTGATTGCCGACCTTTCGGCTGAAAAGCTGGCGATTGCCGGTCAGTATCCTGGCATCGTCCCGGTCGATATCCGCTCGCAGAACGTCAAGGACGTCGTCGACGGCATCACCGAAGGCTGGGGTGCCGACGTCGTGTTCGAAGCCAGCGGTTCGCCGAAGGCTTGGGCAACCCTGCTCGACACCCTGCGCCCCGGGGGCTGCGTCGTCGTGGTCGGCATGCCGGTCGAGCCGACCCCGGTCGATTGGTCGCTGGCCTCCACGAAGGAAGCCCGCTTCGAGACCGTGTTCCGCTACGCCCACCAGTATCCACGCGCCATCCAGATGATGGGTTCCGGCAAGGTCGACCTGAAGCCGCTGATCTCCGACACCTATCCTTTCGAGAAGTCGATCGAAGCCTTCGACCGCGCCGTGGAAGGCCGCCCGACCGACGTCAAGATCCAGATCACGATGCCCTCCTGAGGGGCATCGTTCAATCGACGGAGAGAACCCATGAAGATCGCAATTGCCGGCGACAGCGCCGGCGCTCCTCTCGCCAAGGCTTTGGCCGAACATCTGTCCACCCGCGACGGTCTGGAAGTCTCGGAACTCAGCACGCCCCCGGCCGGCTCCAGCGAGCTTTACGCCAACCTCTCTGAGCGTGTTGCCAGCGGCATTCTCGACGGCACCTATGACCGCGCGATTCTTTGCTGCGGCACCGGCATCGGCGTGGCGCTGTCCGCCAACAAGGTGCCCGGCATCCGCGCCGCCCAGACTCACGATGCTTACTCGGCGGAAAAGGCAGCGTCGTCCAACAATGCGCAGATCATCACCATGGGTGCGCGCGTGATCGGGCCCGAGCTCGCGAAGACCGTCGCCGAAGCCTATCTGGCGTCCGAGTTCGATCCGAACGGTCGCTCGGCCGGCAACGTGCAGGCCATCGACGCGCTTGATGCGAAGTATCACGGAAACGCGGCCTAAATTTCCGCTCTGGTGGCGTAAAACCGGAGAAACGGCCGACAATCCCGGAAATTTTCGGCCGTTTTCCTACAGATTTTCCGTGTTTTCGCCCATAGTTCCGGCCATCGCTTCCACGATAAGCAAGGCCGACACTGCGCCGGGATCGATATGCCCGATCGACCGCTCCCCCACCCGCGCCGCACGCCCCCGCACCGCCATCATTGCGCGTGTCGATTCAGCCCCGTCAGCAGCAGCCTGGCGCACGTAAGCCCATAATTTCGCAGGGTTTTCCCGAAGCGCCTGCTGCGCCGCTTCCGCCGCCGGAAGCCAGACATCCAGCATCGTCTTCTCCCCCCGGCTTCCCTTTCCACGCGCCGCAATGCCGGCCGCAATCCCCTCCAGCATCGCCGCAGGGTCCAGCACGTCTGAACCATCCAAGCGCTTGGCTGCATTGAGAAATCCGCTCGCATAAAGCGGCCCGGTCGAGGCCCCGACCGCGTCCAGAAAAGCCTTTGCTGCCGTCCTGAACACCTCCGAAGGGCTTACTTCCGCATCGAGCTTCGCCAAAGCCGACGTCACCGCTCGAAAGCCCAGCGACATCGTCATCCCATGATCCGCATCGGCAATCGCCCCATCCAAATCCGACAGGTGATCCCGTTGCGCATCGATCGCCGCCGCGGCCTGGCTGAACATCGCGATCAGTCGCTTTGATCCTAGATCTTGCATGAAGTCTCTTTCGCAGACTGAGGCGAAAGCCCCATAAGCCATTGTTGTGGCATCACTATTTCCCAACCCGGAAGAAGGGTGTATCGCAGGGATGCGCCAGCAATTCGGCAAGCTCGTCATCGAGATGCATCACCGAAACCGAGGCGCCGACCATGTCGAGCGAGGTGCAATAATGCCCGACCCACCGCGCTGCAACGGTCAGCCCCTTGGTCTTCAAACGCTGTTCCACCCGCCGATAAAGCACATAAAGCTCCATCAAGGGCGTCGAACCGAACGAATTCACGAGCACTGCCACCCGGTCTCCTGACTGGCTCGGCATTTCCGTGAAAATCCGGTTCATCACCATATCCACCACGGCATCCGCCGACTGCATCGGCTCCCGCGCCACGCCCGGCTCACCATGGATGCCGACGCCCACTTCCATGTCCTGCGGGCCGATGCTGAAGTTGTAGCGCCGTGTCTGCGGCATGGAGCAGGGCTCCAGTGCGACGCCCATCGTATAGGTCTGCGCATTCGCCTTGCGGGCCGCCCGCTCACAGGTTTCCAGCGACCAACCCTTGTCACAGGCCGCACCCGCGACCTTGAAAATCAACACGTTACCGGCCACGCCGCGCCGCCCGTCGCGATCCTCCGCGCGCGACGAAGCGATGTCNNTCCGTGGTCACGACCGTCCGCACCGGGATGCCGTTGGCTTGAACGAGCTCTGCAGCCATCTCGAAGTTCATCGTGTCGCCGGCATAGTTGCCGTAGATGAACAACAAACCTTCGCCGCCCGAAACAGCTTGTGCTGCCTTGGCAATCGGATCGGGAGGAGGGGAGGAAAACACATTGCCGACCGCCACCGCATCGGCCATTCCCGCCCCGACATAGCCGAGGAAACACGGCTCATGCCCCGAGCCGCCGCCCACGACCAGACCGACTTTCCCTTCGCGCGGCGCTTCCCGCGCCATGAAGGCGCGCCGCGTGCCGGGCACAGGCTCCAGATACGCGCCATGCGCGCGCACCGCGCCGTCCAGCATTTCGTCGACGATGTCGTCCGGATCGTTCAAGAACTTTTTGACGTGGCGACGCTGCACTTCAGCCGGGGCTGAAGGCTCTGTCTGAAGCCGCTGCGTGGGGCGGGTGAGACCCTTCACCCCATCGGCTTCCAGCAGCGCCTTGCCCGTGGCGGCATCGGTAACGAGAATGTCGGCATAGCCGCCGCGCAGCGTGCCGAGGATGGCCGGCACCTTGTCGATCCCACCCGCAACGGCAATGCGCCGTTCGATTCCACGCAAAGCTTCCAACGATATGCCGAGGGTGCGATCATCCAGCGGGCCGCGCACCGGGCGCCCCTGAACGTCGATGAAGCGGCCAGCAATGACTCCGACGGCGTTGAGCGCAAGATAAGTCTGGAGCGGCGCGTAATCGAAGAAGCCGCTGGAATGAATGGTGGAGTTGGGGCGCAGCGACGACACGCCGAACACAGCCCGGCTGGCATGGCTAAGCGCCTGAAACTGCGACTGGATCAGCGGCTCGGCCATAAGCATGTCGCGCATGGCCGAGGACGACACGATGCTGGGCGCCGTAATCGGCACGCATTCTGCCTGGATCGCGGAGGCGAGGCGCGCGGCGCAGATTTCCGGTGAATCGGGCTGGCCGGTCGTGACGCTGCCCGTCGCCTGCACGACCCGCACATCCTGCAAGCCTGTCAAAGTGGTGGCCGCTGCCACCGACAGGATCGTGCGTCCCCATCCCACGGCGATCGTGTCGCCAGATCGCACGAACTGGCGAAGCACAAGGCTTCCCGCCGCACCCAGCCGGTCGATCAGCGACGCCGCCGGCTCCGAACTCGGCACCACAAGACAGTCATGCAGGCCAAAATGCCGCTTGAGCTCCTGCGCTACCGTAAGGGAGGCCAGGCGCTGTGGATCCAGCGTAATATTGACGATGCCGCGCTCGCGGGCATCCGCGAGATAGGCGTTGACGGTTGCTCGCGAGATCCCCATCGCCTCGGCGATCTCGCTCTGCGTGAGACGGTCCTCGTAGTAAAGCCAGCAGGCCCAGACCTGCGGATCATCGCCAAACTTCAGGGGAATGACGCTTGAACCGATGGACGCCGCAGCGCGTGCAGACCGGTTCCTGGCCGAGGTGGAACTCTCCGTCACGCTATCATCTCGTCACTATCCTCCAGTCAGCGCCATCCTCCGCGCCTTGGCAGGATGGTTCAGGCTAGAGCCGCGTGCAAGTTTTTGTATCAACCGGGTCTCACTTCGCGTCGCGAGAATAAGATGACGCCCGCTTTTTCCGCCGCTAGGGTTTCTGCATGAACAAATGTCTGATGGCGCTCGGCGCATTCCTCGCTTTCACCCTGCCGGCCCACACGCAGCCGGTTCTTGAGACTGGTTTGGCTGGCGCTTTACGCGGCTGTACGGAATGGGTGTTGCGCCCGGCAAGCTGGGCCGACGGACCCAAGCCTTTCCTAGCTGTAATGGGGCTCGGCAATACGGTCGGGCTCGTGAAGTCTGTTGCAGACGAATCGCTGCCGCCACCGGGCTTGCGCGCGGCCAACCATTATTGGCGCATCAACTCGCAGCTTGATGCCGGCTATGTCCTCGTCGTGTCCGACCAAATCCCCATGTGCCACATCACCGGTGGCGGAGAGGCGGACCTTCAACCCATTGTGGAAGCGGTTCTTTCTTCTCCCGAGTTTGTTGAGCAATGGGAGCAGGTCAGCAAGGAAGGCGAGGGCGAGATGATCTCCACGCGCTTCCGGTCTCGCGAGGAGCCAAAATTCATCTTGATCGTCAGTCGCGCGAAGGAGGCGGGCGGGAGACAGGATCGCGTGCAGGTTTTGGCTACCGCGATCTACGACGTAGGGCAATGACCCTTCTGCCGCACGACCAATAAGGCTTCAATGCAGGTCGTCGTCGGTCGGTGTGAGGCCTAGAAGTGCCCGCCAACGCCAGATCCGATCATCAAGCCATTGTCGAAAGGGCGAACTTGCCGATCTGATAGGCAGCTCAAGAACCATCGGTTTGACCACGCGGCGCGGTCCCCAGATGAGTGGAGTGCCCGGCGCCGCGCCGCCATACATCTGCAGCATGCTGAGGTCGGACACGCCACGGATGGCTCCGTCCACATCGCGCAGAACGATCCAGCCCGGCGCATCGCCGCCGCCGCCCGGCATGGCAAACAGCAACGGTCGGCTGCAAAGAGTCAGGGTCCATCGACCGTCCGGACTGGTTTCGTGAAGATATGGCTCTGAGCAGGCGAGCCGCCCTTGGGGAACAAAAAGAATCGCTGCGACACAAGCGGCCGATCCGAAAAACAGCCACAAGGCAAAGTGTTTCAACATGATGCCTTTGTGCAACGTCTTGTTGGACGCTTCAACCTAGACTTGGCTTTTGGCGCTTCCTGAGGTCACTACAGCGAGCCATATACCGCCCGAGCTCTGTCAGCATTGCGCACACGCTCATGTGTACAGTCAACTTTTCATAGACATTTGGGCTATATGTGGCATATAGGCGCTAAGCGAAACACGCTTTTGGGACGGGTAAGACGATGATGGTTCGACTGATTGTTGCTGGTGCGTTGGCTGCCGGCATGTTCTCGACGGCAGCCGGTGTTGCTCAGGCTCAGCCTTCCACGTGCGGTTGCGCCGTTAGCGGCGCTCAGTCGGCAGCGCTCGGCACCATCCAGTCCTCGGAAGGTCGAGTTGTGATCGTCGGCGCCAAGGGCCCGCGTCAGGCAACGGCTGGTCAGGCCATCTCGGCTGCTGATCGCGTTGCAACGAGCGTCCAGAGCACGGCTGTGGTTCTTGCTGGTGGTTGCCAGGTGTCACTGGCCGGTGAGCAGGAACTGCGCTTCGAGCGCCAGGGTGAAAACCTCTGCGTTGCCGTGAACGACACGGCTGCTGTCAATGTGACTGGCCAGGTTCGCAATGCACCTAATGGTGCTGTGCCTGCCGGTGCGGGCGGTGCAGGAGCTGCCGGTGGTGCTGGCGTCGCCGCGTTTGCTTTCCCTGCTCTGGTCGGTGCTGCGATCGTTGGTTCGGCTGTTGCGACTGCGACTTCTGACTCGGATAACCGCGTAAGCCAGTAAGCTTCGATCGGGCCGTTCGCGGCTCGGTTCTTCGCCGTTCTGGTCTTGTTGATGAGGGGTTGGCAGGGTTAGTGATAGACCTGCATTCCCATATTCTGCCTGGCTGTGATGACGGTGCCGCGGATCTCGCTGCTTCCCTCGCTATGGCGAGGGTCGCTGTGGCTGATGGCACACGGATTCTCGCTTGTACGCCGCATATTCTGCCAGGCCTCTACCATAATGATGCGGCCGGTATCGGTCGCCGAGTTCTGGCGCTTCGTAAGGTCCTGTCGGACGAGAGTATCGACCTTCAGCTGGTGATCGGCGCTGATGTCCATATCGCGCCTGATCTGCTGCAGAAGCTGGCCGACAAGGCTGTGCCGACCCTGAATGGGTCACGCTATTTTCTACTTGAGCCGCCGCATCACGTCGTGCCGCCGAATTTCGTTGCCTTCGTCGAGCGTCTGATCGAGGCCGACTATATCCCGGTTGTCACGCATCCGGAGCGTTTGACCTGGGTGGCAAAGAACTACGATCTGATCGAAAGCGTCGGCCGACTTGGAGCCTTGATGCAGATTACCGCGGGCTCCTTGACTGGGCAATTCGGCACGCAGGCCAAGGCTCTATCGGACCGGATGCTCGAAGAAGGCCGCATCGATCTGGTGGCCAGTGATGCGCACAATGTGTCGGGCCGGTCTCCTGTGCTTTCGACCGCCTATGCGCTGGTTGAAGAGAAAGCCGGCGCGGAGACCGCTCGCAATTTGTTCGTTGAAACGCCTGCGCGGATTTTGCGGAATGCGGAGATCAGAGCCGTGGGCATGGACGCTGCGCGGGGTGCGAAGCGCGAGGCAGACGCGAAAAGCCGGGCAGGCAAGTTCTGGCGCATGTTTCAGGGGCGTTGATCATGGCGGGTTGTAAGACTTTGCGTATCGCAGTCGTATTCGCGATGTCTGCTTTCATCGCGGCTTGTAACACCTCGTCACCAACCGACATGGGCATGGCCCAAGGCGCCCCAGCCTCTTCCGGATACGCATCGGCCGCGCTGCCGGGCGACGCAGACCTGCGCCAAGTACCCGAACTGCCGGCTCCACCGGAAACAGCCGGTGGAACGGAAGTGCCGATCGCGCCCTCCGACACGCTCGAAGTCTTCGTGTTTCAGGTGTCGGACCTATCACGCGCCGTGCAGGTCGACCCCAGCGGCAACATCAACCTGCCTCTGATCGGGAATGTCCAGGCGGCCGGTAAACCGGTGCGGGTCTTAGAGCAGGAAATTACGCGTGCTTACGCGCGGAACTACCTGCAGAACCCGCAGGTCAGCGTCACGATCAAGGAGTCCTCTTCCCGTCGTGTCACCATTGATGGTGAAGTCAACAAGGCCGGCGTTTACCAGCTGCCGCCCACGGCGTCATTGATCGACGCGATTGCGCTCGGTGGCGGCTTCAGCAAAGTCGCAGATACTGGCAAGGTCTATGTGTTCCGCCAGGTGGGCCGGCAGAAACTCGTCGCGCTGTATGATGTTGCGCAGATCCGCGCCGGCAAGCGGGCCAATCCCCGCATCTACGGTGGTGACGTCGTTGTTGTGTTCTCATCTTCCAACAAGGTCGCGTTCCAGAACCTGAAGGAAGCGCTTGGCGTGGCAAGTTCCGCCAGCCGCATCGGCGTCGGTCTTTAAGCCGCAGAGGGTAAGTTAGACAATCATGCTTGACCGACCTTCTCCCTACTCGCCAAACGCCCTTCAGGCCGCTCCGGGCGGTGCTTTGCGCCCGGATCTTGCTCCCTACGATTATGGTTATGGACGGTATCAGGAGGTTGACGAGCGCGACTCGTTCAACCCGCTGCAAATCTTTTTCTACGTCCTGCAATATCGCTGGCTGATCGTAAGTCTGCTCGCGATTGGTCTCGTACTCGGCTTTGCCATCACCATGATGCAGACGCCCAAGTATGAGGCAGCGGTCCGGCTGGAGGTCATGACGCCTTCTGCCCGCGTGTTCCAGGAAATGGAAATGGTCGCCGAAGCGTCTGACGTACGTGCGTTCCTGACAGCGCGCGAGCGCTTGAAGAGCCGTGCGATCGCTCAGCGCGTCGTGCTAGGCTTAGGCCTTTCCGAGCAGGCCGCCTTTCTGTTCCCCGCGCCAGACTTTGCGCCGACGAACATCGTTCGTCGCGCGTTCGGCATGCGCTTTTCCCAGGATATGGCTGACTACACGCCAGAACAGCGGGAAGGTATTGCTATCCAGCGGGTCATGAACAACCTGTCGGTCGACCTGCTTGCGAATACCAGCTTGCTGACGATCTCCTTTCGCGATCAAAACCCGGCCACTGCCCAGGAAGTCGCCAACCGTGTGGCGCAAAGCTATATCGACTCGCGTGTCGATCAGACCGGCGAAACGTCAGAGCTCGCGCGGCAGTTCATTCAGGATCAGGTTCTACAGGTCAAGGACAGGCTCCAGAAGTCCGAGGAGGCCTTGGTCGCCTATGCCAAGGAAGCCGGCATCACCATGACCGGCACGGACAGTTCTCTGATCGAAACGAGCATCCAGGCGATTAACGCTGCTCAGTCGAAAGCGGTGGAAGAGCGCCTGAATTATCAGCGACTGGTGCAACAGATCGACCAGGGTCGTGGCGGCAGCCTCGAACAGGTTCTGTCCAGCGAGGGCTTGCAGAAGCTTCGCTCGGAGATCGCCGGTCTTTCAGCCGAGTACCAGCAGAAGCTCAGCACGTTCAAACCCGGTTTTCCGGAAATGCAGCAGCTTCAGGCGCAAATCAGCGAATTGCGCAAGCAATATGAGGGCGGTGTTGCGGTTGTCACGGATGGCGTCCGCTTGAAACTGCAGGAAGCGCAATCGCGCGAAGCCGACCTTCAGCAGAAGCAGACCGAGCTGCAGGCCGAGCAGGTCGCTTATCAGGACAAGAACATCCAGTACACGATCCTCAAGCGCGAGGTGGATTCCAACCGCAGTCAGTATGACAGCCTGATCGGCAAGCTGAACGATGTCGGTGTGGCGACCGAGTTGCGGCAGCAGAATGCCTCGATCGTCGACCTTGCGCCGATGCCGCAGTCACCGGTCTGGCCGCGCCTGCCGATCAACCTTGCGCTCGCTTTAGCCTTATCCGCTGCATTGGCGGCTGCAGTGGTTTACGTGCTGGAGTTGCTGAACAACACTTTCGTAAATCCCGAACAGCTTGAGAAGGAACTCGCGCTTCCGGTCATGGGGATCTTGCCGCAGGTCAAGCCGGTGGAACTGGCGGCAAGCGCGACAGACCCGACGTCGGGATTGTCGGAAGCCTATCGCAGTTTGCGCACGGCCATCCAGTTTGCCGGTGCGGACGGTGCGCCGAAGATCCTGATGGTAACGTCGGCTGAACCGGCCGAGGGCAAATCGACGACCGTCTATAAGCTGGCACGCGATTTCGGTGTGCTTGGATCCAAGGTGGTCGTTGTGGATGCCGACTTGCGCAAGCCGGCCGTCCACCGCCAGTTCGGCCTCGATAATACCGTTGGCCTAAGCAACGTCCTTACCAACACGGTCTCCAAGGAGAAGCTGCCGCAGGTGATCCGTCGGACCAGCGCGGAGAACGTCTGGACCATAACCTCTGGGACCATCCCGCCGAACCCTGCCGACCTTCTGTCGTCACAGCGCATGGCGCTGCTAATTGGGCATCTCGCCGAGCGCTTCGATTTCGTCATTATCGATTCGCCTCCCGTGATCGGCCTGTCTGATGCGCCAATCCTCGGCCGTTTGGCTCGTGGCACGCTCTTGGTGGTGTCCTCCAATCAGGTCACCCGGAAGGCCGCCGCCCTGGCATTGAAGCGCCTGCGGGCTTCCGGCGCTCACGTGATCGGCGCAGCGATGTCCAAGTTCAGCGTCGGCAAATACGACTACAAATACGCCTACAGCTACATGAACAATCAGTACTACTCCTATGGAGGCGATGCTGAGCAATTAGAGGGACCTCATGACCAGCAGAGCGGCGCATCCGGTTCCGATGTCCATGCCTCGTCGGGCGGTGGCCTGCGTCGCCGCCTTCGCGCTGCTTTTGCTCGTTTGTCTGGGCGGTCTCGGCAGACTGTTGCAGGCTGAGCCGAATGCAGCGCTAAGCGTCGATCCGTTTAATGTCGACGCTCGTGTTGAAGCGATCACCGCGGCTCTGAACGAAAATCCGTCAGACCCCGCTCCCTTAGCGGATCTTGAAGCGGAAACGCGTGCCGCAATCGCGCTTGATCCGGTCGACGCGCGCTTGCGTGCGCTGCTCGGCGAGGTGGAACTGCGATCCAACGAGCAGGCCCTTGCGGAAGCGCAGTTTCTTGCTGCTCATCGCATTTCGAAGACCGAGAAACTGGCTTTGCGGCGCCTGATTACGGCATCGCTGAACAAGGGTCAGACTGCCGAAGCAGTACGCTATATCGATCTGTTCGTGCGGCGATGGCGAGACCAGTTCCCCGATGCGGCTGCGATCCTTGCTCCGCTTCTGCAGGATCCAGCCGCTTACGCAGAAATGCTGACGACGCTGCAGGCCAACCCGCCGTGGCGCGGTGCGTTGATACGATCGCTGGTCACCAGTGATGGCGGACTACCTTTGGCCAACCGGCTCGTTCTGGATCTGAGTACAAGTAAATCTCCCGCCACCCCGGTTGAACTTCGCACCGTGTTGAACGCGCTTGTGCGCGCCGGAGACTATCAGGGCGCTCATCGCCTGTTTCTTTTCACCTTGTCCGATCAAGACTGGAACCGCGCAGGACTGGTGTTCAACGCGTCTTTCGAGCCCAGCGGCACGCCAATTCCATTCGACTGGATCTATCGAAATACGGCAGCAGCCTATCTTGAAAGCTCGACGGTCGCGCCGCAGGACGGCATGAATGTTCGTTTCCTCGACAAGCCGGCTCGTGAGGTCGAGCTACGGCAGACGCTGGTTCTGGAGCCTGGGCGTTACCGCCTGAAGGTCGATGCATCGGGCGCGCTACTCAAGGCACCGAAAGGGCTGTTCTGGCGCTTGCGGTGCTTGAAGCCCGGCACTGAAATCACACGGCTTGATGTTGCTGAGGGCACCTACCGCAACAAGGAGAACGCCGTGGACTTCGATGTTGCTGATTGTCCCGCGCAAAGTCTGGAACTCCGTTCAGGGTTGACCATCGACAGCTGGCTTTATCGATATTCGGGCCGGGTGACCTTCCACAACGTTTCCATCGAGCGGCTCCAATGAAGCGAGCTAGCAAGGACAACGTGCACAAAACCCTTGTCGGGACAGCAATGACCTTATCTCTCCTTCTGGGGGGAGGGACTGAAGCCGGCCTGTGGTCGGATGCGCTGCTGCAGGTCTGCATTCTTCTTGCGGTCGTTCCTGTGCTCATGGCATCCGACGGCGCTCCGATCGACCAGTCCGTCCTTATCGTCGTTGGCCTTGTTATGCTGGCGCCGCTTGTTCAGCTTCTGCCACTTCCCTCGGGTTTCGTGGAATGGCTACGGATCGAGCCGTTCCGGCAACCCGACGGCTCGTCGGTCAGTTGGCTTACGATCAGCACGGGCGCCGGAAGCACGCTGCTAAGCTTCAGTTATGTGGCCGTGCTCGGGCTTCTTTTTCTCGCGATCATGCGGATGCCCGGACCCTTTGTGCACGCGCTTTTGCCGTTCATGCTTTTGGGCGTGGCCTGCAACGCAGCCTTCGTCTTCGTGCAATATTCGGCGTCCAGCCGGCAGGTAATCGATGGGGTTCTCCCGTTCTCAATCTACTCCGGTCTTTTTGCGAACCGAAATCATCTGGCCTCCCTGCTTTATCTGACCCTGCCATTCCTTGTTTACTTTGCCACCTTCAAGAATCGCGGGCTTGCAGCCGGGCTGGCCATCGTCCTGACCTTGCTGATCTTGCTGGCGGCAGGATCGCGCGCCGGCGCGATCATCGGTGCTGCAGCGGTGATCTCTGCAATCGTGTTCCTCAGGGCACAATCGCGCGCGAGTGTTGCCGCTGTGCTCGGCACGCTGGTGGTTCTCGGCGTTTACGCCATGGGAACGTGGACGATCGTCGAGCAGAAAGAACTGGACGTTGGGTTCGGTCGCTGGGAGTTCCTGCGCACAACGCTTGAAGGAATCAGGGAAAATTGGCTGCTGGGCGTCGGCTACGGCACCTTCCCACGCGCCTACCAAGTCTATGAAGACGCGAACATGATCTTCGCCAGCTTCGTCAACCATGCGCATAATGAATATGCCGAGCTTGTCTTCGAAGGCGGCATCGTAGCTGCCGTCCTGATCGTCGCCTATTGCCTGCTGCTGGTAAGGCAAGGCGTGCTAATCCGGTTCAACCAGTTCCAGAAAGCGGCCTTTCTCGGCATCGTCTTCCTGCTCATCCATTCGGCAGTGGATTATCCGCTGCGAACGATGGCGCTGGCCGTGACCTTCGTCTGGCTCAACGCTGTTATCTTCCACGCGGATTTTAAGCGTTCAACATCGTCAAGTGCTCGTATGATGACGGTTCGGCACAATGGACGAAAGATGAAGGTACCTACACGATCAATCTAGCTTTCACCCAGCTAAGTTATGATGCTTATGCACTTAGGAAAATGGATAGAAGCTGTAGGGTACCCAAGATTTAGCATTAGCTGCGAAATTGAGCCAGACGAACTGCACGGCAGCTGAGTAGAGAATAACAAGTACAGCCACCAAGCTGATTTTCCCGCGAACGGGAAACGCTTCCGGCAATCGCGAGAAGACAAAGAGCTGTATGGGTATGATGTAAAGTGCCAACCTGTCCACAGCGGTTGAGGAAGGCGAAACAAACAAGAAGACGACGAACGCTAATGCGAGGAGTGCCATGTTCGTCCACAGCCGCCTCTCTTCAAGGGAAAGCTGAAAACGGCGTCGAAAAGCCAGAAAAATGCTTGCAGGAAGGGCATTCATCGCGACGCGGATTGCCGCGCCCTGAGACTGATACTCCTTGGTTATGTAGCCATACATGAGGCGGTCAACACTGTCCTCAAGGAACAGGTAATAAAGAAGGGCCGTTGCTCCAGCAATCCAGGCAGCTGTCCAAACCCGCCCGCGATTGCTCGATAAAGCAGCGAGCGGAACAAGCATAACAGCGGACTTGTGGAATGTAGCTGCTAAGGCGATCCAGAAAACAAATTTGACGACCGAACTATCACGTGTAAACGCGCGAAGCGCGAGCATGGCCAAGCCGATAGCGACGCCTTGCCTGGTATAGCCCATAGCAACGACGATCACCAAATATGGGACAGCAACCAACAGGGCCAGCCAAGGTCGTGGCTGCGCCTTTGCAAATGCGACTAAGCCGAATGCAAATAAGCAAGCGCAGACCAGATTAACTAACCAAATATCGCCATCAAGAGTCCAGGATAACCAGTTGACTAGAATATAGCCGGGGTCTTTTCTTGTGAGGACCTCAGTAAATGATAAGCCTACGGTTCTATAGTAATATGCAAGGTATGTTTCCCAATCTCCTCCGACCTCAAATCGAAGGCCGATCAAAACTGCTAATAATATCAAAAAAAAATTGAGTGAGAATGTTCTCTCTCTAGTTTCTAATGTAGACCTCTCTTTGATTGAGGCCCAGAGGGGAACAATAAAAAGTATCCAAAACGGCGCCAATTATAGATCCTCGCGTGATATCTACGTAAGGCATATTGTTACTCAAGTGGGTCAACAAAGGAGTAAAGTATATACCAATGAATAGTGCTGCGAGGGGTGTATAGAACCATTATCTATATGTAATCCCTGAAAAACCTCAGCCATAGCTATATATTAAAATGCTGTCGACAAAACGCTGCTACATGATCCATGGCCTTGACTTTATCGATAAAAGGTTCTGCGGAAGAGCGGACAGTATCACGCGACACAGCTTTCATTCTTTTGGCAAAAGACAGCAAGCTGTCCACGTTAATTATCCTATCGTTAACATAATACGGAAAATCATTGCTCAGCGCTGTGTCTTTATGGCCGGCATAAACGGGCAGGCCCATGGCAAGCATCTCCCTCACCTTTAAAGTTGCTGCTTCCCTTAGGTCTTTTAAGTCCAGAGCAAAAGAGGTCAGCCCAAGGTCGCATCTCTCAAGTATTGGCCGGTAGGCAGCTTCCGGCATGTGGCCTAGCGGTTGGAAAATCGATTTCAGTCTAGCATTTTGTATAATAGCTTGGCGCTGATGTCCAAATAAGTTACCAATCAGGTAGATACGCAACTTATCTTCAATGCTATTATCAGGATATTCTCTCACGGCCGAGAACAGCCGTTCTAACCCGTGCCATTCCGAAAATGTGCCACATATGAAAGCTACATTCACTGTTTCGCGATCACGACGATCCGGCAGTAGTTTGACAGATGACGCTTTTATAGCATTCGGATAAACGCAGCTGGCTTTTGCTCTGTCTGCCCGATGCATTTCGTAGGTAGCAATCTCTTCGGTAACACCAATGATTGCTGCGGCCTGCATGATGGCGGTTTGGCCGGTGATGCTTTCAATCTTGGAGGCTATCAGTCCCCTAAGGCCGCTCCGGATTAGTATAAGTTCTGACATTTCTTTACTATGATGAACCGAGATCCGATTGTGTAATAAGCGAGAGAAAATGAGGGCGAAAGGATCAAACGGCATGTGACGCATGAGGAGAATATCGTTCGTACGAGAGAGACGAGCTGCAACGATCCAGCCGTAGAGGTTCCGGAGAAAAATTGCGCGAAATACCCAAGGTATTTGGCGGATAAAATTATGTGACGAGGGTTCGCAGTGAAGTGCCACTGTAGTCCACATAGTGTTTGACAAATCTGAGCTCGCTTCGGCCTCAAAGAGTAGCTGCTTCTTTTGGCCATCGGACAAACTCCGAACAACTGTTAAGTGAGCGATCCTAATTGGTTGCACTGACAGTCGCCTTACGAACGATAGAAGAGGTCGAAAGTCTCATGTTCGAACTCCCAGCCGGTTCTTAGCTATTGCGAACATGTCAAAAATCTCACTCCGGCAAACAACGATAACGATCCCCAGTGGAACGAGCCAAATGAAAGGGTAAAGAGGAGGCAGTCGTTCTGCCGATCCAACGATGGCTGCCGCCAAAGAGATCATCCCACATAACATTACATAGAGCTTGGCACGTGGAAACTGACGCCACAGCGCCGCCGAGACCTCAGTCCTTAGCAGGAAGAAGACAAAAAACGCAGCAGCGTTCGATAGAACTGCCCCGGCTGATCCATACTGAGGCACCAGCCACCAACTCATCGCGGCGTTGACGAGGAGTGCGGCTACTGTGATCCAGATCGTCCAGCCCGTGCGTCGGGAAATCCCGATGCCAACGGTCGTTACTTCCGAGAGAGTATATAGAAGCGATGGCGCTATCGCAGCTGCAAGCAGATACTTGACCATTCGGTAGTGTGGCGGGAGGAGGTAATCGACGGTCCACGAGAACAGTCCCACGGCAATGAAGATCAAGCACACAATCAGCAAGGCGTGGCGTGCAACGACATCCACTCGTCTCATGTCAATGCCGTGCGCTACCCACTTGTAAACCGTGGGTGCCCAGATGGTTGCGAAGATCGACTGGAAAATGACCGCAGCGCCAGCGAAGCTGTTGACCACGGAATACACCGCCAATTCGTCCAGCGACGACCAATGGCGAAGCGCAAAAGTGCTTGTCGCCGTAAGGCCCCAGTATGCGAGGCCTGAAAACACCAGCGGAAAGCCATAAGCCAGAAGCTTCCTCATCTCAGCCCAGCGAATGCGAGCGGAGCTCATCTGGATCCAATCCTGTCGTGTGTTCCATGCAAAAACCAACATCACCACCAAAATGGAAGCGAACGTAATTCCCTGAAGCAGACGAAAATTTGCATGCGCTCCTGACAGGAAAACAGAACCTATAAGAGTGAGGGAAAGCAGTTTCGGTAGAACTTGGCTCATAGAGTAAGCCCAACCTCGCTCCTGCATTCTAACAATGAGGGAGAGAAATCGAGAAATATAATTGGCGACCAAAGCCAAGACTGTGATGAGGTATAGAGAGGCGTCCCGCGTCGAGTAGAGCCATTGCACTGCCGACTCTCTGACGGGAAGCGTCAGGACAACAAGCACTGCAATCAACAGAAGCCCAGGCAAGAAGCAGGCGGCGAAGAGGTGCAGGCGATCGCTGGACTCGTGATACTCACGTATATAGGCCCGGTCGAGCCCAAAGGTCGAAAGCAGCAATCCAAACGACAGGCATACCTGAAAGACGTTCAAGCGTCCTATGTCAGAGGGCGAGAAGACCCATGCAGTAATCGGTAAGGCGACCACGCCGATCAAAGCGGCCGTTATAGGACCAAATGCATATCCGAGAATGTTGCTTATCTTCATCTGCGGCTAGGCATCAGGGCGCTCTGCAAGTGAAACTGCCTGCGAGACGAAATGAGAGTAGTTGCGCGAGGCGGAGTATCGCTCCTCAACGAATTGCCGTGCACCTGTCCGATAGATCTCTGCCTTTTCGCCTGTCAAAGTGCAGATAGCAGCGTACACCTCCGCCGGATGCATTTCTGCCGACAGTAGGACGCCGGTACCGTCGTTGACCAGTTCGGGCACGCCGCCCACGGCCGGTGCTATCGCTGGCACTCCAAATGCCATCGCCTCCATAATCGAAACGGGAATGCCCTCGGATGCGCTGCTATTGATAAATACATCTACCGGGTTATCGCTGAGGAACTGCAGTACGTCTTTGTTGCTCAACACACCAGCGAACCGAAACCGTGCGTTTGGCAACGTGCCTAAGATGCGCTTGGATGTGGCCTCCAAATCTTGTCTCAATGGGCCGCCGCCAATATGAACCCAGTCGATGACAAGGCCAGGATTTGCGCTGCAGGCCTGACAAATGGCCTCAACTATCTTGTGGATCCTTTTCACCTCCACGCAAAATGACACCGATAGCATGCGCACAACTCCGTCTGTGCTGGCATTGGCCGGCTTCTCCGGAATGGAGACGCCCAGACGGGCGACCTGTAACTTATTAGCGGCAAACCCGTATCGTTCACCTAAATAGATGCATGCATCATTCGAAATGCCATACACGCAGTCAAAATCGTCCACCAACTGGCGTTTGACTGGCATGTAGCCGGCCTTTCGCTTTTCTTCGTAGAGGTCGTATCTGTGGGCTCTGGAAATAACATGCCTGATGCGGCCTTCTCGTTTTAAAAGGCACAGCGCGTAAGCCGTTTCATTATTCCAGTAGCTATAAGCAAGATCAATGGGGCCGGCTCCCCGCAGTCTGCGTGAAATGTCGGCTTTCTCCCTTAAGACAAAGGCGACTGATTTCAGTGCCAGGAAGCACCTTGTAGCGTTCAGTTGGCCTTTGCGATGCAGTTGCCAGAATTCCTCCCACAGGAGAGGGTGGACGAATGCCTGCATTGCGCAGGAAATCTTCACGAAAGCAGAAAGCGAAGATGCTGGCTGAACACCAATGCCGGAGGGTATTGTTCGAGGCGTTCCGCTCGACGTGGAGGGCAGTATAACTACATTCGTTCCTGTCAGGCACGCCCAGTGAACAATCTCAGATTCGATAAATTGCTCGCCATGCGGATAAGGATAGGAAGCAGTGTTGAATACAACCTGCGTCACGTCACTCATCGTGTGACAATCTTTACAATTTCGGACTGGTAGCGCGCATGGTCAATGTCGAGTGGAATGCCAACCTTGATGATCTCGGCTTTGCTGAAGGCTGAACGATAAATTGCCCTCCACTTGTCCCTGACCTGTGCCATGGTAAGGATGGGAGTGCGGTTGCCGCCGAAAGAATTATACTCTTCCCAGTTCAAGTGCCGATGGAATACGCCATATTCGGACTCCATCACCGCAATCGACATCTCTACTGCACTCTCGACGGGCAGTTGAGTCAAGGCCATGTTTGGTACATCTTCTCTAAACAAGTAGAACAGGGTATTGAGCGGTTTTCCGTCGGGCACAACCGAGTCATAGAGTCGGTCAGGTGCCAGCTTCCGTCGAACACGCGATGGGTTAAGACGGTTTTTGACGTGGAAGTGCAGTTGATCGGCAAGGCTGCGTCCGCGCAGAAGTTCACGCGCCATTTCGTTGCCTACGCAGTTGTACCCATAGATCTTAGGCCAGGCCATATTACCAAAAACTTGGCCATTAGCAGACACGATGGAGATATCGTCAGCGATGAAGCCGATATCCTTTTGCTTGCGGAATGCAAGTACGGCCGAAGATTTGCCAACTCCGCCTGTCCCGGCGAGTAACATTGTGCCGTCGGCAGTCGCAACAGCAGCAGAGTGGATCGGAGCTGCGTCTCCGAAGAAATAAACTGAGGGAACTAGGACAAGTTCATGGAGAAGTTGTTCGAACCGCTCAACTTCAGTCGAATATTCCATCGAATAAATTTTACGAGCCGCGCGTTTTAGATCGCTAGTTTCAGGAATCACAACATCAACTGCAAGGACACCAGCATCCGTATACTTCCAGGACGCAGAGATGCTGCCCATATGCACGCGCATCTCGCCTAAAGCGCTTTGATGTATCTTTGGATTGACTGAAGCAGGCTGGAACTCGGGCAGTTTCGCGGATATGACAACCCTTACGTCGGGGTCACAGTGGCTCGGTGCATCGGGATACAGGCAAATACTAGGCGGTAGGACTGAGTCAAATTGTCGAGCCCAGTGGAACTCATACTTTTTCCCGAAAAGCCGTTTAGTGCATTTTTTCATGTTTGGGAGACCGCGAGTTCTTCAGGCTTTATTAAATGGCAGATGAGAGGAAGACTATCTAACGAAGCTATGTTATCAATCGGCGAAGGCTTCATGCAGAAACCTGCTCTAGCGTCACCGTCCTGCCCCGCAGGAGATAGCGATCTCCCGTATGCGGGCATGTGCATTCTGCCTCGCCTTCCAAGGGCAGATCCAGCCGCTCGCCAAATGCGCTCATCCAACCGATCTGCCGCGCAGGAACGCCGACCATCAAGGCGAAATCAGGCACGTCGCGGCTGACAACCGCGCCGGCGCCGATAAAGGCGAAGCGGCCAACTGTTACGCCGCAGACGATCGTGCAATTGGCACCGAGTGTCGCGCCGTGGCGGATAAGTGTGTTGCGATATTCGTTCTTGCGCTCCACCAGCGCACGCGGATTGTGCACGTTGGTGAACACCATGGACGGGCCGCAGAACACACCGTCTTCCAAGGTCACATTGTCATAGACCGACACATTGTTCTGGATCTTGCAGCGATCGCCGATCACGACCTTGTTGCCGACGAAGACGTTCTGCCCAAGCGAGACGCCTTGGCCAATGCGCGCGCCGCCGCAAACATGGGCGAAGTGCCAGACACGGCTGCCATCGCCGATCTCCGCACCCTCATCGACAATCGCGCTGGGATGGATCGAGCCGGCCATCAGCGGCGGTTCCGCATGAAGGGATGTTGTTCCCCAGCTGAGGTGATTTGCGCCGAGCGGATATGAGCGACCGTTTCGATCGCGACGCGGTTTTCTTCCAGTCCAAAACCTCGGCCAGCCAGAATTTCCTCGTAGCTGCGTGTATGAAGATCCGTGAAGCCGTCGGAAAACTCAATGCTGTCGCCGTCTGCAAGGATGGCACGGTAGGTGCGCTTGCCCTTCGAGCGCTCCTCTTCGGGAATATCGTTGACGTCGACCGAAAGGAACCAGCGCACGCGCGCACGCTCATATTCCAAATAGCCGGAAGCTTTTGTTTCGTCGTGCAGATGAACGATGTTCTCCTGCAGGGCGCCGAAGGCGAAATGCAGCATGTCATAGAAGTGCACGCCGATATTGGTCGCGATGCCGCCGGACTTGCGGTCGTCGCCCTTCCAACTCTGCAGGTACCACTTGCCGCGTGATGTGATGTAGGTCAGGTCGACATCGACTTTGCGGTCTGCCGGCGCACTCTGCATCTTCTCGCGCAGGGCAATGATCGCCGGATGCAGGCGCAGCTGGAGGATGGTGTTGATCTTGCGACCGGTGTCGCGCTCGATCTCCGCAAGGCCATCGATGTTCCAGGGATTGAGCACCAGCGGCTTTTCGCAGATGACATCGGCGCCGGACCGCAGGCCGAAGCGCATATGGCTGTCATGCAGGTAATTCGGCGAGCAGATCGACACGTAATCGATGCCTTTCTCCTGCCGGCGAAGCTTGTCGACGTGGCGGTCGAAGCGCTCGAACTCCGTGAAGAAGTTGGCTTCCGGAAAATGGCTGTCGATGATACCGACCGAGTCATTGGGATCGAAAGCCGCAACCAGGTCGTTGCCGGTCTCGCGAATGGCCTTCATGTGCCGAGGTGCGATGTAGCCTGCAGCGCCGATCAAAGCGAAGGATTTCATGGGTTCTTCCCTTGTCAAAGCCGCAGGTCTGCAGTGCCGTTGGGCAGAACATGCTTCAGATCATAAAGAACATGGTCCTCGGCCCCCAAGGCGCGAATGCCGTCTGAACCCATCTCGCCGAACTCACGATGCGCCACCGCCAAAATCACACCGTCATAGCTTTGGGCATCTGGGCTTGTGATCAGATCAATCCCATATTCATGCTTGGCTTCATGCGCATCGACCCAAGGATCGTAAACATCCACCGCGATGTTAAACTCTTCCAACTCGGAAACGACATCCACCACCCGCGTGTTGCGCAAATCCGGGCAGTTTTCCTTGAAGGTCAGGCCGAGAACGAGCACGCGGGCGCCGTTGACCTGGATGCGGCGCTTGAGCATGGCCTTGACCATCTGGCCGGCGACATAGGCGCCCATGCCGTCGTTGATGCGGCGTCCGGCTAGGATCACTTGCGGGTGGTAGCCGAGCGCTTCTGCCTTGTGCGTGAGGTAATAGGGGTCGACGCCGATGCAGTGACCGCCGACGAGGCCGGGGCGGAAGGGGAGGAAGTTCCACTTCGTGCCGGCAGCCTTCAGCACGGCTTCCGTGTCGAGATCCATGCGGTTGAAGATGATGGCGAGTTCGTTGATGAGCGCGATGTTGAGGTCGCGCTGCGTGTTCTCGATGACCTTTGCCGCTTCCGCCACGCGGATCGATTCAGCCTTGTAGGTGCCGGCTTCGATGATCGAACCGTATAGCGCGTCGACCAGGTCGGCGACTTCCGGTGTCGAGCCGGATGTAACCTTGCGGATCGTGGTCAGCCGATGCGCTTTGTCGCCCGGGTTGATGCGCTCTGGCGAGTAACCGGCGAAGAAATCCACGTTGAACTTCAGACCCGAAACACGCTCAAGAACCGGAACGCAGTCTTCCTCGGTGGCGCCGGGATAGACCGTGGATTCGTAGATCACGATATCGCCGCGCTTCAGCACGCGTCCGAGCGTTTCCGATGCCTTGATGAGCGGCGTAAGGTCGGGGCGCTTGCTGTCGTCGATTGGGGTCGGAACGGTGACGATATAGATTTGTGCGGCAGCGAGTTCCGCTGGGTCCGCGGTGAAGCTCAGATGCTTGGCTTCGGCCAACTCCTCGGGAGACGTCTCCAGCGTATGGTCGGTGCCGCCCTTCAATTCCGCGATGCGAGCCTGATTGATGTCGAAGCCGAGCACCTTGCGGTGTTTGCCGAACTCGACAGCCAAAGGAAGTCCGACATAGCCGAGACCGATTACGGCCAGCGTGGCATCATCCTTGGGCAGCATGCGCGAAAGCTCACTCATTTCTGATAGTAGTCCCTGAACCAGGCCACGAACATCGCAATGCCTTCGCGGAAATCGGTTTGTGGGCGGTAACCCGTCAGTCGTTGAAGAAGATCAGCATCGGCCCATGTCGCAGGCACGTCGCCCAACTGCATGTCCATGTAGTTGCGGACGGCCTTCTTCCCGAGGCAATCTTCGATCGCATCGATGAAATCGAGCAGCCTGACCTTTTCGGAATTGCCGATATTGACGATGCGAAAGGGCGCGACAGGCGACAGGCTGTCACCTGGCTCGATCTCGTCCTTGGAGGCCGGCCGCATCGGCGGCGCATCGATCAGGAGGCGGATGCCGCGCACGAGATCGTCGACATAGGTGAAGTCGCGATACATGTCGCCATGGTTGTAGATGTCGATCGGGCGGTCATCCAGGATCGCATCGACAAACTTGTAGAGCGCGAGATCCGGACGGCCCCAGGTGCCGTAAACCGTGAAGAAGCGGAACATTGTCGTCGGAAGGTTCCAGAGGTGAGCATAGGCATGCGCCATGCTCTCATTGGCCTTCTTGGTTGCCGCATAGATCGTAAGCTGGGTGTCGGCTTTCTCGGTTTCGGTAAACGGCATCTCATCATTGGCGCCGTAGACCGATGAGGTTGACGCCATCAACAGATGTTGCACCTGGAGCCGCCTGGCAGCCTCCATGACGTTGAAGGTGCCGATCACATTCGCGTCGAGATAGGCGCGTGGGTTCTCCAGGCTGTAGCGAACCCCGGCCTGCGCCGCGAGGTGGACGATCACATCCGGTGCGAAGTCGTTCGCGACCTGGTCAAACCGTGCCTGATCCTCCAGCATGCCCTCTGTGGCAGAGAAGTTTCCATTCTGAAGCAGCATGGCATGACGACGCTGCTTAAGGCGGACATCGTAATAGTCCGTCATGCCGTCATAGCCATGGACGCGAAAACCCTCGGCGAGCAGCAGCTTGGCCAGATGAAAGCCAATAAAGCCAGCTGTGCCCGTTACGAGGATACGTCTCATGCAGTCATGCTCCTGAAGCGAGCCAACTCATGGCTGAACGCCAACAAGCTGGTTCACCTGATTATCTTGCGCGGTGTGGCTGAAGGTCGACCTTTGGCTCTACACGCTTGAACGAGCATGGTGGCTCGCCTGAAAGTCTGTACGTTGCTGTACGCGACGCTTCCTACGCCATCAAGAGCGACACCTGCCTGCAAGTGCGGACACGAAGCACCGTCGCCACACGCACTTACAACGCCTTGTATGACAATTTCAACATCAGGGTTGCGTGATATAGGTGTTGGTGTACGTTGCGGGCCGCCGAAACAGCCCCCGAAAATCATTCATGCCGTCACTTGACCAGTCGATCCCCAGGCTTGGCGCACAGCGCGGCCTGTTTGGCATGATGCGGTTCCAGCTTCTCGGTGGATTGGCCTTTGCGATCCTGCTNNGCGGTGCTGCGGATGAGCAGTGGCGGTATCTCGATCTTTTCGGAGCGTAATATGCAGACCACCTTGGTGGCCGCGTTTTGCGCGCATCTGCTCGGTTACCTGATTTATCGCAAGCTGGTCAGGGTTCCGGGTATTGCAGGAGCGGGTTCTATCTTCCCAACCTTCGCCTTGTCCTACGGAACGATTTTTCTCATCATCTTCTTTTGGCGCCTGGATTACAGCCGCTTTCAGGCCGCCGGCAGCTTCGCCATGTCGACGCTATGGTATTTCGGCATGAGCATTGTGTCCCGCCGGCTCTCACCTCGGGAGCTTGCTGTTGTGCCTGGTGGGGCTGTGGACGTGCTGACGGAGATCCGCGATGTAGTCTGGCATCGTGTTCGCACTCCCACAACGCCGCCTGCTGGGGTCAGCGGTATCGTCGTAGACCTGCGTGCCGATCTCTCCGACGAGTGGGAGCGCTTCATTGCCGATGCCGCTTTGGCGGGAATCCCTGTTTATCACCTGAAACAGGTCCTTGAGTCGCTCACCGGCCGCACTGACATCGAGCACCTTTCCGAGAACACGTTGGGATCGCTCAACCCCAACATGCTGTACCTCAAAATCAAGCAGGCCTTGGACTGGGGCTGCGCTCTTCTTGCTTTGATCGTCTTGTCGCCGCTACTACTGGCAATCGGCTTGGCAATCCGCTGGGATTCTCCAGGCCCTGCGCTATTTCGTCAGCAGCGGATGGGTTACCGGGGACAAGCCTTCCACATGGTCAAGTTTCGCACCATGCAAGCCGAGCAACCTGCCGGACGAAGCCGGGAAGCAGCCGTTACCAGGGACAACGATTCGCGGATTACGCGTCTGGGGCGGTTCCTGCGCCGCACCCGGCTCGACGAACTTCCGCAAGCGGTAAACATCTTGCGCGGAGAAATGAGCTGGATCGGGCCGCGCCCGGAAGCCATGGCGCTCTCTGAGCTTTATGAAGAAAAGCTGCCTTTCTACCGCTATCGGCATATCGTTCGGCCCGGCATCACCGGTTGGGCTCAGGTTAATCAGGGGCATGTCTCGAGCGTAGACGAGGTTCTGAGTAAGCTTCATTACGACTTCTACTACATCAAGAACTTCTCGCCTTGGCTTGATCTAGTGATTGTATTGCGAACGATCAAGACAATGCTAACTGGCTTCGGCGCGAAGTAGGCGACTGTGGCTTCAAAGCATTTGCCCGAGAGAGGGCGCCTACATCTGGGCAGCCAGTCCTGTTCCTTCGGTATGACCAACCACGATTTTCAACGGCATCATCGTGTTCGGACGCGCCTATGAAAATCCTCATGACCGTGAACGCTGCCTGGAACATTGTTAATTTCAGACGATCGGTTCTAGACGGCTTGGTTGCGGACGGTCACGAGGTGACGGTACTTGCGCCACCCGATGACAGTGTTCCAGAACTAGCAAGCCTCGGCGCTCGGTTCCTGCCGCTGGCGATGAACGTGAAGGGCCTCAACCCATTAGACGATTTAAAGCTTTTGCGAAGCTTCAAACGGCATTTTCGTGCGGAGCGTCCGGATGTTGTTCTTAGTTATACGATCAAGAACAATGTTTTTGGCGCCATGGCAGCAAACGCCTGCGGCGTTCCTTTCATCCCAAATGTCAGCGGCCTTGGGACTGCCTTTCTCTCGAATGGCACGCTGCGGTTTATCGCCGAAAACCTTTATCGACGGGCGTTCGGCAAACTTCGGTTCATCTTCTTCCAAAATGGCGATGATCGTGCGCTGTTTATCCAAAGGAAGCTTGTGCGACCGGAGCAAGCGCGCCTTTTACCTGGCTCGGGCATAGATCTTTCGCGCTTTGCTGCAAGCGATCTACCTCCGGAAACAGAGGCGACGACTTTTCTGATGATCGCTCGTCTGTTGCGCGACAAGGGCGTGCTAGAATTTGTTGAAGCTGCGCGGCTGATCAAGGCACGCGCGCCAAACACTCGCTTTCAGCTTCTTGGAGCTGCCGGATCGGAGAACCGCACGGCGATCGATCTTGCAACGGTCGAAATGTGGGAGCGGGAAGGCATTGTCGAGTATCTCGGAACAACGCCGGACGTGAGGCCCTTCATCAGATCCGTGCAGTGTGTCGTTCTGCCATCCTACCGAGAAGGCGCGCCACGCACCTTGATCGAAGCTGCCGCCATGGCACGTCCGCTTATCGCGACGGATGTCCCAGGATGCCGATCGGTCGTGGACGACGAGGTCACCGGCTTTTTGTGTGCCGCTCGTAGTGCCGATAGTCTTGCCGCAGCAATGGAGCGCGTTCTTCAACTGCCCCAGCAGGCACGGACCGCCATGGGACGTGCCGGGCGTTTGAAGATGGAAAGAGAGTTCGATCAGGCTATTGTGCTGGCTGCTTACGAGAAAGCCATCGGCGAGTTGACGACCAGAGGGTCCTCAGCGGTAGAGTTGGTAGTCGGCGGGTGATGCCGGAAGGTATCATGCTACTCGTTGGTTGTGGTCTGTCGCTCGCGAACAACAAGTGAGCTATCCACACGATCACGATAGCTCAACACAACGGCTGCGACAGCTGGCCAGAACATCGTGTTAAGCGTGTCCTTGAGGCTTTCGATCCAGTTGATCGTACCGGTCCAGACTATCCAGTCATAGCCGTCCAGCGCTTCATTGAAGAGCGTAGCCGCCAAGGTCAATGTCCAAGCTATTGCCAGCCGACGCGAACTTTGACGAAACAGTCCAAGCAAGACAAAGAAGAGCAGAAGACCAACATGCACATGCATCGCATCATGGGACAGGGAGATGGAGCCCGCGACCCAGGACTTGATGTTATACCAGCGCATAATCGGAAAGCTTCCAGTTTTAGGATGGTGCAAAGAGCGGCTGATCAGCCAGCAACGGGAGATGAGCCAATCGACAAAGGTCGATCAACGGAACCCTTAGGTTGGCTGCCACAAGAATAGCGCCGCCGGTTTCAGGAACAAGATGGAGCGGCCGGACCCAGTATTTTCGCTCCTATGCTCCGCGCCCCTGCCCTCGGGAACTTGACCACCCCGCCATCGGTTGTCCCAGCAACAACCCAACCAAGCGGGAGAAGCAGGATAATGGCGAAGCAGAAGGACGGGTCTTCGGCGGCGAGTGCGGTGGAAGCAACGCCGGATGTGCCGGGGCAGGGTGATTTGAGCAAGATCAAGACGGTGGATCTGTCCTTGCACGGGGACGGGATCGATCATTGGCAGGATGAACCGCAGGATGCGGGCGAAGATGCCAAGCCGCGGGACAAGGATCGGGAATAGGTTGTGTTTGCTTTGCATGGTGCTTCGAGGTGGTTCGAGCCCGGGAACTGCGTAGTTCAGCCGTCGCGATGAGGTCCAGGCGCGGACATTCGATATGCGGCCTTGGTGATCGGCCGATTCGCTGTTAGGCTGGCGCCAACTCAAAGACATGATGCACCTGCAGCTGCCTTCTGGCGCGCGGTGCGGAAGGATTAAACGTGAAGGATCCCGATCCCGACGCTCATGCGTCGGCGAACAGGGGGTCGATGCATGGATCGGGGCAGGGCGCACGTCCGGCCGAGGCCGAATCTTCTTCTGAAGGGGCTGGTTCGCGATCCGCAAGGTCCCCGGCGCAGCCGCCGTCACCGCCATCGTCCAAGCGGCGGCGCAAGCGCAAGCGCGGCCGTCAGGCTGCCGGCA
>DCDI01000210.1:5628-5845 GCA_002316345.1 Phyllobacteriaceae bacterium UBA1059 | reverse complement strand
GCCACCGCCGGGCCCGCCGCCTTGCTGCGCGATGGCGCTGCTCATGACCATGGCCAGAAGCGCAACGCCTAATGTTGTCGAACGCAGTGTCGTCGAAATCATTTTACGATGGTCTGACCCTAATCACCGGCTTGCTTTGGACAGGGGCGCGATGGCAATTTCAAGACGTTTCCATGCAGCATGACCCAGGCATTACGGCTGAGGCACGCATCCCGCA
>DCDI01000210.1:0-5610 GCA_002316345.1 Phyllobacteriaceae bacterium UBA1059 | reverse complement strand
CGACTTTCTGTCTACCCGCAAGTCCGCGCCTATCAACGAGATGATGGAGCCGGGTCCGTCCGACTCAGAGATCGAGACCATTCTGCGCATTGCGTCGCGCGTACCCGACCATGGCAAGCTCGCGCCCTGGCGCTTCATTCTATACCGTGGGGATGCGCGCATTGAAGTCGGCAAGAAGCTCGTGGAGCTTGCCGAACAACTGGAAGGTCCGCTGCAGGAGGGGCGTCGTCAGCAGGAACTTACCCGATTTTCACGCGCGCCGCTGGTGATCGGCGTTGTTAGCGTTTCGAAGCCACACCCGAAGATCCCGGATTGGGAGAAGTTTCTGTCCGGCGGTGCCGCGGCCATGAACGTGGTGCTGGCAGCCAACGCTCTTGGCTACGCGGCAAATTGGATTTCCAACTGGTATTCGGATCAGCCGGAAGGACGACGCATCCTCGGGCTGAAGTCGGATGAGCGCGTCATCGGCTTCATCCATATCGGAACGCATCAGGGCGACATCTTCGAGCGTCCGCGCCCGGACCTCAGTGACATAGTCAGCGATTATTCGGGACCGGCGGCGTAAGTCCATGTTTTACGAACCCGCCAATGGCCACGGCCTGCCGCATGATCCGTTCAAGGCAATCGTCGCGCCACGGCCGATTGGATGGATTTCCACAAAGTCGGTGGATGGTCGCGTGAACCTCGCGCCTTACTCCTTCTTCAACGCCTTCTCCGGCAACCCGCCGCTGATCTGGTTTTCGTCGGAAGGGGCCAAGGACAGTTCGAGCTTTGCGGAAGAAAGCGGCGAGTTTGTCGCCAATCTCGTCAGCCGCGATTTGGCAGAAGCCATGAATCGCAGTTCGGTGAACGCACCGCGCGGCATCAACGAGTTCGATTATGCCGGTTTGACCATGGCGCCGTCGCGCCTGGTTCAAGCGCCGCGCGTGGCGGAAGCGCATGCCGCGTTGGAATGCAAGGTCACCGAGATCTTCCGGCCAAAGACGTTGGATGGCACGCAGTCGCAAGCGCATGTCGTAATCGGCCAGGTGATCGGCGTTCACATCGAGGACGCCTACCTGACCGATGGCCTGTTCGACATCGTCAAGGCGGGCAGCACGGCACGGCTCGGCTATATGGACTATGCCAGCGTGACCGAGACCTTCTCGATGCGAAGGCCACGCTGGGAAGAGGATCGCGGCTAAGCCGCCGATCCGGCGCGCGCCAGCAGTCGCTGCGCGCGCTTCAGGTGTGGGCGGTCGAACATCTTGCCGTCGATGCCCACGACGCCGGGATCACCGGCCGCGGCAAAGGCATCCACGATTGCCTGCGCCCGCGCAATTGCCTGCGCATCCGGTGTGAATGCCTCGTTGATCACCGCGACTTGTGCGGGATGGATAGCCATCTTGCCCGTGAAGCCATCGCGTGCGGCATCCAAGCATTCCCGGCGCAGTCCATCTTCGTCTCGGAAGTCGACGAAGACGGTATCCAGCGGCGCGACCTCTGTTGCGGATGCGGCGAGGATCGTGAGTGCCCGCGCCAAGCGGAAGACGTCAGTCAACTGGCCGTCTTCCGTGCGTGTGCGCTCCGCGCCGATCTNNCCGGCAAGGCGCGGGTGGCGCTGCTGCCATGTGGAGGCTGCCAGGACGGCCGCAGGTGTTTCCGTGATCAGCGCGATGATTCGTGTGCTGCCATCCGCCAGATCATGCTCGGCTTCATGCACGCGCAGCTTCGTGGAAAGGTGATCGACGTCGCTGCTGGCTGCCGCTTTCGGCAACAGGATGCCAACAAGCGCACCGCCCATCACCGCCTCAAGATCGTCATCGATCAGGCCTGAGCGCAAGTCGTTGGTGCGGACATAAAGCTGCGGCCCGCCACCACTGCGGTTGGCTGCCAGGAACTCGGCCGTGAGCTTGCGGGCGGCTTCCTTGTTGGCGGGGCTGACGCTGTCTTCCAGGTCGATCAGGAGCACATCAGCGCCGGATGCGAGACCCTTGTCCAGCTTGCGGGTGGAATCACCCGGCACAAACAAAAGCGAGCGCATCGGTCAGGCTTCAGGTTTCTTGAGCATCATGGCCTGCCGGGTGCAGCGCGCCACCAGAACACCGTCCAGGTTGAAGGCGCGGTGCTCGAACTCGACGATGCCGCGATCTGGTCGCGAACGCGACTCGCGCACCGACTTGATCTCGGTCTCGCAGCGGATCGTGTCGCCATGGAAAACTGGATGGGGAAACTCGGTGTTCGTCATGCCGAGATTGCCGATCGTGGTGCCGAGCGTGGTGTCGTGAACGGAGATGCCGATCATCAGGCCGAGCGTGAACAGCGAATTTACGATGGGCCGGCCCCACTCGCTCTTGGCTGCGAAGTCGAAATCAATATGCAGCGGCTGCGGGTTCAGCGTCATGACCGAGAACAGCATATTGTCGCTTTCGGTCACGCTCTTCGTCAGCGTGTGGCGGATCACCCCGCCCACTTCGAACTGTTCAAGATAAAGCCCCGCCATGCCACGCCTCCCGCATTTATGGTGAACCGTTCGTAAACCATTGCTGTCCTAGGGTTCAAGCGTGGACGGACAGGGCGGAAAGCATGGTTGTCGTGGCACATTTCCTGAGATGGATCGACACCGCCCGCGTTTGCGAACGCGCCGCTGCTGCCGCCGCCTTGGCGCGCGCTTACATCGACGGAACGCTGGAGTTCGAGGATCGCTGCGCGGCGGAAGCGGCCCTCACGCTCCTGCTCGACGATCCTTCATCCAAGGTGCGGCTGGCCATGGCGGAAGCCTTGTCCATGAGCCGCAAGGCACCGCCGCAGATCATCGCTGCTTTGGCTGCCGACCAGCTCGAAGTCGCGACGCTTGTGCTCGGCCGTTCGCCGCTTTTGACCGACGCCGACCTGATCGACCGCTTTGCTGTTGCGCCGACGCCGGTGCAATGCGTTGTCGCTGGCCGCGCCTGGGTCGGCATCAGCCTTGCCGCAGCCATCGCCGAGGTGGGGGAGGCAGAAGCCTGCATCGCGCTCTTGCAAAATCCCGGCGCCGACATCGCGGCTGTCAGCTTCCGGCGCATGGTGGAGCGGTTCGGCGACCGTGCCGATCTGCGCGAGGCGATGCTCGGTCTGGCCGATCTGCCGTCCGACTGCCGCCATCTGCTTCTGGTGCAGCTCGGCGAAACGCTGGGACGCTCGCCGTTTCTGCTCGGCGTCATGGGCGAGGCGAGGGCGGCACGGATGGCACGCGAGGCCTGTACCAAGGCATCGCTCACCCTGATTGATCGCACGCGCAGCGAAGAACATCCGGCCCTGATCGAGCATCTGCGCCTGCGCGGCGAACTCACTACCGGCTTTCTTCTTCGCTCGGTTGCTGCGGGCAAGATCGACTTCTTCGGCGCGGCTCTTGTTGCGCTGACTAACCAGAGCGATCGGCATGTCGGTGCGCTTCTGGCGCGTGGCCGCGACGTGGCGCTTTGTGCGCTGATGCGCTCGGCCGGTTTGCCCACGAACCTACAGCCCGTCATCACCAGCGCGCTGGCCGTATGGCGCGACGTCGCGAACGGCAAGCGCGTTGCCGGAACGCAGGAAGTGACCTGGGAAATGTTGCAGGCGCTGAAGGATGATCCGACCGGCGAAGCCGCCAGCCTGATTCGCCGCATTCACCTCGAAGCTCTGCGCGAAAACGCCCGTCACCACGCACGGGCGATCGCAGCGGCCTGAACGCGCCTAGATGTCTAGGGCTTCCGCAAACTCGGCATTGTCCTGGATGAAGCGGAAGCGCAGTTCGGGCTTGGTGCCCATCAGCGCATCCACCGCCGCCTTCGTGGCATCCACCTCGTCCTGAACCTCGACCCGCAAGAGCATGCGCTTCTTCGGGTCCATCGTGGTCTCCTTCAGCTGCGCCGCCATCATTTCACCGAGGCCCTTGAAGCGGCCGATCTCGATCTTGCCGCGACCGGTGAATTCAGCTTTCAGCAACTGATCCTTGTGGGCGTCATCGCGCGCATACATGACCTTGCCGCCCTGGCTGATGCGATAAAGCGGCGGCACGGCCATGTAGAGGTGGCCGTCGCGGATCAGGTTCGGCATCTCCTGATAGAAGAAGGTGATCAGCAGCGATGCGATATGCGCGCCGTCGACATCGGCATCGGTCATGATGATCACGCGATCATAGCGCAGGTCTTCGTCACGATATTTCGATCGGGTGCCGCAGCCGAGTGCCTGGATCAAATCCGAGATCTGCTGGTTGGCGCCGAGCTTTTCCGAACCGGCCGAGGCGACGTTGAGGATCTTGCCGCGCAGGGGGAGGATTGCCTGGCTGGCGCGATCGCGCGCCTGCTTGGCGGAGCCGCCAGCCGAATCGCCCTCCACGATGAAGAGTTCAGCACCCTGCGCTGCCGTTTGCGTGCAATCGGCCAGCTTGCCGGGAAGGCGCAGTTTGCGCACGGCGCTCTTGCGGCTGACTTCCTTTTCCTGACGGCGCTTCAAACGCTCATCGGCGCGCGCAATCACCCAATCCAGAAGCTTGGAGGCTTCCTGCGGATTGTCGGCCAGCCAATGGTCGAACGGATCGCGGATCGCATTCTCGACGATGCGCTGCGCTTCGCCGGTTGCCAGCTTGTCCTTGGTCTGACCGACGAACTCCGGCTCGCGGATGAACACCGACAGCATGCCGGCCGCCGAGATCATCACGTCATCGGCGCTCCCGATCGAAGCGCGCTTATTGCCGGTGAGATCAGCATAGGCCTTGAGACCGCGTGTCAGTGCCGTGCGGAAGCCGGCTTCATGCGTGCCGCCTTCGGGCGTGGGGATCGTGTTGCAGTAGGAATTGACATAGCCGTCGCCGCCATACCAGGTGACCGCCCATTCCAGCGCGCCATGGCCACCCTGCTTGTCCGTTTTTCCGGCAAAGATCTCGCGCGTGACCTGCATCTCGCTGCCGAGCTGACCGGTCAAATAGTCCTTCAAGCCGCCGGGGAAGTGGAACACGGCGCGCTGAGGTGTTTCGTCCTTTTCCTTCAGGAGGGCAGGGTCGCAGGACCAGCGGATCTCGACGCCGGCAAACAGGAACGCCTTGGAGCGCGCCATTTTGTAGATGCGCTCCGGCTGGAAGGCCGCACCCTTTCCGAAGATCTGCTCATCGGGATGGAAGCGCACCTTGGTGCCGCGGCGATTATGAACCTCACCCAGGCTTTCCAACGGTCCTTGCGCGATGCCGCGCGAAAAACGCTGGCGCCACAGCTGGCGGCCGCGCGCAACCTCCACTTCAAGAACATCGGACAGCGCGTTGACCACGGACACGCCAACGCCGTGCAGACCGCCGGACGTCTCATAGACCTTGGAGTCGAACTTGCCGCCGGCATGCAGCGTGGTCATGATGACTTCGAGCGCTGACTTGTCCTTGAACTTCGGATGCGGATCGACGGGTATGCCGCGTCCATTGTCGGTCACGCTCAGGAAGCCGTCGGCCGTGAGCTCCACCTCGATGAAGGTTGCATGGCCGGCCACTGCCTCGTCCATCGAATTGTCGATGACTTCCGCGAACAGGTGATGCAGCGCTTTTTCGTCGGTGCCGCCGATATACATGCCGGGACGGCGGCGCACCGGCTCCAGGCCTTCCAGCACCTCGATGTCGGCGGCGCT
>DCDI01000257.1 GCA_002316345.1 Phyllobacteriaceae bacterium UBA1059 | reverse complement strand
CCCTTCGGCGCGCTCGATGCGCAGGTGCGGCGCGAACTCCGCCGCTGGTTGCGCGAGATCCACGAGGCGACCGGCCACACCACTGTGTTCGTGACGCATGACCAGGAGGAAGCGCTGGAACTCGCCGACCGCGTCGTGGTGATGAGCCAGGGTCGGATCGAGCAGGTCGGCACGGCGGACGAGGTTTATGACAACCCGAACTCGCCCTTCGTTTACGGCTTTATCGGCGATTCCAGCTCGATCCCCGTTCAGGTCGAGGGAGACCGCGTGCTGCTCGGCGACAAACGCCTGGCCCTCAAGGGCTGGAGTGCGAAGGATGGGAAAGCGCAGCTGTTCTTCCGGCCGCACGATGTCGAGATCGTGGAAGGCGGGGAGGGCGCCATTATCGGCAAGGTGCTTGCCAGCCGCCGTGTTGCCGGTCTGCGCCGTGTTGAACTGAGCGTCGAGGATGACGGGCATGTCGAGATCGAACTGCCCGCCGATCGTGACGCGCCGGTGGGTTCCACGCTCGGCTTCCGCCCGCAACGCTTCAAGCTGTTTCCGGCTTAATCACTCATAGAAACAGGGCCGGTGCGAAACCGGCCCTGTTTCATTTCGAGAGAGTGTTGAGGCTTATTCCGCGCTGGCCGTAGCGTGGAAGATGTCGTGGTTCTCATCGCCTTCCACGATCAGGAAGCCGGCCAGACCGCGCTCGACGCGCGACAAAGCGTGGTCAACCAGGACGTAGCGGCCCGGCACTTCGACCTTGAACTCGACCGCTGCGGCGCCACCGGCAGGAACGGTGATCGTTTGCACATTGGTGAGCGGCTCGGAGGTGAGCGAGCCTACCTGGTAGACCTTGTCGAAGATCTCGCCGATCACGTGGAACGAGGACGAGAAGTTCGGGCCGCCGACGCCGATATAGATGCGCACGGTTTCGCCGACCTTGGCCTTGAGCGGGTTGTGCTCGGTAAGCGACCCGACATGGCCGTTGAAGACAAAATATTCGGGACGCTCGTTGAGGAGCTTCTCGTAGCTTTCCGTCAGGAGACCGGACGACCCGAAGGCTTCTTCCGTGTAAATCTCGCCCTGCATGACGTAGAACTCATGATCCACCTTCGGCAGACCGTTTTCGGGCTCGACCAGGATCATGCCATACATGCCGTTGGCGATGTGCATGGCGACCGGCGGCACCGCGCAGTGATAAACATAGATGCCGGGGTTGAGCGCCTTGAAGGTGAAGCCCTTCTTTTCGCCCGGGGCAGCACTGGTTGCACCCGCTCCGCCGCCCGGTCCGTTGACCGCGTGGAAGTCTACCTTGTGCATCATCGAGCTATCGTCGTGGTTCTTCAGCGTCACTTCGACCGTGTCGCCGACGCGAACGCGCACGAATGGGCCGGGAACGGTGCCGTTGAAGGTCCAGTAGCGATAGGTGGTGCGGCCGTCGAGACGCGCTTCGAGTTCGATCGTTTCCAGCTCTACCTTGACCGTTTCCGGCGTGCGGCGCGTGATGGGCGGCGGAATGTCCTTCGGATCCTTGCCGATGTCGGTGATGCCATCGACAACCGTGTAGATGCGGTTCGACAGGCTTGCACCGGGCGACGGCGTTGCGGATGTGCCGCCATGGGCGTGCTGCGCGGCAGCATGGCCGGTCGCGAGCAAGGTTCCAGCCACTGCCAGACCGGCCGAGCTCTTCAGGAGGTTGCGGCGCGACAGAGCGACTTCGTTTGTCTCGGTATCGGCGGTGTGATCTTGGTGTTTCATGATCGTCTCACTTCAAGCAGAGAATTCAAGCGCGCGAGGATTACTGCCCGGCCTGGGTCAGCAGGGCTTCGAAGTGGGTCTTCGCCTTGCCCGGATGCTTCACGGTCTTGACCTCTTCCGCGTTTGCAGGCGTGCCGACCTTGATCAGCGCAACCATGCCCATGCCGTAATGTGGGGTGCACTTCACGCCATACAGGCCTTCCTTCTCAACCGTGACTGTGATGTCCTGATTGATCTTGCCCTTGAACGGCTCAGCACCTTCCGGGATCATGCCCTTGATGGATTCAGCGTCATGACCCTTGTCGGTGGCCACGAAGGTCACGGTGTCGCCTGGGGCTGCCTCGATGTAGTCAGGCTGGAAAACCATTGCGCCCTTCTCACCCTTGTTCAGCATCTGAACCTGATGATCGGCTGCGAGCACGGGGCCGGCAAAAGCAACGGCGGCGACAGCAGCCAGAAGAGCGGTAACGGTGGAACGCTTCATTTCTCGTCTCCTTGACGTTTGATGAGCTGCTTTTACGTCCGCCGGCTGGCAAGACCTTTGATCTGGATCAACAACCGAACAAACCGCAGCGCCCTGCGACAACCTGACCATTTCAGTGCCTTGCCGTGGAAAGTCGCTTTTCCCGCAATCGTCGCCGATCCCGTGCATGACATGCACGTCACTGCCGCTTATCCTCGACCACTCCAGGAGGTCAGTTCATGAACCATCACGACATGTTCTTCATCGACGGCGCCTGGGTCGCGCCGGACCGGCTCGAGCGGCTCGACGTCATCAATCCAGCCACCGAAGAAGCTTTCACCACGATCGCCGTCGGCGCGAAGCCTGATGTCGATCGTGCAGTGTCAGCAGCCCGCGCTGCCTTCGCCACTTTCGCCTTCACATCCAAGACCGAGCGCCTTGCGCTGCTGCGCCGCATCCTCGAAGCCTATAACGACCGCTATGAAGACATCGCCCGCACCGTGTCCCTCGAAATGGGCGCGCCGCTTGCCTTTGCGCGCGACTCCCAGGCCTGGGTCGGCCGCGCCCATCTGGAGGCGACCATCACGGCACTCGACCGGATGGAGCTCACCGAACAGCGCGGGACCACGCTGGTGACGCGTGAGCCGGTCGGCGTTTGCGCGCTGATCACGCCCTGGAACTGGCCGCTCAACCAGATCGTCTCCAAGGTCGCACCGGCGATTGCGGCGGGGTGCACCATGGTGCTGAAACCGTCCGAACTCTCTCCAGTGAGCGGCATCATCTTCGCCGAAGTCATGGAAGCGGCCGGCACGCCGAAGGGCGTGTTCAATATGATCAACGGCACGGGTCCGGCTGTTGGCCAGGTCATGGCAGAGCATCCCGATGTCGACATGGTGTCCTTCACCGGCTCAACCCGCGCAGGCATCCTCGTCGCCAAGGCTGCTGCCGATACGGTCAAGCGCGTCGCTCAGGAGCTCGGCGGCAAGTCGCCCAACATCATCCTGCCCGATGCCAATCTGGAAAAGGCGGTGAGCGAAGGCGTGGTGCGCTGTTTCGAAAATTCCGGCCAGTCCTGCAATGCGCCAACCCGCATGCTTGTGCCGGCCGACCGGCATGACGAAGCGCTCAACATCGCACGCCAGGCCGCCGAAACCCTCAAGGTCGGCGACCCACAAGCCGATGACACCGATCTCGGCCCGGTGATCAGCGAATCGCAGTTCGATCGCATCCAGACCCTGATCGCGCAGGGCATCAAGGAAGGCGCCACCGTGGTAACGGGCGGCATCGGCCGGCCGGAAGGCCTGAACCGCGGCTATTATGTGCGCCCCACCGTGTTCGGCGACGTCACCCGCGACATGACGATCGCGCGTGAAGAAGTCTTCGGCCCGGTGATCGCCTTGATGCCCTATCATGACATCGACGAAGCCGTCGAAATCGCCAACGACACGGTCTACGGCCTCGCCGCCTACATCCAGTCCGGCGACATCAACCAGGCCCGTGCAATCAGCCATCGCCTGCGGGCCGGCACGGTCGCGCTCAACTATCCGGCCTGGGACACGTTCGCGCCCTTCGGCGGCTACAAGCAGTCCGGCAACGGCCGCGAATATGCGGATTGGGGCATCCACGACTTCCTGGAGATCAAGGGCATCGTCGGCCACGGTGCATGACCTGGATCACGGTGCGACCTCTTCGCGTGAACGTGCAGCAAAGTTGACCACTCAACTCAGCTTCCTCTAGACTTGGCGTGACCGGCACGGATCGGTCGCGCCAGCCGGAGGTGCTTCCACGATGATGATTTCGCGCATTGCAGCGCTCTCGCTGCTGGCCCTCGGCCTGCTTTCGCCGCAAGCGCAGGCGCAGGAAACCGGCTCGCTCATCATCTATAATGCGCAGCACGAGAACCTCGCGCGCGAATGGGCGCAGAAGTTTACCGCCGAAACCGGCATCCGCATCACCATGCGCCAGGGTGCCGACCTGGAAATGGCGAACCAGATTCTCAGCGAAGGCGCGGCCTCACCTGCCGACGTGTTCCTGACAGAGAATTCGCCGGGCATGGTGCTGGTCGACAAGGCCGGCCTGTTCGCACCGCTGTCGAAAGACACGCTGGCAAACGTGCCGGACACGTTCCGACCGTCCAGCGGCAACTGGATCGGCATCGCCGCGCGCAGCACGGTGTTCGCCTATGACAAGACCAAGCTGACCGAAGCCGATCTGCCGAAGTCCGTCATGGATCTCGCCGATCCCGCTTGGAATAACCGCTGGGCGGCGTCGGCCGGCGGTGCCGACTTCCAGGCCATCGTTGGCGCGATCCTGGCCTTGAAGGGCGAGCAGCCGACCAAGTCTTGGCTCACCGCCATGAAGGAAGGCGCCAAGCCCTATCGCGGCAACAGCGCGGCTATGAAGGGCGTCAATATCGGTGAGGTCGACGGCGCGCTGATCTACCATTACTATTACTTCGGCGATCAGGCGCGCACCGGCGAAAACAGCGGCAATGTCGCCCTGCATTATTTCCGCAACGAGGATCCCGGCGCCTTCGTCAGCATATCAGGCGCAGGCGTTCTCGCTTCGAGCAAGAACAAGGCGCAGGCCGAGCGCTTCGTGCAATGGATCACCTCCAAGGCGGGACAGGCGGTTCTGCGCGAAGGGAAATCCTTTGAATATCCCGTCGGCAGCCAAGAGGCCGCCAACTCCGCTCTTGTGCCGCTTGCCGATCTTCAAGCCCCGAAGCTCGATCCCGACAAGCTCGACAGCCAGAAGGTCACGGACATGATGACCGACGCAGGGCTGCTCTAGACCAACCAACACGTGGACGCCGTTCAGCGTTCTCATGGGATAGACAGCGTGACGCAAGCGCAGCTCAGTGCAGCCTCTCTCCTCGACGAGCGTATCGGCCGCGCGCCCTTGAGGCTGCGGCCGCAGCGGCGTGGCCTGCTTTCGCCTGTGGTGCTGGCCGCTGTTGTCGTGTCGCTGATCAGCCTCGTGCCGCTCGGCTTCGTGTTGTGGGTCGCGCTGGATGCGGGCTGGGACACGGTTGTCCGGCTGGTGTTTCGCCCGCGCGTCGGCGAGTTCTTGGTGAACACGCTGCTGCTCGAACTGCTCGCCGTGCCGCTTTGCATCGCGCTGGCCGTGACACTGGCCTGGATCACCGAGCGCAGCGACCTGCCCGGCATCCCTCTCTGGCGCGCGGTGGCCGTTGCTCCGCTCGCAATCCCAGCCTTCGTGCATTCCTATGGCTGGATCAGCGCCGCGCCCTCGCTGCA
>DCDI01000032.1 GCA_002316345.1 Phyllobacteriaceae bacterium UBA1059 | reverse complement strand
ATGTCGCCATCAACTACCTGCCGCAGGAAGAATCCGACGCCAAGGAAGTTGTTGCGCTGATCGAAGCGGAAGGACGCAAGGCGGTCGCTATCCCCGGTGATCTGCGCGATCGCGACTTCTGCACCAAGCTGGTGGAAGATGCCGCACGCGAACTCGGCGGTCTTGATATCCTCGTCAACAATGCCGGACGCCAGCAGGCCAAGGAATCCTTACTCGACATTTCCGACGAATGGTTCGACTGGACCTTCAAGACCAATGTTTACGCCATGTTTTGGCTGACGAAGGCGGCTCTGCCGCATCTGAAGCCGGGCTCGTCCATCATCGTGACGACGTCGGTGCAGGCTTATGACCCCAGCGAGAACCTCGTCGACTATGCGATGACCAAGGCGTGCGGCCAGAGCTTTACCAAGAGCATGGCCAAGCAGTTGGCGCCGAAGGGCATTCGCGTGAATGGCGTGGCGCCGGGTCCAGTGTGGACGCCGTTGCAGCCGAGCGGGGGGCAGTTGCCGGAAGACATTCCGCAATTCGGCGCTGACGCACCACTGGGCCGCGCCGGTCATCCGGCCGAGCTTGCCGGTATTTATGTGCTGCTCGCATCGAACGAAAACAGCTTCGCGACCGGTCAGGTTTATGGCGCGGTCGGCGGTGCTGGCGGTCCATAGTCGCTATATGGCGGCGTAGAACGCCTAAATCACAGCACAATATGAAGGGAGCGCCGTGCATCGGCGCTCCCTTCATTTATTTGGTGCACACGAAGCGCCAAACAGGCGCAGCCGTTAAGCTGCGGTTTCGAGCAGCGATTTCACGAGGTCCAATCGCCCCGAACCGGGCTCGGATGGCTTAGCCAAAATCAGGCGATCTTCGCGACGCGAGATGTCGTCTCCTCTCAGCAAGGATTTCCAACGTCCTTCATTCGGCGTCTTGCGGAAGCTGATCGCGGTAGCTTTGGGGCCGGCATCGACGCGCGCGATGCCATGGTCGCGGGCGAGCAGTTTCAGCCGCGTCAGGTCGAGCAAAGTGGTGACGGCTTCCGGTGGCTCCCCGAAGCGGTCGGCGATTTCTTCGGCAAAGGCGTCGAGTTCGTCGGCGCGCGTGATGCGCTGGAGGCGGGCATAGAGGTTCAGGCGGATCGTGGCTTCCGGCACATAGTCCTGCGGGATCGACCCCGCCATTTCCAGATTGATCTCCGGCTCGGTGCGATCGCTCGCCGCATCCCCGCGCGCGGCATCCACGGCTTGTGCGAGAAGACGCTGATACAGGCTGACGCCGATCAGCTTCATGTGGCCGGCCTGTTCTTCGCCCATGAGATCGCCGGCGCCGCGCAGGTCGAGATCCCTGGCGCTAATGGCGAGGCCCGAGCCGAGGCGGTCGAAGGCAACCAGCGTCGAGAGACGGGAACGCGTGGCATCCGGAACTTGCTTGTCGGCTTCGGTGAGGAGATAGGTGACGCCTTGCGTCCTGCCGCGACCGACTCGGCCGCGCAGCTGGTGGAGCTGGGCGAGGCCGAAGCGGTCGGCGCGCCAGACGATCATCGTGTTGGCTCGGGGAACGTCGAGACCGCTTTCGATGATGTTGGTGGAGAGCAGAATATCGCCGTCGCCGGCGGCAAAGCCGACCATGATCTCGTCCATGGCCTTGGCATCCATCTTGCCGTGAGCCACGCGCAGCTCGAGCTTGGGCACGAGGGTTTTCAGCAGGTCTTCGATCTCACCGAGATCCTCAATGCGGGGCGCGACGAAGAAGCTCTGGCCGCCCCGCCGCTTCTCACGGATCAACGCGGTCTTGAGCGAGGCTGCATCGTAAGGCGCGAGGAAGGTTCGGATCGGACGGCGACGCGCCGGGGGGCTCGCCAGCACGCTGACATCCTGCACGCCGACCATCGCGGATTGCAGCGTGCGCGGAATGGGCGTTGCGCTCATGGTCATCGTATGAAGGGCCGGTGCGAGAGAGCGCATCTGCTGCTTCAGCTTGGCGCCAAAGCGATGTTCCTCATCGATCACCAGCAAGCCAAGATCTTTGAAGCCGACATCTTCCGCAACCACGGCCTGGGTGGCGACGACGATGCCGATCTCGCCTGATTTTAAGCCTTCCTTCACGGCGTCCATTTCCGCCCCGGCCGTGATGCGGGAGAGATGGCCGACCTTGATGCCGCTTTCGGCAAAGCGGCGCTGGAACACCTCGAAATGCTGGCGCACCAGAACGGTCGTCGGCGCGACCATCGCGACCTGCTTGCCGGCGAGCGCCACGGCGGCGGCGGCGCGCAAGGCAATCTCCGTTTTGCCGAAACCGACATCGCCGCAGATCAGCCGGTTCATCACTTTGCCGGATTCCAGATCGTCAAGCACTGCCTCAATCGCTGCTGCCTGATCCGGCGTTTCGGGATAAGGGAAGCGCGACGCGAACTTGGCGTAGGCCGCGCGGGGCGGCTTGATCTCTTCAGCCACTTCTTCGGCACGCGCCTTGGCGGCTGCAATCAGATCGGCTGCCGCCTTGTCGATTTCCCGACTGACGACGGCGCGACGCTTCAGCCAGGCATCCGTGTTGAGGCGATCGAGCTTCACGACTTCGGCTTCCGCGCCATAGCGCCAGATGCGGCCGAACTCCTCGACCGGCGACAGAACCGATGCTTCGCCGTGATATTCCAGGCGAACCGCGTCGCGCTCGGCACCATTTACGGTCACGCTTTCCAGCGCACGCAAGATGCCGACGCCACGATCTTCGTGGATAACCACATCGCCCACGCGCAATTCAGGTTCAGACAGCAGATCCTCGGTGGTGGCTTCGCTGTCGCTCAGCCGCGCGCCGAACAGGTCCGGGGCCGCGATAACCGTGATGTTGTTGTTTTCATCGATGAAGCCGCCGTGGAGATCGAACGCCCCTGTCAGCACGCTGCCTTCCGGCGCATCAAGTGCTGCCTGCCAGGTCTCGACGCTGTTCACCTTGCCTTCGATGTTGCGCGCCAGAATGCGCGACAGCCGCTTCAGCTCGGTGGCAAAGCCGGTCACCAGCACGCGCTTGCCGGCCTCGACCTGCTCCGTTACGAAGCGGCCAAACGCTTTTTGCGGCTGAGTTTCCACGGTAAAGCGCGGCGCGGCCTCCACAGCGCCGACATCGATCATCACCGGCTTGCGGCTCTTGAGCGTTTTCTTCCAGGACTTGGCGTCGAGGTAATAGGTGTCGCCGCCCCGCGTCTTGCCTTCGCCGAACTCGCGGCGCGCCTGACGCGCATCGTCGATCAGGTCGAGGGCGGTAACGGCACGCTCTTCCGCTTCTTCCGACAAGCTGACGGCGAAATCGGGCAGACGGTCAAACAGCGTGCCCATCTCGCCGTACAGCGCCGACATTCGTGCTTCCATGCACTGGATGTACCCAGCAGCGTCGGCATTGTCTTCGCCGGCCGGGACTACCGCCTCACTGGCCGCACCGAATGTGATCGTTTCGATCGAGTCGTCGGTGCGCTGCGTGGCAGGATCATAGGTGCGGATATCCTCTACCACCTCACCTTCGCCGAGGATGATGCGGACCGGAAAAGTGTCGGAGGCCGGGAAGATGTCGACGACATCGCCGAGCAAGGCGGCTTCCCCGGCTTCATCGACGCGGTCGTCCAAAATGTAGCCGGTGCGGTCGAGAAAGGCGCTCAGCGCGTCGCGATCGAGCGTCTCGCCCGAGGTGATCGAGAAGCTAGCATCGAGCACGATTTCAGCTGGCGGCAGGCTTTGCAGCATCGCTTCCGGCGAGGTCACGACCAGCCGGCGTCTGGCCGGCTCCGCATCGATTGCGGCCAGTACCGCCATGCGCCGTCCCATGCAGTCGCGCTGCGGCGGTGTGCGATCATAGGGCAGACAGTCCCAAGGCGGCAGAACCAGCACATCGATCGCGGGATCGAAGCAGCGCAGGGCACGCGCGAGCTCGTCGGCATCGCGCTCGCTACGCGCTATGTGAATGAGGCCGGGGGCATCGAGCTTGGCAAAAAAGGAAAGCAGGTGCGCCGCGACGGCAGACGCCGGGGCATGGTGAACAACAAGATCGGTCGGCATCGGTAACGCGCCTGGAACAAGCTGCGGATCAGTGTCAGCCGCGGCTAAACGAGATGGCATGGAAGATCCTCAAGAAAAGCAGCATCCAAACCGCGTCGCCTTTGAACCGTTCCGGGCCAGCCAACAGCGTCCTGACAAACCTTGTCCGGTGTCAGACGTTTCCCTTGAACGCGCATCGGTGCGGTGACGGTTTGCCGCGCCGGCGAAATTTGGAAAATCTGACCGATTTCGGCGACTTTCGTCTAAGGACGTTCTCTTTGATGGAGGTTCCGCGAACCCGGGTTCCTCGACTTAGATGCTAGAAAACAAGTAGCTATACGCTCCAGATTTCGGACTACCTTGTGACCCCAAACCCCGCTTCCCATCCGCCTGCTTACCCCTCCGCCACGCCGCCCGCTTTGATCCAGCTGCGCGAGGTGGAAAAGACCTATGGCGGCCGTGCCGGCTCGAATGCTGTCACCGCACTGCACACGATCACCCTCGACGTGCCGAAAGGGGCGATCCTCGGTGTGATCGGGCGTTCGGGCGCGGGCAAGTCGACCTTGATCCGGCTGGTGAACGGGTTGGAACAGCCGACGCGTGGCCAGGTGATCGTCGATGGCGTCGAAATGTCGGCGCTGGATGAACGCGCTTTGCGCCATGAGCGCCGCGCGATCGGCATGATTTTCCAGCATTTCAACCTCCTGGCGCGCCGAACCGCCTTCGACAATGTCGCCCTTCCGCTGGAGATCGCGGGCGCGAGCCGCGCCGAGATCAAGGCGCGCGTCATGCCGCTGCTCGACCTCGTCGGTCTGGCCGACAAGGCGCGGCGTTACCCGGCTGAACTATCGGGCGGCCAGAAGCAGCGCGTTGGCATCGCGCGGGCTCTGGCGACCAACCCCAAGGTGCTGCTTTCGGATGAAGCAACCTCGGCGCTCGATCCCGAAACCACCGAACAGATCCTGACGCTGCTGCGCCGGGTCAATGCCGAGCTCGATCTGACCATTTTGCTGATCACGCATGAAATGTCGGTGATCAAGTCGGTGACGGACCGCGTCGCGGTGATCGATGGCGGGCGCATCGTGGAAGAAGGACCGACCTTCGACCTGTTCACGCGGCCGCAGCATCCAACGACGCGCTCCTTCGTGTCGTCCATCACCGGCAACGAACTGCCGGCGCATCTGGCCAGCCGCTTGAGCGCCAAGCCGTTGGCCGGCAGCCAGGTTCTGGTGCGCCTCACTTTCACAGGCGGCGATGCTAGCCAGCCTTTCTTGTCAGTGCTGACGCGCAAGCTCGACATCGATCTCGGCATCATCCAGGGCAATGTGGATTATATTGGCGGCCATCCGTTCGGCACGCTGGTGGTTAGCACGCCCGCCGACCAGAATCGCTTGCAGGCGCTGACGGATGCGTCGCGCGAACTCGGCCTTCATGTGGAGGTACTCGGCTATGTGGCCTGACGTCTTTTCCCCGCAGATCCTCAATCTGCTGATATCCTCCTTCGGCCAGACGCTGTGGATGGTGGGCGTGTCCGGTTTGATCGGCTCGCTGATCGGCATTCCGCTCGGCGTGTTTCTCGCGACCAGCCGGTCCGGCGAACTGTTTGCAGCACCCTGGGCCAACAGCGTACTCGGCTTGATCGTGAATGCTGCGCGCTCGACACCCTTCATCATCCTCGTGGTGGCCATCGTGCCGCTGACGCGCTTCATCGCCGGCACGTCGATTGGCACCAAGGCCGCGATCGTGCCGCTGACGATTGCCGCCGCTCCCTTTATCGCCCGCGTGATCGAGGGCGCCATTCGCGGCGTGGACCAGGGCCTGATCGAAGCCGCGCGGTCCATGGGCGCAACGCCGCTGCAGATCGTGCGCAAGGTTCTGCTGCCGGAAGCCCTGCCGGCCATCACGCTGGCGCTGACGCTGACCGTGGTCAGCTTAATCGGCTATTCGGCGATGGTGGGGGCGGTTGGCGGCGGCGGGCTCGGCGATCTCGGCATCCGCTTCGGTTACCAGCGCTTCATGCCCGACGTCATGCTGACGGTGGTGCTGGTACTGATCATCCTCGTGCAGGGCGTGCAAAGCCTTGGCGATTTTCTTGCGCGGCGCTTCGACAAGCGTTCGCGGTTCTAAACCCCTCCCAACCAAGGATCCTGAAATGACGCTCAAAACCCTCGTTGCCGGCCTCGCGCTCGGCCTTGCCTTCACCGCCGCTGCTTCGGCCGAAACGATCAAGATCGGCGTGACGCCTGGACCGCATGCCCAGATCCTGGAAGCCGTGAAGCCGCTTCTGGCGCCCAAGGGCATCGATCTCGAGATCATCGAGTTCTCGGATTACATCGTGCCGAACGAAGCGCTGTCTTCGGGCGAGTTGAACGCCAACTCCTTCCAGCACCAGCCTTACCTCGACAACCAGGTTAAGGATCGCGGCTACAAGATCGAATCCGTCGCCACCACGGTGAACTTCCCGATCGGCGTGTATTCCAACAAGGTCAAGAAGATCGCCGACCTGGCCGACGGCGCTGAGGTTGCGATCCCCAACGACCCGACCAATGGCGGCCGCGTTTTGCTGCTTCTGGCCGATGACGGCGTGATCAAGCTCAAGGACGGCGTCGGCACCACCGCCAGCATCGCCGACATCACCGAGAACCCGAAGAACCTGAAGATCGTCGAGATCGACGCCGCCCAGCTGCCGCGCGCCCTGCCCGACGTCGATGCCGCCGGCATCAATACAAACTATGCCGAACAGGCCGGCCTCGACCCGGTGAAGGACCCGATCCTGCGTGAAAGCCCGAAGGGTCCTTATGTCAACGTCATTGCGGTTCGCAGCGAAGACAAGGACAAGCCCTGGGTGAAGGAACTGGTCGCGGCCTATCATTCGGCCGAGATCAAGGACTTCGTCGAGAAGACCTTCAAGGGCTCGGTTCTCGCCAGCTGGTAAAACCAGCCTGCCTTTGACTGCCTGGCAAGCTCATGTCTTCTCTTGGGATGCATGAGCTTGCCCCTCTAGGTATCGGTGCCCTCGTCGCCTGGTGAAGCCATCGGCACCGACGCGATCTTCGTTGGCTCTTCCGATGAAAGCCGGCTTTCGACGAGTTTCACGCCGCTAAGCCTCGCATTGAATATCCGCTCGACAAGCGCAGCGATCGCTTCGGCCGCCCGGGGCAGCGGCATTCCGTGTTCGCGGATGTTGGAAACACAGTTGCGGCTGGAGTCCGGCGTGCCGGAGATGGGCGCATAAGTCAGATAGGCGCCGAGACTATCGGCGGCTGACAGGCCCGGACGCTCTCCGATCAGCGTGATGGTCACACGGGCGCCCAAGGTTTCGCCAATCGCATCGCCGAGCGCAACTCTGGCGCGGCGTGCCACGACGATCGGCGCCAGGAGCAAGCCGGCCGCCTCAAGCCGTCGGACGAGATCGGCCACAAGAGCCGCCGCATTAAGGTTGATCGCCGTTGCCGACAGACCGTCTGCAATGATGATCACGACATCAAAGCGCCCGCTTCGATCGGCCAAAGCCTGACGGGAAGCAGGTGCAAGCAGGCGGCCCTTGTCGGGTCGGCGCACGTAATCGGCACGATCGACCGCCTCGCTTTCCACGGTGATGATCGGCAAGCCAAGCGGGTCGAGATGCGCCAACAACGCGTCCTCGTCGACTTCAGACCAAACGGCGGCGCGGGCTCGCGCGTGATCGAGCTGGAACCGTTGTTCATGCGCTGTCGGCGTGCTGGATCCGGCTCGCCCCAGCGCAATGCGCGCCTGCGTCAGCTCAGCGAAATCGCTGAGCTCCGTGCGTGCAGGCTCGGAAGCGGGGTGGGTGGTGAGCTTGCTCATGCGGCGGCATCCGCGCTGGTCCGCATCGCCTCGATCAGCGCGGGCGGCATGTGGTCTTTCAACCGGCCCGCTTCATCGGCGAGGCCGACGTCAACCATCCAGGCCTCGAATTCGGGGGCAGGCCTCAAACCCAGCGTTTCGCGCGCAAAGATCCCGTCGTGGTGCGACAGCGACTGGTAGTTCAGCATGACATCATCGGCGCCCGGTACGGTGATGACGAAGTTGACGCCGGCCGCGCAGAGAAGCGTCAACAGCGTATCCATGTCTTCCTGATCGGCATCGCAATGGTTGGTGTAACAGACATCCACCCCCATCGGCAGGCCAAGCAGCTTGCCGCAGAAATGGTCCTCAAGCCCGGCGCGGATGATCTGCTTGCCGTTGAAGAGATATTCCGGGCCGATGAAGCCGACCACCGTGTTGACCATAAAGGGATCAAACGCCCTTGCGACAGCATAGGCACGCGCTTCCATGGTCTGTTGATCGACACCGAAATGCGCGTCAGACGACAACGCCGAGCCCTGCCCGGTCTCGAAATACATGACGTTGCGGCCGATCGTGCCGCGGTTCAGCGACAAAGCCGCGTCCTGCGCTTCGCGCAGCATCGCCAGACTGACGCCGAAGCCTTCATTGGCCTTTTGCGACCCGGCGACGGACTGGAAAACGAGATCCACGGGCGCGCGCTTTTCCATCGCCCGCAAGGCGACCGAAACGTGACCAAGACAGCAGGTCTGGGTGGGGATAGACAGGCGCTGGCGCAGGTCATCAAGCAGCGTCACGATGCGCATGTAGTCGGCAAGGCTGTCGGTGGCAGGATTGACGCCGATCACCGCGTCGCCCGATCCCATCATCAGACCGTCAACGGCCGACAGCGCGATGCCGAATGAGTCGTCGGTGGGATGATTGGGCTGGTTGCGCAAGGACAGTCGCCCCGGCAGGCCCAGCGTGTTGCGGAAACGGGTGACGACGCGCCGCTTGTCGGCAACGGCGATCAAGTCCTTGACCCGCATGATCTTCGACACGGCCGCAACCATTTCCGGCGTCAGCCCATAAGTCACGGCTTCAAGCTCGGTCTGACCAACCGACGATGATAGCAGCCATTCGCGAAATTCGCCGACGGTCAGGCTGGCCACAGGCGAAAAGGCGTCGGGGTCATGCTGCCTGGCGATCAGCTCCGACACATCGTCATGCTCGCCATCGATCAGCTGCTGTTCAAGGAAAGCGCGCAAAGGCAGATCGGCCAGCGCCATCTGAGCAGCGAGCCGTTCAATCGGTCCGTCTGCCGCGATGCCTGAAAGCTCATCGCCCGAGCGCTGCGGCGTCGCTTTCGCCATCAGTTCGGCAAGCGTGCTGAACCTGTAAACCGTCTGGTCGATCACGGCACGATAAGACATGGAAGGCCTGCCACAGTCTGGTTGACGCCGAACATCCCGCCGCCGACGATGCGACAGGCTGCCTATACATCAACGCGCCGACGCGTTTCCATCAAGCCGTGAGCGGCTTTCTCGGCGAAAAAATCGGATATCAACCGCAAGACAGCGCCTTGCGTGTAAACACCAAAACTCATCAAGACGTGCGGGACTGCGGAAAAACAGCTTGTTCCGGGGGGAAGCTGGGCTGACCGGATGATCATCATCGGAAAATGGTGCCGCTTGCGTGACTCGAACACGCGACCCCCGCATTACGAATGCGATGCTCTACCAACTGAGCTAAAGCGGCGTCGCCAAGCGGACGGAAGATGTCTCGAAGCGATCGTGGGCGGCTCATAGCTGGATTGGAGGCTGAGATCAAGCGAAAGCGTGCGAGGCTCTCGTTCAACCAATGTCGATGCGTCAAGGCGATGCGCGGCGGGTAGTTGCGCCCTATGTGACGGGTCAACGGAGCAGCTATCTGGTTTGGAGTTTTTCATGGCAGGACGATCCTCTTTCGGCTTTATGGGTCGGTTCGGGCGCTCTGCCGATCTGCGTGCCTTCGACAAGGGCTTGCGGCGCTGCGATGTGCATCCCGCCCAAGTGGTCGATGGCGTGAAGCTCGCGGCCGTTCGGCTGGTGCAAAAGCACGGAAACGCCGACAGCCTGCCGGAGCGCGCCTATGAAGATGCCGCAGCACTCGTCGCTTTTACCGTATTGGGCGAAGGCCGGATGGCTGAATTGCTAGGCCAAGGCCTGGCGGGAACGCTGGCCGCGCGTGTCGAGCGGGCGGCGGATTATCCGGATGGGCTCGATGCCGAACTCATCCTTCTGGCGCTGCACGCGGGACTGGTTGCGCCCCATGTGGCCGACGCGTTCGGCCTGGCGATCGACGAGGCCTGACAGGTCCAGTCATTAGGCGTTCGTGTGCGGGTTGCAGGATCGTGGCACAGCTGCGATTGAACCCGTTGCCGCTCTGCGTTAACGATTCGAACACGGCAAGGCTCAAGAGGACCCGGTGGACACACTCGAACGCGCCATTCGATCAGCGCTCGACAAGGGCGATGCTGGGGATCGTGCATACCGCGAAAAGGTGTACCAATCCGCTTTCGCGGCGCTCGAACGCGCCTTGAACAATCCCAACGTGTCGGAGGAAAGCGCACTGGCGCGCCGTTCCAGCTTGCAGCAGACAATCGCTCGCGTG
>DCDI01000107.1:2926-3135 GCA_002316345.1 Phyllobacteriaceae bacterium UBA1059 | reverse complement strand
CGCTCGGCGCCACGCGCAAAACGCTGATCACCGCCTTCAGCCTGGAATATCTGCTGATCGGCCTTGCGACGGCAATCTTCGCGCTTTTCGCGGGCGGTACGGCGGCATGGTTCGTGATTGCAAACATCATGAAGCTGCCCTGGCGCTTCCTGCCCGATGTTGCGGCCTCCACCATCCTGATCGCGCTGGTGCTGACGGTCGGCATAGGC
>DCDI01000107.1:0-2907 GCA_002316345.1 Phyllobacteriaceae bacterium UBA1059 | reverse complement strand
GCACCTGGCGGGTGCTCGGACAAAAAGCAGCACCGGTGCTGCGGACGTTGTAAGAGTGCACGAAGCGCACTATTATGTTTGTGCCATGCCAAGCCGGAGTGTAACGGAAGCGGATGCCTACTCTGGTCAGGCTGGGTAACATCAAGATCCAGATGTTCGCAGACGATCATAATCCGCCACACTTCCATGTGGTAACGCCGGATCATGAGGCGCTCGTTTCGCTTGCCGACCTCGTGGTGTTGCGTGGCGCGATCAGGGCTTCCGATCTGCGGACGGCGTTGGAATGGGCGAGTGAGAATGCCGCCTTTCTTGCTGGAGAATGGAGCCGCTTGAATGACTGACGATCTGATCATCGTTGGACAAGCCTTACCCCGACTGAGGGATGCAGAGCCTGCCGATGGGTTCTGTGCTCACATCACGTGGCGTGATGGCAGAGTTGCGGTCATCAATCTTGCGCCGGCGATCTTCAGTCATCGGCACTTCATCTGCCTGAGGGATGATGCTGCTTTGTTTCGCGCTTTCCGCGTCAATGAGGACGGAACGGCGCTCGAGTGGCCGGGCGATATCGCGCTTTCCGCCGAGTGGATCGAGCGCCTGCCGGAAGCGGGAATGGAGAATGCGGAGTTTCGCGCGATCATGGAGCGGCGCCACCTCAGTCTAGAGGGCATGGCCGCCGCCTTGGAAATCTCTCGCCGGCAGGTCGCAGACTTCCGCGCCACGAAGCGCATTCCCGCGCATATCGCTCTTGCGACGCGTTATATCGATCACAAAGCAGACGGTGCCGGTCGCCTGGGACAAGCCGGTGATTGACATCCGTCTCTTCTCCCTTCACCCCCTGCGCAAGCTTGCGAGCATGGCGGTCGCCAAATGAACCCTGAATACTTCTCCGCTCCTTTCCCGCGCCGCGTTTCGGTCGGCGTTCCTGTCGGCAATGTGATGGTCGGCGGGGGCGCGCCGGTGGTCGTTCAATCGATGACCAATACCGACACGGCCGATATCGACGGCACGGTGGCGCAGGTTGCGGCCTTGCATAAAGCCGGGTCCGAAATCGTGCGCATCACGGTGGATCGCGATGAGAGTGCGGCGGCGGTGCCGCGTATTCGCGACCGGCTGGCGCGGCTCGGGATCTTCGTGCCGTTGGTGGGCGACTTTCATTATATCGGCCACAAGCTCTTGGCCGATCATCCCGATTGCGCCGAGGCGCTGGGCAAATATCGCATCAATCCCGGCAATGTCGGCTTCAAGGACAAGAAGGACAAGCAGTTCGGCGCGATCGTGGAAACCGCGATCCGCTACAACAAGCCGGTGCGTATTGGCGTAAACTGGGGGTCGCTCGACCAGGAGCTGCTGACGGCTCTGATGGATCAGAATGCCGCTATCGGGTCGCCGCTGACGGCCGTGCAGGTGATGCGCGAAGCCATTGTGCAGTCGGCGCTTCTCTCGGCCGAACTGGCGGAAGAAATCGGGCTTGGGCGCGACAAGATCATCCTGTCGGCCAAGGTCAGCAATGTGCAGGACCTCATCGCGGTTTATACGATGCTGGCGCAGCGCTCGAACCACGCGCTGCATCTCGGTCTGACCGAAGCGGGCATGGGCACCAAGGGCATCGTCGCCTCGTCCGCCTCGATGGGCATCCTGCTGCAGCAGGGTATCGGCGACACGATCCGCATTTCCTTGACGCCGGAACCGGGTGGCGACCGCACGCGCGAAGTGCAGGTTTCCCAAGAACTGCTGCAAACCATGGGCTTCCGGCAGTTCATCCCAATCGTTGCGGCCTGCCCCGGCTGCGGGCGCACCACCTCGACCGTGTTCCAGGAACTGGCGCAGACCATCCAGTCCGATATCCGCACCAATATGCCGATCTGGCGCGAGAAGTATCCGGGCGTGGAAGAGCTCAAGGTCGCGGTAATGGGGTGCATCGTCAACGGCCCGGGTGAATCGAAGCATGCCGATATCGGCATTTCGCTGCCGGGCACCGGCGAAACGCCGAGTGCGCCGGTGTTTATCGATGGGCAGAAGGCTGCGACCTTGAAGGGCCCAAACATCGCGGCTGACTTCCAGGTCATGGTCGCCGATTATATCGAGCGCAAATACGGCCTGACCGGTCGCGAAGCCGCGGAATAGACTGAAATCATGCGGCGAAGCCTGCTTGCCGCATGGTTTTCGGCGTCCTTATGCTTGGGCGCAGTGGCGGAGCCTTCCGGTTATGTGCCGATGCCCCCAACCGATATCAGCGAGGCGGAGCAGGCGGAGATCGCCAAGCGCGGCCGTGTCGCGGAAATCTGCGATCTGATCCAGACGAACGCGGCGGCCAACGCGCTGCCGGAAGCCTTTTTCGCGCGGCTGATCTGGAAGGAAAGCCGCTTCGATGCCGGGGCGGTTTCACCAGTCGGCGCTGAGGGAATTGCGCAGTTCATGCCGGGCACCGCGAAGATGCGCGGGCTGGCTGACAGTTTCGACATCGCCCAGGCCCTGCCGGCTTCGGCTGCCTATCTCGCCGAGCTGCGCAATAAATACGGCAATCTCGGTCTGGCTGCAGCGGCTTACAATGCCGGTGAGGGCAGGATTTCGCGCTGGCTTGCATCCGGCGGCTTTTTGCCGATCGAAACGGAAGGCTATGTGCTCGATATCCTAGGCGCATCCGCGGACAGCTTCATCGGCGCCAAGGATGCCGAGCAGGCGCCGCTCGATGCGAAGAAGAGCTTTGCCGATGCCTGCCGCGATCTGCCGATCGTGCGCTTTGCGACCATGCCGATGTCGAAGATCTCCAACAAGCCGTGGGCCGTGCAGGTCGCCGGCAATGCCCGGCGCGCGGTCGCCGTTCGGCAGTATGAACGGTTCAAGAGCCGCGCAAGCGCACTGCTGGAGGGCCAGGAGGTGGCGGTCAGCCGCGTCCGGTCGCCGCGT
>DCDI01000119.1 GCA_002316345.1 Phyllobacteriaceae bacterium UBA1059 | reverse complement strand
ATGACGGGATGACTTCCCCGACTTTCACCCATCTCCGCGTCCACTCCGAATACTCGATCGCCGACGGCCTGGTGCGCATCGACGACCTGGTTGGCGCAGCCGCCAAGGACCAGCAGCCGGCGCTGGCCGTCACCGACCTGGCCAACATGTTCTGCATGGTGCGCTTCTACAAGGCGGCGCGCGGCAAGGGGATCAAGCCGATCGTCGGGGTCGATGCCTGGATCACCAACGACGACAACCGCGACAAGCCGCACCGCCTGCTGATCCTGGCAAAAAACCGCAGCGGCTACCTGCAGCTGTGCGACCTGCTGTCGAAGGCCTGGCTCACCAACCAGTACAAGGGTCGCGCCGAGATCCGCGTCGAGTGGCTGGAAGCGCTGGCCACAAGCGTTTCCACGCTTGAGCCCGAGGTGAACCAGGCCAATGCCCTGATCGTGCTCTCGGGCGCCGGTTTCGGCGACGTCGGCCAGGCCATCGACAACGGCGACATCGCCCGTGCCGAAAAAGCCGCCGAGCGCTGGGCGCGCATCTTCCCGGGCCACTTCTACATCGAGATCCAGCGCGCCGGCCAGCCGAACCAGGAACAGCAGGTGCGCCATTCGGTGGCGCTGGCGTCGCGCCTGGGCCTGCCGGTGGTGGCGACCCACCCGGTGCAGTTCATCAGCAAGGACGAATTCATCGCCCACGAGGCGCGCACCTGCATCGCCGAAGGCGAGATGCTGGCCAACGCCAAGCGCGTGCGCCGCTTCAACGAGGAGATGTGCTTCAAGTCCCAGGCCGAGATGGCGGAGTTGTTCAAGGACTTGCCTGGCGCCCTGGCCAACTCGGTCGAAATCGCCAAGCGCTGCAACGTCACGCTCACGCTCGGCAAACCGCAGCTGCCGGACTTCCCGACGCCGGCCGGCATGACCATCGACGACTTCCTGGTCGCCGAAACCAAGAAAGGGTTGGAGGAGCGCCTGGTCCAGCTGTTCCCCGATCCGGCCAAGCGCGAGGCCGAGCGCCCGCGCTACGAGGCGCGCCTCGAGTTCGAGAACCAGACCATCATCAAGATGAAGTTCCCGGGCTACTTCCTGATCGTGGCGGACTTTATCAAGTGGGCCAAGGCGCATGACATTCCGGTCGGCCCGGGTCGCGGTTCAGGCGCGGGCTCGCTGGTTGCTTATGCCTTGACCATCACGGACGTCGATCCGCTGCGTTTTTCACTGCTGTTTGAGCGCTTCTTGAACCCCGACCGCGTTTCGATGCCCGATTTCGACATCGACTTCTGCCAGGACCGGCGTGAAGAGGTGATCCGTTACGTTCAGGGCAAGTATGGCCGCGATCAGGTCGGCCAGATTATCACCTTCGGAACGCTGCAGGCGCGCGCCGTGCTGCGCGACGTCGGCCGAGTGCTGCAGATGCCCTATGGCCAGGTCGATCGTCTCTGCAAGATGGTGCCGGCGAACCCCGCCAACCCGGTGACGCTGGCCAAGGCGATCGAGGGCGAGCCGCGCTTCCAGGAAGAGATCGACCGCGAGCCGATCGTGCAAACCCTGCTCGACATCGCGCAGAAGCTCGAAGGCTTGTTCCGCCACGCGTCCACACACGCCGCCGGCATCGTGATCGGTGATCGGCCACTGTCGGAACTCGTGCCGATGTATCGCGATCCCCGCTCGGACATGCCGGTCACGCAGTTCAACATGAAATATGTCGAACAGGCCGGTCTGGTGAAGTTCGACTTCCTCGGCCTGAAGACGCTGACCACGCTCGAAAATGCCGTGCGCCTGATCAAGCGGCGTGGAGTCGACATCGATCTGCCACGCCTGCCGCTGGACGACAGACAAACCTACGAGATGCTGTCGCGCGGCGAAGTCGTCGGGGTGTTCCAGGTGGAATCCGCCGGCATGCGCAAGGCGCTGATCGGCATGAAACCCGACCGCATCGAGGACATCATTGCGCTGGTGGCGCTTTATCGCCCGGGTCCGATGGAGAACATCCCGACCTACAATGCACGCAAGCATGGCGAGGAGGAGATCGCCTCCATCCATCCCATGATCGACCACCTGGTGAAGGAGACGCAGGGCGTCATCGTTTACCAGGAGCAGGTCATGCAGATCGCGCAGGTTCTGTCCGGCTATACGCTGGGCGAAGCCGACCTTCTCCGTCGCGCTATGGGCAAGAAGATCCGCGCCGAGATGGAGGTGCAGCGTGTGCGCTTCGTGGAAGGCGCGGTGAAAAACGGGCTGACCAAGCCGCAAGCCGACTTCATCTTCGACCTGCTCGCCAAGTTCGCCGACTACGGCTTCAACAAGTCGCACGCCGCAGCCTATGCGATCGTTTCGTACCAGACCGCCTATCTCAAAGCCCATTACCCCGTGGAGTTTCTGGCGGCGTCGATGACGCTCGACATGAACAACACGGAGAAGCTATCTGACTTCCGGCAGGATGCGATGCGCCTCGGCATCGAAGTCGTGCCGCCTTCGGTCAAGACCTCGCACCGCATCTTCGAAGTCGGCGAGAACAAGATCTTTTATTCGCTGGCAGCCATCAAGGGTGTTGGCGAACATGCGGTCGACCACATCGTCGAGAAGCGCAAGGAAGGCCAGTTCTCCTCGCTGGAAGATTTCTGCACCCGCATCGACTGCAAGATCGTCGGAAAGCGTGTGTTCGAAAGCCTGATCCAGGCCGGCGCTTTCGATTGCTTCGGCTATGACCGTTCGGCACTGATGGCCGGCATCGAGCGCATGATGGGCATGGCCCAACGCGCCGCGGAAAATGCCGCCAGCGGGCAGGGTGACATCTTCGGCGGTGCCGCTGCACAGCCAGAGAAGCTTTATCTGCCGCCCGCTGATGCCTGGTTGCCTGCGGACCGTTTGCAGCGCGAGTTCCAGGCCATCGGCTTCTACCTTTCGGCCCATCCCCTCGATGAATACCGCAGTGTTCTCGCAAAGATGCGCGTCCAGAACTGGAGCGACTTCCAGGCAGCGGTGAAGAAGGGTGCCACGGCCGGTCGGCTGGCCGGCACCGTGACTTCCAAGCAGGAGCGGCGCACTCGCACCGGCAACAAGATGGGCATCATCATGCTGTCCGACTCATCGGGACAATATGAGACCGTGCTGTTTTCCGAGGCGTTGGCGCAGTATCGCGACTTCCTGGAGCCTGGTACCTCGCTGGTCATTACCGTAGCAGCCGAAGACAGGCCGGAGGGTGTTAACCTGCGCATCCAGACGGTACAGTCGCTCGATGAGGAAGCCAGCCGCGTGCAGAAGGCACTACGCGTTTTCGTGCGCGATGCCGCTCCCATCCAGATCGTGTCGAACCAGCTTAACACGCGTGGTGAGGGCCAAGTCAGTTTCGTCGTGGTCAAGGATGGCGGGCAGGGCGAGATCGAGGTCCAGTTGCAGGACCGATACCGGATCGAGCCCCGCATGGCGTCAGCCATCAAGGCAGTGCCAGGGGTTCTCGAAGTCGAACTCGTGTAAAAGGCGGCCGCAGCTTTTTTCTGCGTTTTGCCTCTGTTCGAGCACAGGGTTTTCCTATCTGTCGCCGGGATGAATGCACATCCCGAATCCAAGCGCCGCGCGCTGCTCGAACAGCATGGACGCTTCCCCGTGGCCTACTCCGCCGCGTTCCAGCCTGATCTGCTGTATTTCGGCGATCAGAATGGCTTCCTCAGCTACAAGATGGTAGGCGGCACTGCTTTCGTGCTCGCCGATCCTGTTGCGCCGACGGATCACCACGGCGCCTTGATCGATGCCTTCATGGCCAAGTACCGGGATGTCAGCTTCTGGCAGATCTCGCATGCCACGGCCGCGTTGCTCAACGCGCGCGGCTTCTTCGTGAATGCATTCGGGTCGGAAACTGTCGTCGACCTCCGCAGCTTCTCGTTCAAGGGGCCGTCGCGCCGTAGCTTTCGAACGGCCGCAAACCGTTTTGCAGCCAGCGGTCACACCGTGCGCGAAGTTCCGCTCGCGGGCGAGATGGCGAAAAAGCTGCAGGCGGTATCCGACGCCTGGCGGCGGTCAAAGGCCACGAAGAGCCGAGAATTGCGCTTCCTCGTACGACCGGTCGTGCTCGACGATGAACCCGGCGCTCGTAAATTCGTGCTGTTCAACGCACGAGGAGAGCCGGAGGGCTTTGCCTTCTTCGATCCGGTTTACGAGCAGGGGCAGGTTGTCGGTTATCTCTCCGCAACACGGCGATGGTTACCGGACACCGATCCTCTAGCCGGCTATCTGCTGATGCGCGCGGCGATCGAGACCTTTCAGGCTGAAGGCGTCCGCAACCTGCATCTCGGCCTGTCGCCCTTTCACCTGATAGAAGACAAGGAGTTCAACAAGAACTGGGTGACGCGGCGCGGCTTTCGCTTCTTTTATACGAACGACTTCACCAATCGCTTCTTGTACCCTGTCCGCTCTTTATCGCAGCACAAGGACATCTATGGCGGGGAACAACGTCTGGTCTACGTCGCCTTCAATCGGCTGCCCGCGGTGCTGCGGCTGTTAAAGCTGCTGCGCGCCTGTCGGATCATTTGATCCGTCAGAAAGATGACGCCGGAGCGTCCAACACTTGCGGAGCCAGGTCGATTATCTTGCCCATATAACGAAAGAAGCCCGGCGTTGAGGCCGGGCTTCTTCGTGTTCGTAGCCGATCAGCGCTTGGCGATCGGTGTGTAATCGCGCTGCGTGTAGCCGGTGTAAAGCTGACGCGGACGGCCGATCTTCTGGCTCGGATCCTCGATCATTTCCTTCCACTGCGCGATCCAGCCAACCGTGCGGGCAACGGCGAACAGCACCGTGAACATGGTGGTCGGGAAGCCGAGCGCCTTCAGCGTGATGCCGGAATAGAAGTCGATGTTCGGGTAGAGCTTCTTTTCAATAAAGTACGGGTCGGTCAGCGCGATCTTTTCGAGCTCCATCGCGACGTCCAACAGCGGATCGTCCTTGATGCCGAGCTCGCCGAGAACCTCATGCGTGGTCTTCTGCATGATCTTGGCGCGCGGATCGTAGTTCTTGTAGACGCGGTGACCGAAGCCCATCAGGCGGAACGGATCGTTCTTGTCCTTGGCGCGGGCAATGAACTCCGGAATGCGGTCGACCGAACCGATTTCGCCCAGCATGTTGAGCGCCGCTTCGTTGGCGCCGCCATGCGCCGGACCCCACAGGCAGGCAATGCCGGCAGCGATACAAGCGAAGGGGTTGGCACCCGAGGAACCGGCAAGGCGCACGGTCGAGGTCGAGGCGTTCTGCTCGTGATCGGCATGCAGGATGAAGATCCGCTCCATGGCGCGCGCCAGGATCGGGTTCACCTTGTAGTCCTCGCATGGAACCGCGAAGCACATATGGAGGAAGTTCGCCGCGAAGTTCAGCTCGTTCTTCGGATAAACGAACGGCTGGCCGACATGGTACTTGTAGGCCATCGCCGCGATCGTCGGCATTTTTGCGATCAGGCGGATCGAGGCGATCATGCGCTGCTGGGGATCCGAGATGTCGGTCGAGTCGTGGTAGAAGGCGGAAAGCGCGCCAACCACGCCGCACATGACGGCCATCGGATGCGCATCGCGGCGGAAGCCGCGGAAGAACCAGCCAAGCTGCTCATGCACCATGGTGTGGCGTGTCACGCGCAGGTCAAAATCTTCCTTTTGCGTGCGCGTCGGCAGTTCGCCGTAAAGAAGCAGATAGCAGACTTCCAGGAAGTCGCCCTGTTCTGCCAGCTGTTCGATAGGATAGCCGCGATGCAGGAGCACGCCTTCATCACCATCAATATAGGTGATTTCCGACTCGCACGATGCGGTTGAAGTAAACCCGGGATCGTAGGTGAAGGCCCCGGTTTCCTTGTACAAGGAGCCGATATCGACCACGTCCGGCCCGACCGAGCCCTTTCGGACCTTCAAATTAATAGATTTACCGTTGAGGCTAAAATCAGCGTTCGCGTCGGTCATCGCAAAGTCCTTCTCATTACTGGAAGACGCCATGGCGGAAAAATTGCCGAAGTGTGGCGAAAACCCGCAGGCAGGGCAGTGCTATCGTATTCAGCAGGGCGTGCCAAGGATTCCGGCATCTAATGTTGCACTGCCATAAGTGCACTGCAACTGAGTTGTTCCAACCCTAACCGATTTGGTCAGAAAGACGGCCTAGCGACTCCTGCTTTCCGAGCACAGCCAGTACATCGAACACGCCGGGCGACGTGCTGCGGCCAGTCAATGCAGCGCGGAGCGGCTGCGCGACCTTGCCGAGTTTCAAGCCTGCTTTTTCAGCAACCTCGCGAACGGCAGCTTCCGCGGATGCCGCCGACCAGTCTTCTACGGACAACAAAGCATCGTGCGCCTCGCTCAGCACCTTGCGTGCATCGGCATCAAGGATTTGCGCCGCCTTTTCGTCGAGCGGAAGCGGACGAGCGGCAAAAAGGTAGCCGGCGCTGTCGGCAAGCTCCACCAGCGTCTTTGCACGTTCTTTCAAGCCCGGCATGGCAGCGCTGAGCTGTTCGCGCTTGCTATCATCCAGCTTCGCCAAAGTAGCCTCGCCGTTCGGCAGGTAGGGCAGCGTGTCAATCAGGGCTGCGGTGAGGGCGGCATCATCCATGCGCCGCATATGGACGCCGTTTACGGCTTCCAGCTTGGCAAAGTCGAAGCGCGCCGCACCCTTGTTGACGTCCTCGATCTCGAACCAGCGGACCATGTCCTCGATGGTCATGATCTCGTCGTCGCCATGGCTCCAGCCCAGGCGTGCGAGATAGTTGCACAGCGCTTCTGGCAGGTAGCCCATCTCGCGATAGGCTTCGACGCCGAGCGCGCCGTGGCGTTTGGAAAGCTTGGCACCGTCCGCACCGTGGATCAGCGGGATATGCGCCATGACCGGAACGTCCCAGTTCATCGCCTGGTAGATCACGGTCTGGCGCGCGGCGTTGGTCAGATGGTCGTCGCCGCGGATGATATGGGTGACGCCCATGTCGTGATCGTCCACCACGACGGCGTGCATGTAGGTCGGGTTGCCATCCGAGCGCAGGATGATGAAATCGTCGAGATCCTTGTTGGGAAAGCGCACTTCGCCCTGAACGCGGTCCATGACAACGGTTTCACCCTCACGCGGGGCCTTGATGCGGATCGCGGGCTTCACACCGGCAGGGGCCTCGGACGGATCGCGGTCGCGCCAACGGCCGTCGTAGCGCGGTGGGCGACCTTCGGCCTTGGCCTTTTCGCGCATTTCGTCGAGTTCGGCCGGCGTGGCATAGCAGCGGTAAGCAGCCCCCTTGGCCACCAGCTCCTCGGCGACCTCGCGGTGACGCTCGGCGCCCGCGAACTGAGAGATCGGCTTCCCTTCCCAGGTCAGGCCGAGCCACTTCAAGCCATCGAGAATCGCGGCCGTTGCCGCATCGGTCGAGCGCTCGCGATCGGTGTCTTCGATGCGCAGCAGCATCGTGCCGCCGGTGTGCTGGGCATAAAGCCAGTTGAACAATGCCGTGCGCGCGCCGCCGATATGCAGATAGCCCGTGGGCGAGGGCGCGAAGCGGGTGACAATGGGCTTCGACATGGGGGNNCATTTCGCTGGCCAAGCCTCAGGCGGGCTGGCACAGGACGCGCGCCCGTGTAGCATAGGTGCGGGCAGGTGCAAGTTTTGCATCATATGGGGATCGAAGGGGGCGACGATCAGTACGGCTGCGTCCGGACACAGCGAACGGGCTTTCTTCGTCAGCGAGGACGATGAGGCCGCGTTTGATGACACGTGGCCAGAGCAAGATCGCGCGCGTGGCCGGACGGGGTCGCATCTCGTTAGGCGACTGCTTGGATGGCTGGCGCTTCAACCGCATGAATGGAAACGCGCGTGGCAGGCGGAATGGTCGCGCGGCATTGGCTTCTTGAGCCTGCCCCCGCTGATCGGCGGCGGCGCCGTTTCCTATTTCCTTCTGCCTTTCGAGCCGTCCGGCGTTCTCGTGGCGACTGCGGTGTTGTGCGCAACGCTGCTCGCGTTCCTCCTGCGTCGGCATCACGCCTGGCATCTTATTGGTCTGGCCGTGGTGGCGCTGCTCATAGGTGTCGCTTCCGCCAAGATCGAGACCGAACGCAAGGCAACCCCGATCCTGGGCTCGCCGATTGCCACCGAAGTCACTGGTCGCGTCGTGCTGGTGGAACTTCAGGAAAGCGGACGAACGCGGCTGACGCTCGACGTCCTATCGACAGCGCGACCGACCCTTCGCTATGCGCCGGATCGTGTGCGCGCGACCGCGCGGCAGGTCCCGGACAAGCTGCTACCGGGCGAGGTGGTTCGTGGTGTGGTGAGGCTGATGCCGCCATCCGGACCAGTGCGGCCAGGGAGCTATGACTTCGCGTTCCAGAGCTATTTCGATGGGCTGGGCGCGATCGGCTTCTTTCTGCGCAACCCCGTTCGAGCAGACAGCGGTCCTGAACCAGCCTGGTCGCAAAGCTTGGCGCAGAGTGTCGAGCGCCTGCGCATGACCATAGCGGACAAGATCCGGGCGGTGATCCCGGGCGCATCCGGCGAGATCGCGGCGGCGCTGATTGCTGGCGTGCGCGCTGGCATCCCCGAGGCGGTCAACGAGGATCTACGCATCACCGGCCTGGCCCATGTCCTGTCGATCTCCGGCCTGCATATGGCGTTGGCCGCAGCCACGATCATGGGCTCCATGCGCGCTCTGTTTGCTTTGTCTCCAGGCTTCTCAGCCCGATACCCCGTCAAGAAGGTCGCCGCCTTCGTTGCCTTGGCGGGCACGGGTTTCTACCTCCTGCTCGCCGGCGATCAGGTTGCCGCCAACCGAAGTTTTCTGATGGTCGCGGTCATGCTCGCCGCGATCCTGTTTGATCGCGCCGCGCTGAGCATGCGCAATCTCGCCATCGCCGCGCTGATCATCCTCCTGATCACACCGCATGAGGTGATGGGGCCAAGCTTCCAGATGTCCTTTGCGGCAACGGCTGCGCTGATCGCAGGCTATGCCGGTTGGAAGCAGTGGCGGCTCAAATCCAGGCGCCACGCACCACCGACATCGCGCTCGCCGATGGCGCGCGTCCTGCGCTACCTCGTCGTTCTCATCGGTGGATCAGTTGCGACGTCCATTCTTGCCGGCAGCGCTACAAGCATCTTCGGCGCCTATCATTTCCAGCGGGTGTCACCCCTCACGCTTCTGGCAAATCTCGCGACCATGCCGATCATCGGCATCCTGATGATGCCGCCAGCCGTGCTGGCTGTCGCCCTGATGCCGCTCGGCTTGGAAGCCCTGCCTTTGATGGTGATGGGTTTCGGACTAGACCTCATGTTGGGTGTGGCGCACTGGCTGGCGGAGCGCTCACCACTGGATGCGGTCGGCATCGTGCCGGCTTCCACCCTTACTCTCTTTACGATCGCGCTTGTGGTTGGTTGCTTCACCACAACCAGGCTACGCCTTCTTGCACTGCCGTTTCTTTTTGCCGGGACGCTTACTTTTGCGGGGCGGCAGGTGCCGGACCTCTACATTTCCGAGGATGCCCGATTGATCGCGGTGAGAACCGAAGAAGGGAAGCTCGCCGTTAATCGAACACGGCCCAACGCTTTCACAACACAAGAATGGCAACGCGCGGCTTCCGCAATGACTTTGGTGAAGCCGGAGAATGGCAAGGGGGCAACGGCTGCGCCCTCAGACCGTTTTCTGTGCAAGGATGACGTCTGCACCATCAACAATTCGCCCGGCGTGAGCATCATGTCTCTTCCCGAAGGCGGAGACCTGAAAGCGCATTGCAGCGACGCCGCTGTGATCGTCATCGACGATGCGACAGCGAACAGCCGCGCCTGCCGCGGCTCAAAACAGGTGGTGCTCACCAAGCGCGACCTTGCGCAAAAGGGCAGCGCCACAATCACCATTGATCCCGAGAGCGGCAAACCGACCGTTCAGCATGCACTGGCTCGACCTTACCGACCATGGCACGACCATCGCCGCTTCTCGCGCGAGGCTCGCGGCATGGCACCCTACAAACGCCAGCCGCGAGATGAGGCCACGAAGCCGTCTCAGCAGACCAAACCGCCAGCAGGAGTGCCGGCTGAAGAGCCGCCTAGTACTTCCGGATCAGGCCAACCAAACGACCCTGAACCTTGACACGGTGTGGCGGGAAAAAACGCGTCTCGTAAGCGGGATTGGCTGCTTCGAGGGCAATGGACGCACCCTTGCGGCGGAAGCGCTTCAACGTAGCTTCTTCATCGTCCACCAAGGCAACCACGATGTCGCCAGGGTTGGCCGTGCTGCCATCGCGGATCACAACCGTATCGCCGTCGAAGATGCCGGCTTCGATCATCGAATCACCACGCACTTCCAGTGCATAATGCTCGCCACCCGTCAGCATATCCGGCGGGACGGTGATAGAGTGGGTTGGGTGCTGGATCGCCGAGATCGGCACACCAGCCGCGATCCGGCCCATGACTGGCACGGAGATGCCGTTCGCATCGTCGTCATTAGAGGCGCTGCGCTGCGGCTTGGCTGGCTCCGGCGGCTTCTTGCCGAGGCTGCCTTCGATCACGCTCGGCGAGAACTTCTTGGGGCCGAGTGCCGGCGACAGAGACTCTGGCAGCTTGATCACTTCCAGCGCTCGGGCGCGGTTCGGAAGACGACGGATAAATCCGCGCTCTTCCAAAGCCGNNCGTTATCAGGCGGTGGATTCCCGACTTGGAGGCAAGATCCAAGGCCTCCTTCATCTCGTCGAAGGAAGGCGGGATACCACTTTCCTTCATCCGCTGATTGATGAAGGAAAGCAGTTCCATCTGCTTGCGCGTCAGCATCCCAAGACCCTCTGAATCAAAAAACAAACCCAGAACAGACCGTATCTGTTCGGCATGTGTTCTGCAACATTTAAAAGTTTATCTAGTTGTGAAACGAAAAGGGTACGCTGTTCCTGCTCAACTTGAATCAAAAGCAGTCGTTTAAGCGTTTATCTCTGCTCTGCCACCTGCCGGATCGCATCTGCGAGGATCTCAGGCTCCTGCGCACCCATGAGGGCGTAGCGGCCATCAAGCAGAAAGCAGGGAACGCCCGTGATGCCCATGGTGGTGGCCGTTGCGATCTCCTGCTGCACGGCTTCGATGTCGGAAGGCGCTGCAAGCAGGGCTGAAACAACAGCCGCGTCCATGCCGCTGCTTCCCGCCAGATCGGCAAGAACTTGGGGATCGCCGATGTCGCGACCTTGCTCGAAATAGGCCGAGAACAGGTTGCGGACCACGCGACCCTGCAGTTCAGGACCGGTTGCGCCCGCCCAGCGGATAAGCCGATGCGCATCGAGGGTGTTGGCAGCGACCTTGATGGCGGCGAAATCGAAGGCGATGCCAAGTTCCTGCCCGATCGATTCGATGCGGGCGTGGATCTGATCGATCTTTGTCTGACTGCCGAACTTCGCCAGCATATAGGCTTGGCGGTCCGTGCCCTCACGCGGGATGGTTGGATCGAGCTGATAGGGTCGCCAATTCAGGGTGACATCGATGTCTGGAACCATGCCCAAAGCGAGATCGAGCTTCTTTTGCCCGATGAAGCACCAAGGACAAACAACGTCCGACACGACATCAATGCTCAGGGTCATCGCGCAGTGCCCTCCGACCACCATGTCGGCAGCTGGTAGCCGTAAACCGAGGTTTGTTCGGGCCGGTGAATATGGCTCCAGCTCGCCACCCATTGCTGCGGCTGATAATACAAGGGCACGATGTAGGCGCCGCTCAGCAGCACGCGATCATAAGCGCGCACGATCGTCACGAACTCGTCGCGGTCTCGCGCATTCACCATTTGGTTGATGAGCCCATCGATTGCAGGCTCGGCGACGCCTGCGAAGTTGTAGGTGCCGGGCGCTTTGGCGGAGGCCGAACCCCAGCGGAACTGCTGTTCCACGCCGGGCGAAAGCGAGGAAGTGTAGCGCATCAGCATGGCATCGAAGTCATAGGTCCGCTGACGCTGCAAATACTGCGCGGCATCTACGGAGCGGACCGACACGGTAATGCCAAGTCGGGCGAGGGTGCCCTGCCAGGCCATGCTGATCTGTTCGCTCGACTTGCCGTTGAGCAGGATCTCGAAGGCCAGCGGTTTGCCTTTGGCATCCACCATGCGGCCGTTTTGCATGGAATAGCCGGCAGCCTTCAGGGCTTCAAAGCCTTGCCGCAGAAACTCCCGGTCACGACCGCTGCCGTCGGACTTTGGCGGCGTCCAGGTTCCCGCGAGAATGTCGGGGCGCACTGCATCGGGATAGGGTGCAAGCAGGCTTTTCTCGGCCTCAGATGCAGGACGGCCCGTCGAAGAAAGTTCGGAGCCATCGAAGTAGCTCGTGGTGCGCTGGTAGGCATCGTTGAAGAGGTTGCGGTTGCTCCATTCGAAGTCGAACAACCCGGCAAGCGCGCGGCGCACATCGCGATTCTGGAAGATGGGCCGGCGCGTGTTGAGAACAAAGCCGAGCATGTCCGCAGGCGTCTGCTTGTCGAAGGTTTCCTTTCGAACCCTGCCGTCGGCCACAGCTGGGAAGTTGTAGCCGGTCGTCCAACGTCCGGTTTGGTCCTCCGGGAAAACGTCGACCAGCCCCTTCTTGAAGGCCTCGAACATTGTGTTCGGGTCGCGGAAATAGGTGATGCGGATTTCGTCGTAATTGTCGAAGCCGCGCTTGGTCGGCAAGTCCTTCGCCCAGTAATCCGGGTTGCGCTTCAGGGTCACCTGTTCGCCCGGGCGCACATTGTCGATGATGTATGGGCCAGAGCCGATCATCGGCTTCAGGCTGGTACGATCGAAGGTCTCGCGGTCGATCGCATGCTTTGGAAGGATCGGAATGCCCGCCAGAAGCAGTGGCGATTCGCGGTCGGCCTTGTCGTTGAAAACGAGCTTCAGGCCGCGTTCGCCAACGCGCTCCATGCGATCAATCACGCCGACCCAGCGCTGATAGATCGGGCGCGCCTTATCGCGGAACAGCTCGAGCGAGAAGATGACGTCGTCGACGGTGATCGGCTGGCCATCAGAGAACTTGGCGTTCGGGTTCAGAGTGAATGTGACGAACGACCGCGCGTCATCGGTTTCGACGCTTTCGGCGATCAGCGGATAAAGCGTGAAGGCCTCGTCCTTCGAGCGCATCATAAGTGGCTCAAAGACGTTGTTGCCGAAGTCCGTGTCGAACAAACCGCGCGCGCCATCCCCTTGAACGATAAAGGGATTCAGGCTGTCGAAGCTGCCTTGCCAGGCATAAACGACGCGGCCACCTTTGGGCGCATCCGGGTTGGCATAGGGCATATGCTGGAAGTCTGCGGGGAGTGCGGGCTTGCCCTGCATGGCAATCGCATGTGCCGGCTTTGCGCGTGCCGCGGGAGCACCGAAGGCAACCGTCATCAGCATCGAACAGGCAAGCAGCAGGGATTTGGTGGGCATGGGCAGTCTTTCCGATTCGGTCGACGGAAATATCACAGTCGCGGGGAATGGCGGCGCAATGATGTGTTTCCGGGCCTTCGCCAAGCTGGATTCCGGGAACAAGCCGGTGTAACAGGCCGCCAACAGTCATCCTGTTGCCTTATTTAAGCAACACTGACGCCGGCTAGCGGCTGGGTAGCGCTCACCGCCATCCATTCAAGAGGATAACCGACCCATGAAGTTTCCGAACCTCAACACGTCGCGACTTGCCCTTGTTGCGGCAGGCCTCGCTGCTGTGGTTGCCGGTGGTGTTGCGCCAGCATCTGCGCAGGAGCAGAACCCTGCGGCTCCGCCCAAGGGTTGGTTCAAGGCCTGCCAGAAGCAGCAGGACGTTGAGATCTGCAACGTTCAGCAGATCATGACCGCTAATACCGGCCAGCTGATCACCGCCGTCAGCCTCGTCGAGGTCAAGGGCAAAGTGAGCCGCCGCGTGTTCCAAGTCACCGTGCCGACCGGCCGTTTGCTGCCTCCAGGTGTCGGCCTTCAGGTCGACAACAACAAGGCGCAGAAGCTTGATTATGTTATCTGTTTCCCGGATCGGTGCGTGGCCGAAGCGCCGCTCAACGATCAGCTGGTTGCAGGTTTCAAGAAGGGCACGAACCTCACGCTGACCTCGGTCAACTTCCAGAATCAGCCGAACCCGATCAAGGTTTCGCTCGGCGGTTTCACCGGCGCTTATGACGGTCCTCCGCTGCAGCAGTCGGACCTCGAAGACCGCCAGAAGAAGCTGGAAGCCTTCGTGAACAAGAACAACGACGACTTCGCGAAGAAGCTCAAGGACGAGCAGCAGAAGGCGAAGACCGCGAACTAAAAGCAGAAAGTCGACGGAAAAACCGGAAAAAGGCGGGGTGAAAGCTCCGCCTTTTTCCTATTTAGCGGCCATTTTTTCCGAGATTTTCTGAAGTTCTTCCGGTTTTTGCCGTTAATGATGCGGCTGGCCACGCAGTCGATATCGCCCTGCCGAATCACGGGCGAAGATCTGGTTGAGCTGCGGGTGACGCAAAGGACCGCCGTCCGAATCCTCCAGCAGGTTCTGCTCGGACACATAGGCGATGTATTCGCTGTCTTCATTCTCGGCGAGCAGATGGTAAAAGGGTTGATCCTTGCTCGGCCGCACGGCGGCAGGAATCGCTTCGTACCATTCTTCGGTGTTGGCGAATTCGGGATCGACGTCGAAGATGATGCCGCGGAACGGGAAGACCCGGTGCCGGACCACCTGACCGATCTGAAACTTGGCATGTCGTGTGTCTGTCATGCCTGTTATTTGGCCGCAGCGCCGGCGTTGTTCAATCCCGCAAATGCTTGACGCAGGTGGCTGTGGCGGTTAGCGCCGCTGGACGCTCTTTGCCGGCCTAAGGGCCAGCCTCCAAAGCCCAAGCGAGTCTGATCATGGCGGATGTTGTCGGATTGGTTCTGCCGTTTTTCGGCATGATCCTGATCGGCTTCGTTGTCGCGAAGCTTATGAAGCATCCGGTCGAAGGCTTGGCCTGGATGAATGTGTTCATCCTCTACATCGCCTTGCCGGCCCTCTTCTACCAGCTGCTGTCCAAGACGCCGATCGAGCAGCTGACGCAGATCTCGTTCATTCTGGCGTCGATGCTGGCGACGTTCCTGATCTTTGCGACGATGTTCGCCGGTTCACTTCTGTTCGGCGGCAACGTGCCGGAAAGCACGATCAAGGCTCTGGCGGCGGCCTATGGCAATATCGGCTTCATGGGACCGGGTCTCGCGCTGATTGCGTTCGGCGAGGAAGCGGCGGTGCCGGTGGCGCTGATCTTCTGCTTCGAGAACGTCATGCACTTCGTCTTAGCGCCGACCTTGATGGCGTTGTCGGGCGAGCGCAGCCCTGGCGCGAGCAGCCTGGCGCTCGATATCGGACGCAAGATCCTGCTGCACCCGTTTATCGTCGCGACGATCCTCGGCGTTCTTGCGGCGGCGTTTCACTTCCGTGCGCCGGGAGCGCTGGATCGCTTGTTGGAGATCGTGTCGCGGGCGGCAGCACCTTGCGCCTTATTTGCGATGGGCGTGACGCTCGCACTGCGGCCGCTGCGGCGAATGCCGACGGCGATCGGGCCGATCGTGTTGTTGAAGCTCTTCCTGCACCCGCTGCTTTGCTACACGATGCTGAGCCTGATCGGCGACTTTCCGACCGTGTGGGTGTGGACTGCGATGTTGCTGGCATCGCTGCCGACGGCCACCAATGTCTATATCATTGCTGCGCAGTACGGCGTGTGGGTGGAACGGGCTTCGGCCAGCATTCTGGTGACGACCACAGGCTCGGTCGCCACCGTGACGGCGCTGCTTTATCTGATTCGATCAGGCGTCCTGCCGCCCGACCTTTTCCCATAGGCCACGAAAACCACTGCCGGGCGCCATGCCTTCGCGCATGAAGAAGCTGCGCACCGGCGGGAGCTTTTCCATCAGGCTGAGGCCAGCACTGCGCGCCATCTGTGCCGGCAGGAGACCGGACAGAAGCGAACGATTCAGCAGGTTCACCGCGCTGTTTCGCGCGAAGATGTCGGGCGTCCGGCGACGGCTATAGCTGCGCAGAACGTTATCGGCGCCGGGATCGCTGAGATTCTCTTCCACGAGGCCGGCGATGGTCTGCACGTCGCGGATGCCGAGGTTCAGACCTTGCGCCCCGATCGGCGGGAAGACATGGGCCGCTTCGCCGACAAGCGCGATGCGCGACTGCGCGAAGGACAGCGGCATACGGGCCGACAGCGGATAGATCTGGCGGCCGGGCAATACATTGACCGAACCGAGCATGGACTGCATGCGGGCTTCGATGCGGCGGGAAAGCTCCGCATCGTCCAGCGCGTTCAGCGTTTCAGCTTCCGCTGGCGAGACCACCCAGACCAGACTGGACTTGTCGCCGGGCAGCGGCACCTGGGTGAATGGGCCGGTTTCCGTGTGGAACTCGTTCGACGTGTCGTTGTGCGGGCGGGTGTGGCTGAAGGACAGAACGAGCGCCGATTGCGGGTAGGGATGGCCGATCGTGCGAATGCCGGCGGCATCGCGCGCAGGGGAACCGCGCCCGTCGGCCGCAATCGCCAAGGCACCTTCGAGGCGCAGACCATCGTCCAGCGCAGCAGTGATGCGATCGGCCGACGGCACCCAGTTCTTGATAGTGGTGAGATGGCGGGTGATGCGCGGCTGGTTGGCGACCGCGTCCGACAGCGTCTGCGCCAGCACGGCATTCGGAATGTTGGCGCCGAAGGTGTTGCGGTCGATCTCGCTGGCGTGGAAGGGGACGGTCGGGCTGCGCAGCAGCCGCTTGGTGGCATCGATGATGCGCATGGTGCGCAATGAAGCGGACTTGCCTTCAAAGCTCGTATCGATGCCGAGTTCAACGAGATAATCGAGTGCCGGCACCATCAGCGCTGTGGTGCGTGCATCACTCGCGCCGGCTTCAGGACCGATCAGGCTGACATCGAAGCCGGCCTTTGCCATTGCGAGACTGGCAATGAGCCCGGCAGGTCCGGCGCCGGCAACGAGAATCGTCTTGGGGGCGAGCATATCTGTCATGGCCGTATCCTTGGGGTTGCGCTCTGTTTATCCGAGCACCCAGAGCGGCTGCAATGCGACGCAGCGCCCTTCAACAGTGTGGAAGCTGTCAACAGTGGTGAACCACTGCCTGTTTGGTCTTGTTTGGCAGAAGCGCTGAAACTAGTGTCGCGCGCGTCCCCGAGCGGAAAAGCAGCGGCAGAAGAGTGACGGCCACGATGAAGAGTTCCAGCAACGACCGGCTTTTCTGCCCGTCGACAGGATGGATGGTCCGTGTCGAAGCTTGAGCAATTTGTGAAGGGACCGAAAAAGGTAACCGTGCCGCAGGCGCGCGCTTTTTCCGTGCATCTTTTCACGGCTTCCGGCTCATTTCTGGCCTTCCTGTCACTGGTGGCCGCGAGCGAAGAACGCTGGACGGCGATGTTTCTGTGGCTTGGTCTGGCACTTCTCGTCGATGGTATCGATGGTCCGATCGCGCGCAAGCTGCAGGTCAAGGAAGTGCTTCCGACCTGGTCGGGCGAGCTGCTCGACAACATCATCGATTACGTGACTTACGTCCTCATCCCCGCTTTCGCGCTTTATCAGCGCGGCTTTATGGGCGAGGGGCTGTCCTTCCTTTCGGCCGCGATCATCGTGGTTTCCAGCGCGATCTATTATGCCGATACCGGCATGAAGACGAAGGAGAACTTCTTCAAGGGCTTCCCGGTGGTCTGGAACATGGTGGTGTTCACCTTGTTCGTGATCGAGCCCGGGGAATATGTGTCCTTCGCCGTCGTGGTGTTTTCGGCGATCTTCACCTTCATTCCCATGAGTTTCCTTCATCCGGTGCGGGTAGTGCGGCTTCGCAACCTGAACCTGACGGTGTTTCTGGTGTGGTGCGCGATTTCGGTTCTGGCGCTGGTGCAGAACATGAATGCATCTGAGTGGGTGAAGATCGCGATGGCCGTGACCGGGCTCTACCTCTTCTTTATCGGCGGGGTAATGCAGTTGTTCCCGAACCTTGGACGGAAGGAAACAGCATGAGCAAGGCAATCCGTGTTAATGAGCATGGCGGACCGGACGTGTTGGTCTATGAGGATGCTCCGGTTGAACAACCGAAGGCCGGCGAGGCGCTTGTTCGCCATACCGCGATCGGCCTGAACTATCTCGATGTTTATTATCGCACCGGCCTTTATCCCGCGCCAAACGGTTTGCCGCTTGTGCCCGGCAACGAAGCGGCCGGCGTCGTGGAAGCGTTGGGCGATGGTGTGAACGGTTTGCAGGTGGGCGACCGCGTTGCCTATGTCGGGCCGCTCGGCGCTTATGCGCAACAGCGCGTCATCCCAGCCGACAGGCTGGTGAAGCTGCCCGAAACGATTTCGGACGAGCAGGGCGCGGCCATGATGCTGCAGGGCATGACGGTGGAATATCTGCTGCGCCGGACCTTTGCGGTCAAAGCCGGCGACACGGTGCTTTACCATGCGGCTGCCGGTGGCGTTGGCCTGATCTTCGGCCAATGGGCCAAGCATCTCGGCGCGACCGTGATCGGCACGGCCGGCTCGCCGGAGAAGGTCGAACTCGCCAAGGCGCATGGCTATGACCACGTGATCGACTACACGAAAGAGGATTTCGTGGCGCGGGTGCAGGAGATTACCGGCGGCAAGAAGTGCGACGTGGTCTATGATTCCGTTGGCAAAGACACGTATGAAGGTTCGCTCGACTGTTTGAAGCCGCGCGGGCTTTTCGTGACCTTTGGCCAATCGTCTGGACCGATCCCGCCGTTCAATCTCGGCGTGCTGTCGCAGAAGGGTTCGCTCTTCCTGACGCGGCCGACGTTGTTTGCCTACATCGCCAAGCGCGACGAACTCGAAGAGTCCGCCGCTGCTTTGTTCGACGTGGTTGCGAAGGGTATCGTCAAGATCAACATCAACCAGCGCTACAGGCTGGAAGATGCCGCACAAGCGCATCGTGACTTGGAAGCGCGCAAAACGACCGGAACGACGATCCTTCTGCCTTAAGATTAATCACTGCGACTTCTTGAAGCAAAGGCGTCTTTCGCTCGACGTTCCCGTGCGATAAAGTGCTAGATAGACGCCTTCAGACAATCTTTGAGGAGCCGGGAAAGCCGGCTTCGGGAGTAAGAAGCATTGGTGCAGCAAAGCGCCGACGTCCGTCCGGCATTGCTGGAAACCCGAGGACTGACAAAGGTCTTCGGGAAGCTGACGGCTTGCGACGGGATCGACCTGACGATCCAGCGCGGGGAAATCCATGCCTTGCTCGGCGAAAACGGTGCCGGCAAGTCGACGCTGGTGAAGATGCTGTTCGGCTCGCTCGAACCCAATGCCGGCGAGATCCTGTGGGACGGGCGTGCGGTGCGCATTCCCAGCCCGGGCGAAGCACGCAAGCTCGGCATCGGCATGGTGTTCCAGCACTTCTCGCTATTTGAAGCGCTGACGGCGGCGGAAAACATCGCCTTGTCCTTGGCCGAAAAGGTGCCGGTCTCGACGATCGCGCAACGCGCGCGGGCGCTGTCTGAAGCCTATGGACTGCCGGTTGATCCATCCATGATGGTGGGCGATCTGTCGGTCGGCGAGCGACAGCGCATCGAGATCATCCGCTGCCTTCTGCAGGAACCGCAGCTGATTATCCTGGACGAGCCGACGTCCGTGCTGACGCCGCAGGAAGCCGACCGGCTGTTCGAGACGTTGGAGCGGCTGCGCGCCGAGGGCAAGTCGATCTTGTATATTTCGCACCGGCTGGACGAGGTGAAGCGGCTTTGCGACGCCGCGACCGTGCTGCGCCACGGCAAGGTGGTGGCGCATTGCAGCCCGCGCGACGAGACCG
>DCDI01000078.1 GCA_002316345.1 Phyllobacteriaceae bacterium UBA1059 | reverse complement strand
GTGTCGTCGCGAGCTTGGCGAGCACCAGAATTTCTGCGGCGAGCGCCAAAGTGTCCTCGACCAGACGCCCATTTCGGCGGCGGCCGGTGAGGCAATCGATGGCGGCGGCAACCTCGACCGCGTTGCCTGCGGCGTTGGCGAGCGGCTGGTCCATGTCGGTGATCAGCGCGGAGGCGGGGAGGCCCGCTCCGGTTGCAACCTCCACCAGGCTCTGCGCCAGATCTCGCGCTTCGCGCGAGCGCGTCATGAACGCCCCGTTGCCGAGCTTTACGTCGAGCACCAGCCCGTTCAGCCCGGCTGCCAGTTTCTTCGACAGGATGGAGGCGGTAATCAGCGGCACGGATTCGATCGTCGCCGTCACGTCGCGCACCGCGTAAAAGCGCTTGTCGGCAGGGGCGAGGGCGGTGGTCTGGCCGATAATGGCGCAGCCGGCCTCGCGCACGGTGCGGCGGAAGAGGGCGGTGTCCGGTTGGCTCGCATAGCCGGGAATGGTATCCATCTTGTCGAGCGTGCCGCCCGTATGGCCAAGCCCACGACCGGAAATCATCGGCACGTAAGCGCCGCAGGCGGCAAGGATCGGCGCCAGGATCAGCGATACCGTGTCGCCGACCCCGCCGGTGGAATGTTTGTCGACGGTAGGACCGGGCAGGTCGGACCAGTCGAGGACCTCGCCGGAATCGCGTATCGCAAGCGTCAGCGCCACCGCCTCGTCGCGGTTCATGCCGTTGAGCAGGATCGCCATGGCAAGTGCCGCGATCTGGCCTTCCGAGACCGTGTTGTCGGTGATGCCCGCGACAAAGGTGCGGATCTCATCAAAACCAAGCGGAAAACCATCGCGCTTCCGGCGAATGATTTCCTGCGGCAGCATGATCAGGCAGCCGGCGCGGAAAAGCCGCCATCGGCAAACAAGCGGCGCAGGATGGCGGCGAGCTTGGCGCCGCCTTGGGGGGCGATGTCCTTGGTTTCCTGATGCGACAGCTCGGCCTGTGTCAGACCGGCGGCAAGGTTGGTGATGACCGAACACGCCGCGACCTGCAGGCCGAGAAAGCGCGCCAGGATGACCTCTGGCACGGTCGACATACCGACGGCATCCGCACCCAAAGTGCGCGCCATGCGGATCTCGGCGGGCGTTTCGAAGGAGGGGCCGGAGAACCACATATACACACCGTGATGCAGCTCGACCTGAACCGCCTCTGCCGCAAGCCGCAGGCTTTCGCACATATCCCGGTCGTAAGCGGCGGTGAGGCCAACGAAGCGGCGGTCGGTCGGCTCGCCGATCAGCGGGTTGAGGCCGGGAAAGTTGATGTGATCGCTGATCAGCATCACCGAGCCCGGCGGCATGTCCGGGTGCAGTGAGCCCGCCGCATTGGTAAGGACCAGATGTGTGATGCCGAGTGCGGCCAGTGTTTCGAGAGCGGGCCGCATCGCTGCTGCATCGCCTTGCTCATAATAGTGCGCGCGCCCAGCCAGAAACAGCACGGGTAGACCGGCAAAGGTGCCGGCAACGACCGCGCCGGCATGGCCGCTCACGCCGCTGTGCGGAAAACCTTGGAGGTCGGAGTACGGGATACGAACGGCATTCTCGACCTCGTCGACCAGCTCGCCCAAGCCTGAGCCAAGCACCACGGCAACGGTGGGCGCCAGACCGTTCAATTGGCGGCGGAGATGCTCGGCCGCACCGGTCATTTCAGCAGATCGGCGCGAAAGCCGAGCGGCAGGATGTCGCCCATCGTGACTGTCTTGGTGACGCCGTTCTGGTCGCAAAGATGCAGCTTGGTGTCGGGTCGCGTGAACTCGGCAAGACGCTGGCGGCAGCCGCCGCAGGGCGTGATCTCGTCCATGCGCTCGGCAACAACCGCGATCTCGTCGATGGCACTGCCGCCCGCCATGTGCCAGTGACCGAGCATGGTGGTTTCGGCGCACCATCCTTCGGGATAGGACGCGACTTCCATATTGGCGCCGGCAAAGATTTGTCCGTCCGCCGTGCGCAGGGCAGCGCCCACCGGGAATTTGGAGTAGGGCACATAGGCCTTGCTCATCACCGCGCGGGCGGCGTCGAACAAATCACTTGCAGCAGACATCTAGCGCTCCTTCACATAGGGCACGCCGCCGGCGCGTGGCGGAATAGCCTTGCCGATAAAGCCGGCAAGCAGGATGACGGTGAGAATGTAAGGAAGCGCCTGCATCAACTGCACGGGCACGCGGCCCACCAGCGGCAGCGGCGTGCCTTGCAGACGGATCGACAACGCATCCAGAAAGCCGAACAGAAGGCAGGCAAACATGGCCGGCACCGGTCGCCATTTCGCGAAGATGAGGGCAGCCAGCGCGATATAACCGCGTCCTGCCGTCATGTCCTTGACGAAGCCGGCATTCATGGCGAGCGCAAGATAAGCGCCGGCTGCGCCCGATAGGATGCCAGTGCAGATCACTGCGCGATACCGCAGCCACGGCACGGAAATGCCGGCTGTATCCACCGCTGCCGGGTTTTCGCCGACGGCCCGCAGCCGCAAACCGAAGCGCGTGCGATACAGCACCCACCAGGTGAAAGGCACGGAAAGGAACGCGAGGTAGACCAGGATCGAGTGGCCGGACAGCAGCTCGGAATACAGCTGCCCAAGGATCGGCACGTCGCGCACGGCTGCGGCTCCGGGCAGTTCGATGGCGTTGAAACGCGCGTCGGCGGCGACCGAGGGCGTGCGGCCG